>CAZWLD010000001.1:0-141466 GCA_964634685.1 uncultured Anaeroplasmatales bacterium
TTTTTATACTAGATATAATGAAGAAAAGCATAGAAATGATATAGAAATAGATTTTCTATTAACAACTGGAAATAAAGTATCTCAAAAACTAATTCCAATTGAAGTAAAATCTTCTAAGTCATACAAAGTAGAATCAATGCTTAAGTTTGTCGATAAATTTAAAGATAGAATAGATAAAGCATACATTATTCATCCTAAAAATTTTTCAATTAGAGAAGATGGCATTATTTGCATTCCTGCGTATATGACATTTTGTTTATAATAAACTATGACTTATGCATATTTATTGTCCTTTAAAATCCATTATTTAAATGCTCATTTGAGCACTTTTTTTTATGCAAAAATGATGCTATAATAAGATTAGCAAGTTTATATTATTACTTTTGATTTAAAATATCTTTATAAAGCCTTTTTTTGTAAATTCCTAAAAAAGGTAAAGTTTGTTTTTAACAATATTTTTATAATAAATTGTTTTTTACTAATGCTAAGGAGGGTTTATTTATGAACAAAGAAGCAATTTATCATCGCCCTAATCGTGAATTCTGTTATTTTCTTGATGGAATGTTTTTAGTTAAGCTTAGGGCCAAACGAAATGATATCAAGGAGGCATACCTTTATTATGCTGAAAAGTGGTTGCCGAAGGAAGGAAAGCTTGTTCGTGTCAAAATGGAGCTTGTTTGCAGTTCAGAAATGTTTGATTATTTTGAATGCTTGATTCCGCCTCTTGAATTAGGAATTCAATATTTTTTTGAATTATTTGGTGATGTTCATCTTTTCTATGGACAGTTCCAATTCTTTGATGAGGTAACATATGATGGAAATTATATGTTTGAATGCCCAGTTGATTCGCGAATCGAGGAAGCCTACTTTGTTCCTAAATGGGCTCAAGGAGCGGTTGTTTACCAAATATTCCCTGAAAGGTTTTGCAATGTTGGAAGTAAACGCGAAAATTTATCTAACTGGTATAAGGCTCCGATAACAAGAGAGGATTTTCTTGGAGGTACCCTAAAGGGAATAACCTCAAAGCTTCCGTATCTTCATGAGCTGGGAATTGATGTTTTATATATGTGCCCGATTTTTGAATCAATCAGTAATCATAAATATGATACCTCTGATTATTTCCATGTGGACAAGGATTTTGGCACAAATGAGGATTTGAAGGAATTAACCACAAAGGCCCATGAGCTTGGTATGCATGTCATGCTTGACGGTGTCTTCAATCATTGTGGCTATATGCATCCTTTCTTCCAGGATGTTGTAAATAAAGGAAAAGAATCTGCTTATTATGATTGGTTTTATGTTAATGGTGATGCTGGCTGGGAGCTTGGCCAATTACCTAGTTACAAATCATTTGCCTTTTTTGGTGGAATGCCAAAAATCAATTTAGCTAATGATGAGGCAAGACGTTATCTTTTTGATTGCGTTAAGATGTGGATGAAGGATTATGGTGTTGATGGATTTCGTTTAGATGTACCCGAAGAATATAGCCACGATTTTTCGAAAAAGCTTCGATTAGAGATGATGAGTGTTAAAAAGGATACGCTTATTTCGGGTGAGGTTTGGCATGAAGCCAGTGATTATTTATTAGGTGATGAATTTGATACAGTTATGAATTATTGTTTCCGCAACGCCGTTTTGGATTTGTTGGTAAATAAAAAAATAACAGCTAATCAATTTCATGATCGAATGGGCTTTTTACGAGGGATGTATAAAAAAGATACTGTATCGATTTTATGGAATTTATTAGATAGTCATGATACGCCGAGATTTTTGTTTTTGGCTAAGGAAAATAAGGATATCCTCAAGGCGGCAGTTGGAATTATGATGACCTTATCGGGAATGCCTTTCATTTATTATGGTGATGAGGTTGGGTTAACTGGCGATAATGATCCTGATTGCCGAAGAGGAATGCTTTGGGAAAATCAAGATTTAGATTTGTTTAATTATTATCAAAAATTGATTAAAATTCGACATGAAAGTGATGCTTTAAAATTCGGAGAATACAAGCCATGCTTTATTGATGAAAATATCCTAAGCTATTATAAAATTTATGGTAATGATGTAAAGCTTATCGCAATTAATTTATCAAACGATTCTAAAGAAATTGATTCTTTTAAAAATTTGGTTAATCAAATTGATGAAAAATCGACGATTATCCTCAAGCCTTACCAAGTTTTTGTTGGAAATGCCCATTAATTTTTACAAATTACTTGTTTTTGTGTAAAAAAAAAGATAAAATAAAGTAAGCGTTTTATTTTTGAAAGGATGATATAAATGGGTTTATTTAGAAGAAAAAAGGAAAAGAAAGTCGAAGTTACCCCTGTTGTTATGGAAAAAGAAGAAATCAAAGAAAAATCAGTAGTTAAGGAAATAAAAGAAGAAAAGCCTTTAGATGAAAGAAATACCTTGGAGGAAAAGGCTTTATTAGTCATGACTTTAGAGGAAATCGATTATTTTGTTCGAAACTTAAATCCAACTCAAGAGACCACAATGACAAGAAGAGATGGTATTCTTATGCCACATACCTTTGTAGCTTTAGATACTTTATTTGGAGCTTTATATTCAAAGGGCTTTGTATATAAGCTAATTATTCGCTTAAGTGAGGAATTATATGCCAAAAATCACGAGTGTCATGTGAATTCATATAAATCTGATTATCCTAGTGGTGATGATTTCTATGGCTTTATTATTGATTCAAGCTTTGATTCTAAGGGATTGAAGGAATTGATTAAATCATCATATGAATATGTTTCTTCCAAATATTTAAATGATGAAAAGTATCTAATTACGGCTAAGAGTCAATTATACAATTCAACGAAGGAATTTATTGAACGAAAGGAATTTGTTGATGAGGCTTATGAGAAGGCAATTTTAGTTTATAAGCCAACAGTTGAAGAAATTAAGGCAATGTCAAATGAAGACTTAAAGATGAGTATTAGTGTTGGTATCAAGGCTTCTTTAAAGCTTGGGGAAGAAACGAAAGAGCGGGTTGTTAAAAAAGAGCCTGAGGTTGAATCTATTGTTAAGGAAGAGCCTGTTAAAAAAGCCCCTGTTCCTGTCCAAGAGGATGATGATGACGACGATGACGATGATGATGAAGCTACGGATAAGGTTGTAGTTAAGGCAACATTTGCGAATAAGCTTGCCTTTGCGGATGATAAGCTTAAGGAATATTATTCAGCATTAAGAAATCATTTTGAAAGCTATAAAAAATGTAAGGAAAGAATGAGTAATTCTTGTGATTCCTATCGTATTGGTCGTAATTTAGTTGCGAAGATGAAAATTGCTGGAAAAACCTTGAAGCTTTATTTAGCCTTAAATCCAAATGATTTTGAAGAAAGAATTTATCATCAAAAGGATGTTTCAGAAAAGAAATCATTTGTTTTAGTGCCATTGATGTTAAAAATTAAATCTAATTTAGCTTTAAAGAAGGCTATGGAATTAATTGATGTATATATGACAAATAATGAAATTCCAAAGAATAAAACAATCGAGGTAATCGATTATGCTAGTATGTTTATGGCTGACCCTGATTCAATTCTTGCGAAGGGTGGCTTTGCCTTAAGATCTTCAGTAAATGTTTCTGAGGCTCACGAAGCAATGAGCGATGATGTGGCTTTAGAAAATGTCGTTGAAGAAGAAAAGGAAAGACCAGCAATCAAGGTTAATTTGAAGAATCGTGTTAAGGGTGTTGTTAATATTGACACTCTTAGTCAGGTTTTCAAAGCTAATGATGTTATTACCTTAGAGTCTTTACTTGAAAAGAAGCTTGTGGCTAAAAACTGTAATACAGTCAAGGTTTTAGCGCGTGGTGTTATCGATAAGCCTTTAGTTGTTAAGCTTGATGATTTCTCTTTAGATGCAATTAAGATGATTTTAATTACTGGCGGTAAGGTTGTTCGTAAAAAAGTATTATAGAAGTAATAAATGTCGGCTAAATAGCTGACATTTTTTTGTCTTTCTTATAATTGAATTGGGTGTAGAAGACTTACGCTGATGAAGGGTGATAAGGTGATCAATTTGAAATAATAAACTACTAATTTTATCTTGTTCTTCTGTATTAAAAGGGTATTTAATTGGCATTTCTGATATCATTTCTAAACGAACAGAATCAACAGTAGCTTTTGCTGTCATCGACATTGCTCGCTTATAAAATTTTGTTGAGAAATAGCAATAAAAATATTTGCCTGATAATTGGCTAAAATTAGCCATTTTATAGCATCTCTGGTGTAAATCAAACTTTCCATTTACATAATGAAATACCCTTCCAATGTTACCATCACCAATCGTAATAACTGCTTCTTCATCATATATATATTTATTACTTTTAACAGGTGTATCTGAACGAATATAAAAAGGATATAATCCGTCATCTACTTGATCCTGAGTATTGCTTTTTCCAGTTGTAATTGAACATAGTTCTTTTGCCTTATGCTGTTCCCAAGTATTACAAAAAATTCATTGATCTTGTCATAAAAAAACTGTCGACAAATTGCCAACAGTAAATTTCGTATGCTATTTTTGCAAATCCTTTTCAAGCTCCCAAATGGTATGATTAACTTTGTCTAAAGCATTTTGATAAATCTTTAATTGCTCAACTAAATGCTTTTGGTGATCTTTAAATAATTGGAGGCATTTTTCCTTATCATCAGTTTCATAAAGGCATTCTATGTATTGCCTAATATCCTTTACGGACATTCCAGAATCCTTTAAGGTGATGATGAAATCTAGCCATTCAATATCCGTGTCAGTGAAGAAGCGAATTCCTCCCTGCGTTCTTTCCATAAAAGGAAGAAGACCCTCTTTGTCATAATAGCGAATTGTTGATTGCGAAATTCCATATTTAGCTGCAATATCCTTCATTGAATACATCTCGATCAATCCTTTCCATTATATTATAACTTAAAGTAAACTTTAATTTCAATTGAATTATAAAAAAAATTATGGTATAATTCCCCTAGCTAGAAAGGATTTGATTTTATGGTTAATAAGGCTTTAGAGCTTTATCATTTGGGAAAAGAAAAGGAAGCTTTTTCGATACTATTAGAGGAGGCTAAAAAAGGAAATGAGGATAGCTATTATTTATTGGGTCAATTTTATTATCAAGGAATTGGCTGTAGCCAAAATTACAGTGAGGCCTATCGCTATTTTAGTAAATCTCAAGATTTGCGCGCAATATATAACGTTGGTCTAGCCCATGAGCTTGGATTAGGAACCTATCAAGATAATAAGAAGGCTTTTTTGGCTTACGAAAAAGCAAAGGAATTGAAGGAAGCTAAATATTCCTTGGCCTTGTGCTATTTTGATGGTATTGGAACAGAAAAGGATGAACAAAAGGCTCTTGAATTATTAGAACAATTAGGTGATTATCCGCAAGCTTTATTATTCAGAGCTAATTTATATGAAGAAGGATATATTGTTGATAAGGATGAAAAAAAAGCCTTTGATATTTATTTTGATTTAGCAAATAAGGGCTTATTTGAGCGCTTTTTAGCTCATTGCTACGAAGAGGGAATTGGGACTGAGGTCAATAAAGAGCTAGCCTTTAAGTATTATCAAATCGCCGCATCAAAGGATGATGCTGAAGCGATGTATCAATTAGGCTGTCTATATGACTATGGCCAAGGAACAGAGGAAAACAAGGAGGAGGCTTTCAATTGGTACCAAAAGGCCGCCACATTGAATCATCCAATGGCCACCTATAATGCTGGCATTTCCTATATTTTTGGTGAGGGCGTTTCAAAGTCAATTGATACGGGTTGTCGAATGCTCGATAAAGCCATCAAGCTTGGTGTCTCTGATGCTAAGGATGTTTTAAAGGATTTTAAGCTTGTCCACGGTAAATGGACACCTAAGCATTAAGTATAAAAACGATTCTTTGTCAATATTATTCAAAAATTTTATAGCTGATTATTTTGCTTGACAAGATAATCGCATAACATAAAACTGAATTTATTAAAAAAAAGTGATGGTGAAAGCAAAAACTTGAATTTTTAATAAATTTAGTTTTTTTTTGCTTTTTGAAAGCCCTCAATAAAGAATTTGAATGAGAATACTTTCATTAATAATTTTGAAATTTGTATGCTAAAATAAATCCACAAATGGAGGTGAAGTAAATGCCATTTTTGTGTATCGATTTAAAAAGCTTTTATGCCTCAGTTGAATGTGCTCTAAGAGGTCTTGATCCATTTACGACTAATTTAGTCGTGGCTGATAAAGAAAGAGGAGGAGGCTCGATTGTTTTAGCCGCAACTCCTTGCATTAAGGATCATGGCGCTAAATCAAGATGCCGAATCTATGAGCTACCGAAAAATGTCTATCCGATTTATGCTAAGCCAAGGATGAATAAATATATTGAATACTCCGCAATGGTTTATAAAATTTACCTTCGTTTTGTGTCAAAGGAGGACATTCATGTTTATAGTATTGATGAGGCTTTTTTAGATTTAACAAGCTATATGAAATATTATAATTGTTCCATTTTTGAAATTGCCAAAAAAATCATCGATACGATTTTCAAAGAAACCAAAATTACCGCAACAGCTGGAATTGGTGATAATATGTTTTTGGCTAAGGTAGCCTTGGATATTATCGCTAAGCATGAAAAAGATAATATTGGATATTTAAATCAAGAGCTTTTTCAAGAAAAAATTTGGAATCATAAGCCCATTACGGATATTTGGGGAATTGGGAATGGAATGGCCAAACGACTTTACCATATGGGAATAGATACGATTGGTCAAATTGCCAAAGGAAAAAAGGAACGTTTTATTGATCTATTTGGCATAATGGGCGAAGAATTATATAACCATGCCCATGGCATTGATAATAGCAGTATTCAAGAAATTAAGGATTATGTTCCTTCCTCTACATCCTTAGGCAACGGTCAAGTTCTGTTTGAGGATTACAACTGTCATGATGCTTATATCATTTTAGAGGAAATGATTTATCGTTTAGTTTTAGATCTTCATGCGAAAAAGCTAACAACCAACAGTATTAGTTTATTCATTGGTTATTCTAAGGGCTATGAGGGGAGCTTTTGTAAACAAACAAAGCTTTTATATCAAACCTCAAGCTTTAAGCTTATAATGCAGGAATTCAAATATCTATATTGGGAAAATATTATTAATAATCCCATTCGCCATCTTTCCGTAAGAGCCGGTGGACTTAAGCCTGATAGCTACTTGGCCTTTGATTTATTCAATGATTCCGATTCTTTATTGAAGGAAAGAAATCTCTATCGAGCAATTGTTGAAATCAGAGAAAGATTTGGGAAAAACGCTATAAATAAGGCTATTAGCCTTGATGAAAAAGCAACTTTAATTAAAAGAAATGGTTTAATAGGAGGTCACAATGCAAACTAGAAAAGGAAAATGGCAGCCCTTTGATGCCCTTGAAGGCTATAAGGATGCTTTAAGAAAAGTAGAATATGAAATTGGGAAAATACCAAAGCCTGAATTATCAGAATATGAATTAGCTGATTTGGATTTTAATTTAAAGGAAGCATTGAAAAGAAAGTCATATGTTGAAATTGTTTATTTTAATGATGGCTATGTATATCGTTTATATGATTACATAACTAGCTTAAATCAGTATACGAGAAGAATAACGATTGGCAGAAAGCAATTGAATATGGATGATGTAATTGAAATAAATATATGTGATTAAGACCTCAGTTTATAGATTGAGGTTTTTTTATCAAGATTATGGTAGATTTAACATATTAAAACCCGAAAAAAAGTGATATAATAATGTTGTTTGGAGGTTGTATTCGTGACAAAAGAAGAAAGAAATGATAACATTCATTTTGGATTGAATTTATCAGCGACAATTATTTTAATTGCCTGTATTGTTGTGGGGATACTTAATATAACTCAGGTAATCAAAATTGATTTTATTTTACCGCTAATTGCGATGGTATTTTTAGTTAATATTTATGTTATTAGTATCTTTGAATATCATACGGAAATAATTGATAAGCGAAGATTGCTTCAGCACATCGTAATGTATTTGATAATTTTTATTATTGTATTACTTTATTTTTTAATGACTTTATTTGGAGCGTAGTTATGGAAAGAACAGAGGAAAAGGATTTATTATTTAAAACAATATTGAGCTTAAAATCTCTTGATGACTGCTATGATTTTTTTGATGATTTATGCACAATCAAGGAAGTAGATGCGATGGCACAAAGAGTATCAGCCGCGAAGCTATTATTAGAAAAAAACACATATGAACAGATTATTTCAAAAACCGAAATAAGTAGTGCAACCTTAAGCCGTGTATCGCGTTGTGTTCAATATGGAAAAGGCTATAAAAATTTTGTAAAGTAGGGTTAGACAAAATGATTTACATTAATGAGGAAAAAATTCGAACAAATGATTTGGACAACTTTGATCATTTAAGCATTAAGGCCATCTTGAATTTCTTTCAGGATGGGGCTGGTCAACATGCAGAAAAATTAGGAATTGGCTTTCAAGCTCTTAAGGATAAAAACCTTTATTGGGTTTTAGTAAAGACACGAATTACCAAATATCTTGAACCAAAGCCATTTTCAAAGGTATATATTAAAACATGGCCTGAGGAAAAGGGAAGAATCGATTTCATCCGAAATTATGAAATAAAGGATGCGGATGATAATTTATTAGCAGTTGGGTCGAGCCAATGGTGTTTAATCGATGCCGATTCAAGAAAAATCGTCAGAACAGACGGTATCAGCTATCCTGGTGTTTGCTTTGACGGGAAGATTTATAACGAGAAATTAACATCAATTAAGCCAATATTAAATAACAAGGTTTTTTCATTCCGGGTTGGTAATTCGAGCCTAGATCATAATTGGCATATGAATAACTCCAAATATGCCGATATCGTTTATGATGCCTTAACGCAAAGTGAAATTGAAGGAATCAAGGACTTCCAAATCAACTATCTTCATGAGGCTAAGGAAGGCGATATCATCGATGTTTATAAAGAGATTGTTGATAATGAAATCATCATTTCGGGTGAGATTTCAGGTACACCTTGCTTTTCGTCTAAGGTGGTATTATGAAATATTGTAGCGAATGTGGAAAAGAATTGATTTTACAGAAGGATGGAATCGATGGCCTTGTACCCTTTTGTCCATCCTGTTGTCAATTTAGATACCCGATGTCAAATATGGCGGTATCGGCTATTATCATGCAGGATGATCAAATTCTTTTAATCAAGCAATATGGACAAGATCGTAATATTTTAGTTGCTGGGTATATTAATTATCAGGAATCGGCCGAGGATGCCTTAAAAAGAGAGATTAAGGAAGAGGTTGGCTTGGATGTTCTTTCCTATGAATTTAATCAAAGCCGCTATTATGAAAAATCAAATACCTTGATATTTAATTTTGTTGTTAAGACCCAAGGTCAAGTGGTAATCAATGAGGAAATTGATTCGTTTGAGTGGTTTGACAAAAAAATTGTACTCGATAAAATTGCTCCAAATAGCTTGGCCAAGCATTTTATGGAGGTATCAATCGAAAAAAAGCTAGTTAAATAAAAAAAATCTGCTTTTAGTCTTTCTATTTTCGTCTTTTAAATATGAAAACGTTATTTAAAAAAAAGACAAATTACTAGTTGACATATAAGCAATAAAATTATATAATCAAGAAAGCAGAAGATGTTCCTTGCCAAACCATCTTCTCAAATATAAAAAACAAGGAGAAATTGAATATGAAAAAACTTGATTTAAAAATGCTAACTAAATTAGCAATTGTTGCGGCGCTTTATGTTGCCTTAACCTATGCCTGTGCACCTTTGTCCTATGGAGGGATTCAATTCCGTTTTTCGGAAATGTTGATTTTACTAGTATTCTTTAGAAGAGAATATAGTATATCCTTGATTTTAGGATGTGCCCTTGCGAATATCGGAAGTCCCTATGGAATTATTGATGTGGTTTTTGGAACACTAGCAACGGCAATCAGCTCTGGTTTAATCTGCATTTCAAAAAACCTATTTATCGCAAGCTTGTATCCCGCCATTTGTAACGGCATTATTGTTGGTTTAGAGATTGTATTAATTGATAAGCTCGAACCATTTTGGACAAATTTTGGAATAATAGGTGGTGGCGTTTTTTTAGGCGAATTTGTTGTTATTAGCATAGCTGGTGTCTTAGTCTTTATGCTTTTACGAAAAAACAACGCCTTTATGGAATTAATTGGGGCGAATCGTAATTTAAAAGAACAAAGCTAATTAATGTTTTTTCAAAAAAACGAAGATATAAAAGGAATGGTGTAAAATTATGAATGATCAAAATATGGAGGAAAAGAAAACTCGTGGTGACTTTATGCTTCCAATTGGTGTTTATCATGGAGTAGTAGAAAGCACTGCCGATGGTTATGCTCATTGGCACAAAGAGATGGAAATCAGTATTATTCGTGAAGGAGAAGGAAGATCAATTGTAAGTAATGAGATTTCTTATGTAGGCGCTGGAGATGTTGTTTTAGTGTCAAAGGAAAGTATTCATTATATGAAATCAGATTCTAGTTTGAGTGTTGATACAGTTGTTTTTGATATGGATTTACTTGCTAATCCATCATACGATTATACGCAGGTTAATTTCTTTAACCCTCTCTTTGACAAAAAAATGAAGATGGTAACCTGTATTAAGCATGATCAACCAAAATGCCAAGAAATCGTTGCTATTTTGGATAAGATTATGGCCGCAAATGAGGAAAAATATTATGGCTATCAATTAGAGGTAAAAGGATTATTTTATCAATTATTCTTTATTCTTTTCAATCAAAATTATATTTCAAAGATTGAAGAAAAGAGCGCTAAATCAATTCAAAAGCAAGTTTCAATTCGCAACGTCTTAAATTATATTATTGAAAACTATAATAAGGAAATCACAACCGAAAAGCTTGCGAAGATTGCTGGCTATAGCGAATATCATTTCATTCGTTTCTTTAAGGAACAAACAGGAAGAACCTGTAAGGATTATGTAAATACAATTCGTCTTGAAAAGGCCGCTCATCTTTTAGAGGATTCATCAATGTCAATTACAGAAATTGCCTTTGAGGTAGGATATAATGATTTATCTTATTTCATTAAAGTATTTAGAAATAAGTATAATATTCCACCACACAGATATCGTCGTACTAAGGAAAAAGAGAAAAATAAGTCAAATTAAGTCATTGACTTATTTTTTTTTAGGCCTTGATGGTTTATAATAGATTTAGGAGGAAAATTTATATGAATGTTAAGGACTTTAAAAATTACTTTGAACCAGAAGTTTTTGCGCGTGGGATGGAATTATACAAAGAGGGTAAGGTAAAAAATTTAAAGAAAACTAGCTATGGATATGAAGGATTCGTTGTTAGTAATGATCCAAGAAGGGTTCGCATCTTTTTGGATAATTTCGATAACATTAAGGATATAGATTGTACATGTCCTTATGATCTTGGCTTTTGTAAGCATGAGGCGGCTTTACTTTTAGCTATCAAGGATTATGAGGATGATTCCTATGAAGAAATTGAAAAATTTATTGATCGTTTATCAATTACGGATTTACGAAAGATTGTTAAGGCCCAAATTGTTAATGATGACAATTTGTTAAAAAATTTAAAAAGAAAGGCCTTATATTATTTTGAAGATGATGATACGATTAAAAAGCAAATTGCTGAAGCAGCTTTAAATGAAAATCAATTATTGCTAAAGGAGCTTGTTTTCTTTTTGTTAGATGATAAGGATTTTGAGGCAAGAACTTTCAATAATTACATTGACATAATTAATATTTTATCGGATGTGTCAATTAAAGAATCAGTAGTAATCAGTATCATCAAAAGTGTTGAAAGCAAACTCAAACGAGAGATTAAAAAAGCTTTAGAAAATAAAGATGATCGGGTTTTTAACTACATTGTTGAAACCGTAAATAAAGACTTTGAAAAAATCTCTGTCAGCTATTATGCCGTCTTTTATGGTGAGAATCAGGAATGCTTCAATCGCTTGAGTAAATTATATGTAGATATCATCGAAAATAGTAATGATGATTTTATTATCAGTCTTGCGAAGCAATACCTATATGTTTTATATCGTCAATTTGCATCTTTAGATTTACAAAGAGAGCTTTTACAAAAATATATCGATTATGGTAATTTCCGCAAGCTTTTAATTAATTCCTATATTGATAGTGGCGAATATGAAAAAGCTTTAGTCTTATTAAATAATGAATCACTATTTAAGGAAGAAGCCAAAAGAATTTATACAGCCACTAATAATCATGAAAAAATCAAGGATATTTATCGTGAGGAAATCCTTAGTGGCGATTTAACAAATTATGAAAAATTCCGTTCAATGTGTGAGAATTTTAGTAAAGAGCTAGATAGCATTTTAAAAACACTAAAAAACAATAAGAATTTAGAGGCAACCTATGGAAAAATTTTAGTTCGCGAGGGTAGATCTCTTGATTTAGTTGAGTTCTGTCAGAAGGACTATAGCCGTATTGTTGATTGCTATTGCTTTATCAAGGGCTATGATCGTCAGGTTGAGGAAATGTTTGTTGTCTATATTAAGCATCTATGCTTGACGGCTCGCGATACAATGGATTATCGTTATATATGTAAGGTTATCAAGAGCTATGGTGAAGCGCTTGGAAAAGAGAAATCAATGCAGCTAGTTGCTAAATTAACGGCCGCTAATTCGGATAATTATTTATTTTTGCGAGAATTAATTAATTTAACAAAGGGATTATAATGGTGTATAATTAATAGAAAGGAGTGATGAAATGGTAGATCGTTATTATACTTGGTTTTTTAATAACTATAATAATTATCGATATACTGGACCAAGGGCTAAGGCCGTATTAAAAAGCATCGAAGATTTTATTGCGAAGAATGATCCAAATATTTATAATTTTAATACCATTTATGCTTCCTTTATGGCCTTGTATAAAGGTAATATTATATCGCTAGTAAAATCAAATGATGGAATTTATCCAATCAAGGGTAATTATTATTTACTATTTGAAGAGGATTCAATTTTAGTTCCTCTCGCCTACATTGAATTTTATAAGCGTGTTTCCGAATTGGAAATCGAAAATATTATTCATTGCGAAATTAGAAATCGTGAGGTTTATTATGATTCATTAATTGGGCAAAAGGAAGTATTAGTTAATAAGTGTGATCGCTTGATTCGTAGTACTGGTAATCATACAAAGGAAGTAAGAGATGCCAAAATCAATCGCTTTATATTTTTATCTTTGGTTTTAATTCCGGGTATTTTTATTGGGGGATTATTATTCGATGAGGTGGTAAATTACTTTTTACTTAATCCCATCACGAGGTGGATTATCTTTGGTGTATCGTGTCTTCTTGGGGTATTATATCTTTTATTGGCCTGGGGCTTCTTTGAGGATGTAAGAATCCTAGAGCGCGGTAAAAAGATAAATCAAGACCTATATGACATTGAATTAAAGCTTCACACCAATACCAAAAACTTACAAGGCGTTAATATTCGTAAGCTTGTCGTAGCTATTAAGGCTGGGAAAAAGCTCAAGCCACCGTTATCTGATTTTGATTATAAGGAGCTTTATTACAAGGCAGAGGATCAAATGGAGGATGTTGAAAAGGACAAGCTAATCAAAATTAAATTAAAAATTGTTATTTATCATATGAGTAATATTGTTTTATGTTTATTTTCATGCTTGATATCAAGTGTTATGTTCATTTATTTGATGAAGAATGATTATGGCTTTAAGGTATTAACCTATATGCCAATTTTATCATCATTTTTAATCACCTTGATTTTGGCTTTTCCAATCATCAAAATATTTAAAAATATTCGAATCCGCAATATAATGATGGTATTATTCTTTTCGGCAGTAATATCAATTGGACTTTGGTATGGCTTATTATATATTTAGAAAGGAGCAATTTTAAATGGCCAAAAACACAAATCTTTCATTACGAAATCAAATGATTTATCAGGTTTTTCCAAGGCAGTATTCAAAGGAAGGAAATTTCTTAGGAGTAATCAAAGACTTAGACCGCATTAAGGAATTAGGATGTGACATTTTATATTTATTACCAATTCATCCTATTGGACAAAAGAATAAGAAGGGTTCCTTAGGATGTCCTTATTCAATTCAAAATTATCGAGAAATTAACAAGGATTTAGGCACGAAAGAGGATTTTTGTGAATTAATCCAAAAGACGCACGAAAAGGGAATGAAAATTATTATTGATGTTGTCTACAATCATACATCACGTGATTCTTATCTTTTAGAGAATCATCCGGAATGGTTTTACAAAAATGAATATGGTGAGTTTGCGAACCGCGTTGGTGATTGGTGGGATGTAACTGACCTTGATTATACAAATAAGGATTTATGGGTTGAATTAGCTGACACCTTATGCTATTGGGCTAAAATGGGCGTTGATGGCTTTAGATGCGATGTTGCGTCGATGGTACCTTTAGAGTTCTGGGTTTATGCCCGCAGTGAATTAGAAAAAATCAATCCGGATATCATTTTGTTAGCCGAGTCAATTCATCTTGGCTTCGTTAGCCATATCCGTAATATGGGCTTTGAGGCCGCTTCTGATTGTGAGCTTTATGAAGCCTTTGATATGGAATATGATTATGATATCTATCCTTTATATGAAAAATATGTTCAAACGGGAGAGGGACTAAATGATTGGCTTCAGGCCTTACAGGACCAAGAAGGACGTTATCCCAAAAATTATATTAAATCACATTGTCTTGAAAATCATGATTTTAGGAGAATGTGTGAATTTGTAACCGATGAGGTTAAGATTAGAAATCTAAATGCCCTTATTTTTTTCCTCAAGGGTATCACCTTCATTTATCAAGGTCAAGAGGCCTGTGATCCAAAATTAGAAAGCTTATTTGACATCGATAAGGTTGATTTTAGTACCTTAAATAAATATGGTGTTGCGGATTTGATTTCTAAATGTTCACAATTGAAAAAGGATCCTTTGTTTAGAGATGGAGTTTATCACATTCATTTAAATGAATTGGAAATTGCTCATATATCTTATGAATCAAAAGCTGAAAAAATGGTTTGTATCGCTAACCTTGGTAATTGCCAGGGTAAAGTTAAGGTTGATGTCAAGGACGGAAATTACATCAATTTATTCGATGATACTGTTGTTGAAGTAGAAGAAGGAATGGTTTCTTTAATAAGCAATCCAATGATCTTTAAAGCTTTAAAATAAATAAATGCCCTTAGGTTTCAAGCTTAAGGGCATTTATCATTAAAAAGACTTCCTATCATTAAATTATTCACTGTGACATAAAAAAATAGACTGCAATGCAGCCTATTTTGTACTGTTTCTTTCCTTTAATT
Organism: uncultured Anaeroplasmatales bacterium; assembly: GCA_964634685.1. Taxonomy (GTDB): domain Bacteria; phylum Bacillota_I; class Bacilli_A; order Acholeplasmatales; family JAEDCM01; genus CAZWLD01. Next base: position 15,334 of record CAZWLD010000001.1, read on the forward strand.
CAACTTCAAGAATTTGATGCATTTCGGTTGGTTCCTCATTGTTTAGTAATTTTACTAAGGTATTGAAGGCTTGTTTTCCCATATAGCTAACTGGCTGAGCAATTGTTGTTAGGGAAGGTGCGGTGAATTTAGCAAAGTTGATATTGTCAAAGCCAACGATTTGAACTTCATCAGGAACCTTACGTCCAAGCTTGTGAAGAGATTGTAAAACCGTAATAGCTAGAATATCACTTCCACAGAAGATACCATCAATTTGAGGGTTGTTTTTTAGATAATTATAGATAAAATCATGATCAGGCTCGACTAAGTCAAAGTCATACATTTCACAAGTTAAATTATGTTTTTCAAGCTCCGAAGTAAAGCCTTGAGAACGCTCAATAACCGTCAAAAGGAAGGATGGACCACGGAAATGAACGAGATTTTTGCATCCGCTTTTGATTAGCTTTTGCGCCGCAAGCTTACCGCCTAAAATATTGTCGGCCGTAATTGAAGGAATTGATTCATTTAAAATATGGTCAACAGTGACGATTGGAATATTTAAATTTTGAACCTTTTCAGGATTTAAAAGGTTAGAAGCGATAATCAATCCATCTACATTATAGGAATTAAAGATTTGAATATATTCATCCTCGCGTTCTTTGTTATCCTGAGAGCTACAAAGCATAACCTTATATCCAGATGACAAGGCATTGGTTTCAATACCTTCAAGAAGATCACCATAGAATGAAGTTCCGATATGAGGAACAATGACACCAATAATATTTGAATGCTTGTTTGATAATGAACGCGCTAATTGATTTGGTGAATAATTTAATTCTTCAATAATTTGTTGTACTAATTCTTTTGTTTCCTTGTGGACGTACCCTTTATTATTAACAACACGAGATACCGTCGCAACACTTACATTTGCTTTTCTAGCAACATCTCTAATCGTAATCATGAGAAAAACCTCCTATTCAAGAAGATTATATCATTAATTGTAACTGTTTTCAATAAATAAATCCGCAAAAAATTTAATATTCTACGCAAGAAAGAAACAAAGCGAAATGATTTTGTATTGAAAAATTATTTTTTTCAAAAAAGGATTGTCGTTATCTCTTTATTATAGTATAATAAAACGTGGGACAAATTATACAACGAGGGAGTGATTTTTTTGAATAATGTAATGATCGAAGTATCTGATCTCCACAAGAACTTCGTGAAGTACGAAAAGGAACCAGGCCTTATCGGAACTATTAAAGGCTTTTTTAACGCTAAAAAGGTTGTGAAAAAGGCGGTTGATGGTGTTTCCTTTTCGATAAATGAAGGCGAAATAGTCGGCTATATCGGGGCTAATGGAGCTGGGAAAAGCACAACAATAAAGATTTTGACCGGAATTCTTACTCCAACCTCAGGCACGGTATTAGTAAATGGTGTTTGCCCATATAAAAATCGAACCAAAAATGCTTATAATATTGGTGTTGTTTTTGGACAAAGAACCCAATTATGGTGGGATTTACCTTTGATAGAAAGCTTTGGTATTTTAAAAGAGATTTATGGGGTAAGTGATGAGGATTTTAATCAAAGAATGGAATTTTTTAATGAGGTTTTAGAAATCAATGAATTTATTAAATCACCAGTCAGAACCCTCTCACTTGGTCAAAGAATGCGCGCTGATATTGCGGCCTCGCTTCTTCATAATCCGAAGGTTTTGTATTTAGATGAGCCAACAATTGGCTTGGATGTTGTGGCTAAGCAAAAAATGCGTGATGCCATTAAATTTATGAATCAGAAATTTAATACAACGGTAATTTTAACAACTCATGACCTTGATGATATTGAGGAATTGTGCAATCGAATTATCATCATTGATAATGGGAAAACGATGTATGAAGGGACAATTCGTGATATCAAGGACAATTATGGATACATAAAAAACGTCACCTATGAGGTAATCGCTGATGATATTAGCTTGGATTTAAGTCAATTCGGATTAAGTGAGGATGACTTAAATTACAAGGTTGATTACAAGACAATATCAATCAATTTTAATAAGCATAAGATTAGTGTTAGCGATATTACCTCCTATATTATGAGTCAATATAAGGTTGTCGATATGAGTGTCAATGAGCAGGACATCGAAACCCTTGTAGGAAATATCTACAAATATGGTGTTAAATAATGCGTAGTTTTTTTAAAAAATACCTTCCCTTTACAAAGGGAGTGGCCCTTCAGGCCCTAACCTATCGTTTTCGCTTTATCTTTTGGCTTATGATGGATTTTTTATCCGTTGTGATTATGTTTTTTTTATGGAAGGGAGTATATCAAAGCCATGCGAATGCCCAAGGAATTCCGTTAAATGAGGTTGTAATTGGAACCTACACCTTTGGCACAATGGTTATGTATATTATTTTCGATAAGATTGTGGAAAATCTCACTAATATTAGGTGTGATGATTATATTTCTGATGATATTCGCGATGGAAATATTGCGATGAGATTGATTAAGCCTTTGAGCTATCGAAAGCAATTGTATTTTCAAAGCTTAGGTAATTTGTTTATCGCTGTCGTCTTTTTCGCAATTCCATTTATTATAGTGCTGTTTATATGTAGCTTTTTCATGCATTTAGAATTACAAGTAACGCTTTATTCAGGAATTATGTTTGTTATCAGTATCATTTTGGGTGGAACGATAAATTTTTTTATCAGCTTCCTCTTTGGAATGATTTTGTTTTTGACGATTAATTCCTTTGGTATGTGGCAATTAAGAGCAGCCATTGAAAGAATTCTTTCGGGTTCCTTAATTCCCTTAGCCTTGTTTCCAAAATGGCTTCAGGTTATTTGTAATATTATGCCCTTTGCTCAAACAAGATATGTCCCCATTTGTTTTATCCTAGGGCAGTATAATGATAATAAAATTGGTGGCTTATTAATTATCTTAATTCAGCTAGCTTGGGCGGTAGGTCTTGCCTTATTGTCCCATTTAGCTTGGCGAAAAGCCACAAAAAGAATTATTGTGCAGGGAGGATAAAATATGAGATACATTAAAGTTTATTTTCATTTTTTGGCCCAGCATTTAAAGTCCTTAATGGAATATCGAGTTGATTTTTTCATTGGTATTTTGTCCTTTGTTTTTACCCAGGCAGCAGGAATCATTTTTCTTGAGGTTTTAGTAAAAACGACGGGTATTCTTAATTGGAATTATTATGAGCTTTTAGTAATTTATGGATTATTCCAAATTCCAAGGGGTCTTGATCATCTATTTACTGATAATTTATGGTTGATTTCAAGGTATGTTCGAATGGGATTGTTTGATAAATATTTAATCAAGCCGGTTAATGTTTTATTTCATATAATTGCGGAAAGATTTCAGCCGGAGGCCTTTGGCGAATTGATTGTTGGTATCTTTGTTTTGGCTCTAGCCTTGCCAAAGCTAGCTATTGAAGTGACTTTTGGAAAGATTATTTATTTAATCATTTTCATCATTATTGGGGCGGTTATTTATACATCGATTAAGCTCATCACCAGCTCTCTTGCCTTTTGGACTAAGGATAGCCAGCCGATTGTTTCGGTCACCTATAATGTTGCGAGCTTCACGAAAAATCCCATTGAAATTTATCCAGCGCCAATCCGCTTTTTGTTAGTTTATGTTTTACCCTTTGGCTTTACATCTTATTTTCCAAGTGTGTATATATTAAATAAAATGGAAGGTAATTTTGGACTAGATTGGATTTTGGTCAAAACACCAGCGGGATTATTAATTCAAGCATTGATAACTTGTATTTTATTTGTTGGTATTTCTTTGACTGTTTGGAATGCCGGCTTACGGAATTATGAAAGCGCCGGAAGCTAAAAAATGTGAAAATTATGAAAATTAGCACTCTCATATTGACAGTGCTATTTTTTTGTTCTATAATATCCCTTGAAAACAAGGAGTGATTACAAATGAGTGAAGTAAAAGAGTTTAAAACAGAGACGAAAAGATTGCTAGATTTAATGATTAACTCGATTTATACTAACAAGGAAATATTTTTAAGAGAGCTAATCTCGAATGCTAGTGATGCGATTGACAAATACCATTATTTATCATTAACGGATGAAGCCATTCGAACAAATGATGAATATGAAATAATGGTTACCCCAAATGAAGAGGCAAGAACAATATCAATTAAGGATAATGGTATTGGTATGACCTATGATGAGGTAGTAAATAATTTAGGAACAATTGCGAAAAGTGGTTCTTTAGAATTCATGAAGAAGATGGAAGAGGACAAAAAGAATGAGGTTGATATAATTGGTCAATTCGGTGTTGGCTTCTATTCAGGCTTTATGGTTGCTGATAAAATCGAGGTTTTAACAAAATCTCCTTACAGTGAAAAGGGCTATAGGTTCACATCAAGTGGCGTTGATAGCTATGAAATTGATGAAGTTGATGGTCTAAGCCGAGGAACGGAAATCATTTTATATTTACGTGAATCAACTGAGGAAGAGGATTATGATAAATTCCTTAAGACCTATGAAATTAAAGAATTAGTCAAGAAATATTCGGATTATGTTCGTTATCCAATTAAGATGTATGTTACTAAAAAGGAACCAAAAAAGGATGAAGAGGGAAAAACAATTGAGGGTGAATACAACGATATCACTGAGCTTGAAACCTTAAATTCAATGATTCCAATTTGGAAAAAGAGTAAATCTGAAGTTACTGATGAGGAATTAAATGAATTCTACAAATCAAAATTCTATGATTATCAGGACCCAATGATTAAGGTCTTTACAAGTGTTGAAGGAAGCCTAACCTATAATGCCTTAGTGTTTATTCCGGCTCAAGCTCCATATAATCTATATTCTGATAAATATGAAAAGGGCCTTCAATTGTATACTAAGGGTGTATTTATCATGGATAAATGCAAGGAATTAATTCCTGATTACCTAAGATTCTGTAAAGGTTTAGTTGATTCAAGTGATTTATCTTTAAATATCAGTCGAGAAATTCTCCAACAAACAACTGAGCTTACGAAGATTGCTAAAAATGTTGAAAAGAAAATTCTTGCGGAATTAGGTAAGCTTCGTGATAATGATCGACCTAAATATGAGGAATTCTTCAAAGCCTATGGATTAAATCTAAAGTATGGAATTTATGAAAACTATGGTGAAAAGAAGGATTTATTAAAGGATTTGATTTTATTTAGATCTTTAACTCAGGATAAGATGATAACCTTAGAAGAGTATGTTAAGGATATGAAAGAGGATCAAAAGGAAATCTATTACGCCTCCGGACAATCAGTTGAGGCAGTTAAGTCCTTACCACAATTAGATTTAGTTAAGTCAAAGGAATATGATGTTTTAGTTTTAACTGATGATGTTGATGAATTTATGATTAACATTTTAGGTGAATATAATGAGCATAAATTTAAATCAATTAACCAAGGTGATTTAGATTTAATGAATGAGGATGACAAAAAGGCCTTAGATGAGCTTAAGGAAGAAAAGAAGCCTTTGCTTGAAAAATTAAAGGAAGCCTTAAAGGATGAATGCAAGGATGTTGTCATTTCAAAACGATTAACGGAATCTCCTGTCTGCTTAGTTAGTGGTGAGGGTGTATCCTTTGAAATGGAGAAGGTCTTATCTAATATGCCAAATAATCCAGGATTATCAGCTTCTCGTATTTTAGAAATTAATCCAAATCATGATTTGTTCAAGGCCATTGAATATGTTAATGATAATAAGCCGGAGCTTTTAAATGATTTTGCTAATCTATTATACAATCAAGCCTTATTAATTGAAGGAATGCCATTAAAGGACCCCGTTGATTTTTCCAACAAGATGTGTAAGCTAATGGTATTATTCGCAAATAAATAAGAGAACCTTCGGGTTTTCTTTTTTCGTAGGAGGACACAAAGATGCAGTACGCAGCAATGATTATCTTATCCGCAATAATTGGTATGGTAACCAATTATTTGGCAATAAAAATGCTTTTTCATCCCTATAATGAGCATAAGCTTTTTGGCAAATTTCGAATTCCCTTTACGCCGGGTATTATTCCTAGGAATCGGCACCGTATAGCCGTTTCTTTGGCAGAAACGATGGAGGAAAATGTCTTTAAAGAGGATGTTATAATCAATGATTTAAATGAGAATATCAAAAATACTGATTATATTACGGAATTTTTGAGCAAAACCTCATTAAATGAATGCTTAGGTGATAATGCTTCATTAACAAGGGAAGAATGGTCGCATCGTTTATCAAATTTAATCATTAATAAGATTATTGATGGTGGACTTATTAAAAAGCTAGTTGGAAAACTTTATAATAATATCGCTCCTAAGCTTGGCTTTTTAGGCGCAATGCTTGGAAATATTGGAGAAACTATTGAGGCTCAACTAAATGATTTTTTAGCCAAAAACGGTGAAGAGGAATTATCAAAAATGATTGAAGAAGAGCTATCTAAGGCTATGGATCATGATTTGAATCTCATAATCGATAAGCTAAGCGTAAATGGAAATAATTTCATCCAGGATATTATGATCAAGGCTAGTGATAAATTATTAGGTGAGATGATCAAAAAAATTGATTTTAAAAGCATCATAATTAAGCAAATAGATGCCCTTGATATTAAATCCTTTGAAAAGATGATTTTAAAGGTCATTAGTAAAGAATTACGAGCTATTACCTATTTAGGTGGATTGCTTGGAGGAATTTTAGGAATATTAAACATCTTATTTATAAATATTTTATAATTATATATACCTTAGGCTATTTTTGTGATATAATTGAAATGAAAATTATTGTTAAGGAGGGTTTTTATGACCATAATTAAACGATTATCAAAGTTTCTCTTAATCACAATCATAGCTTTTTCTTTTTTAACAATTACAGCGTGTGGTGATCGAGAAAAGGATGATAACACCACGACCTTAGGTGATGTCTTTGACCAGGATGGCATTACTTATGAAGTTGTGGCTAATCAGTTAGAAATCATTAGCGTTTCAAGAAGCGCCGGTGAAGTTGTTATCCCAAGTACTGTTAATGGGTATAATGTCGTAAAAATTGGTGAAGAGGCTTTCAAAAATAAGACTGATTTAATCAAAATTACGATTCCTAATACGGTAAAAACCATCAATTCATCAGCCTTTGAGGGATGTAATAATTTAGTTAATGTTGTATTTGAAGATAATTCTTCGATTGAAACGATTTCTTTAAATGTATTCTTAAATTGTACATCATTAACAGAAATCAATTTACCAAAATCCCTTAATACATTAGGATCTTCAGTGTTCAAGGGATGTACAGCTCTTAAGACTGTTACCTTTGATCCGGAGACATCATTAACTGATATTCCAACAAACTGCTTTTCGGGAGATGTTGCCTTATCATCAATTGTCTTACCAAAATCAATTAGCAGTATTGGAAGTGGTGCCTTCAGTCAATGCTCCAGTTTGAAAACTGTAAAATTTACGGATGGCAATAAGCTAAAAACAATTAATGGCTATGCCTTTATGGAATGTAGTAGCCTAACGGATTTCCAAATTCCAAGTACAGTAACCACAATTGGTGATTCGGCCTTCCGTTCCTGCTCGAGCTTGACGGAGATTACATTACCAAAAATTCAAAAAATTGAAACATCAACCTTTGAGGATTGTACATCACTTCAAGAAATTGTTGTCCCTCATGGTGTAACGCAAATTGGTCGTAAAGCATTTAATGGATGTACCAATGTGACAAGCATTACCCTTCCTTTAGGTGTGAATACCTATGGTACCGAAAGCTTTGGGGGAATTACAAAGGTAACGAAATTAACAATCGCGTCGGATATTGCGACGGAATTGATTTTTGGTTCGGACATTAACAATTTCCGAAATTCGGTAACAGAGCTAGTAATTGTGGATGGAAGTGAAAAAATTGTTGATAGCTTCTTTGTTGGCTTTAGTAAGCTTGAAACTGTTTCTTTCCCGGATACAATTAAAACACTCGGAGCAAGTGCCTTTAAAAATTGTACGAGCTTGAATAATGTTAATATTCCTCGCGTTGCAACAATCAGCGCCTCAGCCTTTGAAAATTGTAGTTCATTTACTAGTATTGATATTCCTTCATCCGTAACAGCAATTTCCAAAAATGCTTTTAGTGGATGCGTTAATGTTGAAAGTATATATATTCCTTCATCGGTTCGAACAATTGAAAATAATCCATTTGTTGGCTTAGAGAAGTTAAATACCTTATCGGTTCCTGGTACGATTAAGCCAACCTCCTTGTTTGGACCAAGTGAGATTGTTGTTAAATATACGCTTAAGACCTTAAATGTTTTATCATCAACAGAAATTGTTGATAATGCATATTATGGATATGAGGCTTTAGAAGCAGTAACCTTCCCAACTAATTTAATAAAGATTGGCGCTAATGCTTTCACAAATACCTCGTTATCTACTCTTGATTTAAAGAATGTTGAAACAATCGGAAAAAATGCTTTTTCAAATATTTCTTCATTAAATGCTATTGTTATTCCTTCTAATGTTAAGACAATTTCATATGGTGCTTTTGAAAATTGTGCCAACTTATCATCATTAACCTTTGCGGATAATAGTAGCTGTACAACGATTGAGGAGAGATTTGTTGCTGGTACTAAAGTAACTTCTCTTTTGATTCCAGTAAGTGTTATGTCAATAGTCTCCGGTGCATTTGATGGATTAGAAAATTTATCAAGCATTCAATTTGCGGCTGATAGTAAATTAACATATATTGAGGATTTATTATTCCTTGATACAAAGATTACGGAATTTGTTGTTCCGGCAAATGTTGAATTGATTGGTACAAATCCATTCCCTGAGACTTTAGAAACCTTGATTTTTGCAGGAAATTCGAAGTTAACTGCCTTGTCAGATTATTTATTTACAAATACCTTAGTATCTTCAATTACGATTCCAGGATCAGTTAGTTCAATTAATCCATTAGCCTTCTATCAATCAAATATTACATCAATTGGTTTTGAGGATAGTGCTTTATCGCAATTAACAAGCATCAAATCGGGTACCTTTGTTGATACAAAGATTACATCAATAGAAATCCCTGATTCGGTTTTAAGAATCGAAGCTAATTCATTCCCAGAAACCCTCGAATCCATTTCCTTCGATTTAGAAAATTCAAAATTAGAAGCTCTTAGCTCAGCCTTTTTAGCTAATACTAAGGTTACAGCAATTACGATTCCAAAGAGCGTTACAACCATTAGTGTTGGAGCCTTCCAAGATACCTTGGTTGAAACAATTACCTTTGCCGATAATAGCTTACTAGAAACAATTGAGGATGGAGCCTTTGCCGAGGTAGCCTCACTAAAGAGCATTAGCTTTGGCGAAAACTCAAGTCTTAAATCAATCGGTGAAGGGGCCTTCTTTGGCACAAGCATTCGTAAATTAACAATTCCTGAGAATGTTACTTCAATCGCTAGCTCAAGCGAAAAGAGTACCTTCCCTAATAGTTTAGAAGAAATAACAATTTTGGGACGCCTTGATGCATATAATGATGGATTATTTGCGAATACTCAAATTTCCAATATTGTCATTAATACTGAAGAAATTCATGATAATGTTTTCCCAGTTACCTTACGAACAGTAACCTTTGTGGAGGATTGTGGCTTGACATTAATTGGTAAGAATGCCTTTAAGGATAGCTTAATCACGGTTGTGTCAATTCCTAATACGGTTTTACGAATTGAAGATGGAGCCTTTAGTGGATGTGCATTAATTAGATATAATTTACCAGAATCATTAGTTTATTTAGGCGATTTTGCTTTTGATACTGCTATTGTAAAATCATTATTAATACCAGCAAACCTTGAGGAAATTGGTCATAAATCCTTTAATGCTTCCAATCTCTTAACTCTTGAATTTGCTAGTGAATCAAAACTTCGTATTATTGGTGATGAAGCCTTTAGTGGAGCCTTAATTACAAGTGTTACTTTACCTAGCAGTGTTGAAGTAATTGGTAATTCCACATTTGCTAGCTGTTGTTTATTAGTTAACTTTATCATTGATACTGAAGAATCAAAATTGGTTACAATTGGTTCAGAGGCTTTCGCTGGATGTATTAGCCTCAATGCCTTCAATCTTCCAACATTAGTTGAGGAATTAGGTAGTGGAGCCTTCAAGGGATGTACCTCTCTTGTTAGCTTTGATTTATCAGTTGCGAAAATTAGTGTTGCATCAGAATCATTATTTGATGGATGCTCTTCGTTAAGTCGAGTTAATTTAACAAATATTGTAACAATTAATGCTTATGCATTTAAGAGCTGTGTTTCTCTTACATCAATTGATTTACCAGATGTTCTTGAGATTTATGATGAAGCCTTTAGCGGTTGTACATCCTTAGCTAGCGCAATTCTTCCTTCACATATGACATATCTTGGCATCGGTTTATTTAGTGATTGTATTGCCTTAGAAACTGTTAACTATAATATTTCTGATTTAGCATATATCCCAGACAATTGCTTCCTAAACTGTGTATCATTAGTTAATATTAAAATACCTGATACAATTACATCAATCGGGGCATCAGCCTTTGAGGGATGTAAGGCCTTGAGAACTGAAAGCATTAATTTCTCTAATATTGAGAAAATCAACGCTAATGCCTTCAAGGATTGTATGAGTTTATTAAGTGTTGATTTACCAGATTCTCTACAAATTTTAGATGCTAGCGCCTTTAGCGGCTGTGTGGCTTTAAAATATGTTACCTTTGGATCTAATATTCAAATTAATACCATTGGAGCTGAAGCCTTCAAGGATTGTGAAGCTTTATTCAATATTGAAATTCCAAATGTTACGATGCTTGGAGATAGCTGCTTTAGCGGAAGTGGATTGTTATCTGTTGTAATTCCAGCATCAGTAACGGTTCTTGGTTCAAATGTTTTCGCGGATTGCTATAATCTAGAAACAGCTGAATTTGCTCTAGGAACAACAATTGATACGATTGGCTCAGGCTTATTTGCTAATTGCGAATCGTTGACAGTTATCCGAATTCCGGTTTCCGTAAGAATCATTGAAGCAGGAGCTTTTAGTGGATGTTCATTATTATCAACTGTTTTATTTGATGAAGGAAATGAATTAGAAGAGATTCAAGATTCCTTATTTGAAGGATGCTTATCATTAGCTAATATTGTTTTACCTGAGACGGTTCGTAAGATTGGTCGTGATGCTTTCAAGGGCTGTGAAGCTTTAGTATCATTAGCAATTCCAGAAAGTGTTGATGAATTAGGATCAGGTGCCTTCAATGGTTGTAAGTCCTTAACAACAATTAATCTTCCAACAAGCTTAAAATATGATAAGATTCAAGACAGTACCTTCGAAAATTGTACAGCCTTGACATCAATTACAATTCCGGAAAATGTTAGAAAGATTGGCGCATCAGCGTTTGCGACATCAGGCTTAACAAGCGTAATGCTTTCGAAGAATATTTCCCTCCTTGAATCTAAAGCCTTTGCGGATTGTGAATTCTTAACGACTGTTGGCTTTGAGGAAGACATAGATTTAGCAGCTTTATTAAGCGAGGTATTTAGCGGCTGTAAGACTTTAGCTACCATCGGCTTATATAGCGCTTCTTCAAGTGTAATTAATGAAAATGCTCTTCCTGATTCGGTGACAAATATTGGTGATCAAGTATTTAATGGTTGTGCAGCCTTAACAGGATTATTATTACCAGAGGGTTTAACCTATTTAGGAGCTAGTGTCTTTATGGATTCAGGCTTAACAGCAATTACCATTCCAAGCACTGTTACCTATATGGGCGAAGGAACCTTCAGTGGTTGTAAAGCACTAGCAAATATTTCCTTTGCTCAAAATAGTCGTTTAGCCTTTATCAGTGGAAATTTATTCACCGATACAGCTATTCAAACAATTACCTTACCGAATAATATTTCTTATATTGAGGATGGAGCCTTTAGTAATTGTGCATCACTCGAAACTATTACGATTCCAAGCTCGGTATGTAATTTAGGAGAAGGATTGTTCGTGGGCTGTGGTGCTTTAACAGCTGTTCACTTTACTTCAACAATCGCCCCACGAATTACAAAAAATACATTTGGAGAAGAATTTACATTTGCTATTTATGTACCATCATCTTCCCTATCAGAATATCAAAAATCATTAGTTTGGCGTGAACTTACATTACAACCTGAATAGCATTAACTACCCATTTTATTGGGTAGTTTTTTTTAAGCCCGAAATTTCGACAACCTTATCCTTTATATTTTTATAAAATTGTGGTAGAATTTATAATAGATATAGGAGGAATCAATATGGATGCTATTATAAACAAATTAAATATTGCTCGAAAAGAGCTATTAGATTTATCATTCAGAAATCCTTTGTTAAATTTTAAATTAAGAAAGACGACCGGATTAGAATTTCCTAATATAAATATTAATGATTCCTTTGAATATTTAGTCATTGAAGAAAGGTCTATTTCCTTTACAAGGGAAGAATCCTCCAAGCCTTCAAGATTGCAAGTTTTTATTGATGAAAAGGAGCTCCACAGCCGATTAAATCAAACCTACCGTCAGGCTACGATGTTTTTAGAGGAAAAGGGCGCTAATACCCTCTTTTTAGTATTAGGCTTTTTACAGTGGTATGAGGATAATGTTTGTTATAAATCGCCTCTAGTTTTAGTTCCTGTCGAATTAAAAAAGGCCGATAATAGTGATCGCTTTAGCTTAGTTTATTCATCAGATGATATCAAATATAATGTTACCTTGGCTACAAAATTAAAAATGGATTATAACATCAATATCGAAGTTGACGAGCAAGATGATTTTGATGTTTTAGCCTATTTACGTTTGGTTAAGGATGCTATATATACAAAAGAAAACTGGGATGTTTTATATACCGGTGCTTTAGATTTCTTTTCTTATGGAAAATATTTAATGTATCAGGATTTAGATATAGATAAATGGATAAAGGATGGAAAGTTTATTAATGATAAGATTATCAATGGCCTTTTTATTGATGGCTTTAATGATAAGCTTACTGATTTAGATGCGGTTGACATCAATGAAGTAACCAAGCCCCATAATTTTTATCATGTTGTCGATTGCGATTCGAGTCAGGCCTTAGCTATTTACGATGTCAATCAAGGAAGCAATTTAGTTATGCAGGGTCCTCCCGGAACTGGTAAATCGCAAACAATCACTAATCTAATCGCGAATGCCGTTATGATGGGGAAATCCGTTTTATTTGTGGCGGAAAAATCATCTGCATTAGATGTTGTCTACCGAAGACTTAAAAGCGTTGGCTTGGACTCCTTGGCCCTTGAATTGCATAGTCATAAGGCTAATAAGCGGGATATTCTTCATTCCTTGGAGGAAACAATAAATTTAGGAGAACCTAAGGTTTCTGATAACAATCCTTTATATGCTAAATATGAGGAGACGAAAGATGTTTTAAATAAGTATAAGGATGCGGTTAATAAGCCGATTTTAAATTCACATTTAACCCCATTAAATATTTATGGTAATATCCTAAGATTAAAGGATTCATTGGACAAGGATGGAGTTCGTCTTCCGCGAATTAGCTTTAAAAACATTTTAGATTGGACTGATTCGGAATATCAAAAGCGCTATGATGCGACTAAGGAATACATTAATGTTTTAAAAAATGTTGGTAAAATTGAAAAGCACCCTTTTTATGGTGTTGGCCTATCAAGCTGTATGCCTTTTGAACAAATTGCGATTAAGGAAAAAATCATCGCTTTGGATGATGCATTGATTTCATTAACGAAGATTATTTCGGAGATGCAAAAGAATTTAAATAATCATTCTGCCGATTGCATTTTTGAAGCTAATCGTTTATCGAGAAGTATTGATTTATGCTGTAGTGATTTTGATATAATGGGAATTAATTCTTGCGATTATCGTTTTTTAGAAAATCCAGAATATATTTTCAATATTATTTGTTTAGGCCAAAAGGGCAAGAAGCTTTATGAGGCTCTTAAGGATAAGGTTCCGCAGGAGAGCTTTGAGGATTATTCATATTTAGATAAATATGTCGAATATGACCTTATTTCTAGCCTACATAAGAAAAAGAAAAAACAAGCAAAAGAAGAGCTTACCTCATATCTTTATGAGATGGATAATAAAACATTAAAGGATCTATTTGAATATTTGCGCATTTCCTTGTATTTTAAATCGGAAAAAAGAAATATAAGAGATATCTTTTTAGGTGGATACAAAGGAATTGTGGAAACAGATTGGGACAAGGTTTTTGAGGCTTGTAGCTTTATTTTTGATATTCATCAAAAAATTGCTAGCTATCAGGTTATTCCACAGATGAAAATGGTTTTGATGGATAATGAATTGATGAAAAGATTACAAGAAATCAATGCTAGCTATAAGGAAGCATTAGAAAATTTTGTTGCGGCTTTAAAGAAGGTTATGGCCGTTATGGAATTTGATTATTCCTTGCGCTTTGGTTATCCAAAATGGTATATCGATTATCCCTTTAATGATTTCAAACGCTTGATTGCGGCCTTCATGGACACTGATAAAATTATTGAAATTGTTAGATACAATGAAGCATCAGCTAAAATGAATGAATTAGGCATTATGGAATTAGTTGAGCTTGGCCAGTTATGGAAGGGTAATTATGACTATTTAGCCGATATCTTAGAGTATGAACGCGAGACAGCCTTGATTGATTATGCCTTCAAGGAAGAAAAGCCTTTGCAGGAATTTAAAAAATATAACCATGAGCGTCAAATTGAAGTCTTTAAGGATCTAGATATGACAATTATGGTCGAGAATATTAAGCATATCCTAAAGCATCACTTTGATAATTGTCCGCGTATTAATGATAATACTCCGGAAATGAATATTTTAAGAAGAGAATTTCAAAAGAAAAAGAATCAAATGCCTATTCGCAAGCTTTTAAGCAAAGCTGGTGAAACCATTAAAGCTATCAAGCCGGTTTTTATGATGAGCCCTTTATCGATTGCTTCCTATCTTGAGCCTGGAAAAATGAGCTTTGATTTGGTAGTGTTTGATGAGGCCAGTCAGGTTCGCCCGGTTGAAGCGTTTGGAGCTTTATTACGAGCTAATCAAATTGTCGTTGTTGGGGACAGTCATCAGCTTCCGCCAACTAATTTCTTTGATACAATGACGACAAAATATGAGGGTGTCACTGATGAGGATTATGATGTTTCCAACATGGAATCAATTTTGAGTCTTTTGTTAGCTAAAAATATTCCAGAACGAACCTTGAATTGGCATTATCGAAGCCGCCATAAATCATTAATTATGATTTCTAATAAAGAATTTTATGATGGAAGATTAAATATTTTCCCTTCAGTTGATGATTTAGATATTAACGAAGGTTTAATCTTTAATTATTTACCAAAAACTGTTTATTTGCGGGGACGAACAAGAACGAATCCCGAGGAGGCAAAGGTTGTTATCAAGGCCGCCTTGAAGCATGCCCTCGAGCATCCAAATCAATCCTTAGGTATTGTATCCTTTAGTATGGCTCAGGCTGATGAGCTCTATCGTGAGTTTGAGCGTCAAATGAAAAGGAATACCAGTAAGGAAATTGAAAACTTTTTCCATATGCATGAAACGGAGCCCTTCTTTATCAAAAACCTTGAAAATGTTCAAGGAGATGAAAGAGATGTTATTTTCATTAGTGTTGGCTATGGTCATGATGAAAATGGCTATTTATCAATGGATTTTGGCCCTCTAAACAAAGAGGGTGGCGAAAGACGTTTGAATGTCTTAATCACAAGAGCCCGCGAAAGAACGGAGATTTTTAGTAATATTACGGGCTATGATATCAATATTAGTAAAACCCAAAGTCTTGGTGTTAAGGCTCTCAAGAAATATCTTGATTATGCTCAAAACCGCAAAAATTACGATGAACGTAATCGCAGCTCGGATGTTGAAGGCTTTACAGATTATATTTATAATCGTTTGCTTGAGTATGGCTTTACAGTTTTAAGAAATGTTGGAGTTCCGGGCTTTGGTATCGATTTGGCAATTGTGGATGAGAAGAATCCTAATCGCTTCCTACTTGGTATTGAATGCGATGGTGGAGCTTATTCAAATTTCCAATCCGCAACCGATCGAGATCGCTTAAGAAATGCGGTTTTAACCAATTTAGGATGGAAAATTTATCATATTTGGTCAACAGATTTTTATCGTAATCCGAAGGTCGAATTTGAAAAATTGTTAAATTATATTAATAATATTCGCGATGTTTTGGTTCCGGTTAAGCAAGCCCCAGTAATTAATGTTAAACGAGCCAAGGCGGAAAAAATAAATGATGTCAATGTGATTGTGGACTATAAGCTTTATAATGGTCCGAAGCGTCGAGCCTCAATTTTAGATGAAATTGAAACCTTAAGTAAGCTTATTGAAAAGATTATTGAGGTTGAGGCGCCAATTCATATTCATGAGATTATGCGTCGAATTCAAGGAGTTACGCAGGTTAATAAATTAACGGAGAGAATGAAAAAGAATATTCTTCAGGCCTTTGAATTGATAAAAGATAATTATGAACTTAATGATGAATTTGTTTATCTTCCAAATATGGAAATCGAGGTACGAAGACGTAGTAGTATTGAAAATAAACGAATGGAATTTATTCCTAAATGTGAAATTAAAAAAGCGTGCTATACGGTCATTGATTTAGGCTTAGCTACCACTATTGATGAGGTTAAAGCTAATGTTGGAGAAATTTTAGGCTTCAATAAAACTAATCCAACCTTAGTCAAGGTCGTAAATGAAAGTATAAGTGAGCTTTTAGAGGAAAAATCAATCTATATTGAAAATGATATTTATTATATTAATGATTATAAGGATGTTCAATGATGTTATTAGCAGTAGAAAATTTAAGCTTTAATTACACAGATAAGCCTTTGCTTAAAGATGTTTCATTATATCTAAATGAAGGGGAAAAGATTGGACTGATTGGGGTAAATGGAAGTGGGAAGTCAACTTTAATTGATTTTCTAATTAATAAGCCTAGTTATCGTCATCCGAATTTAAAAATGGGATATTTACCCCAAAATCCAATTTTTGAGCCTAATAAAACAATTTTAGAAATTGTCTCGGAAAATGTTAAAGAGGAATTACTATATGAGGCTAAATCAATTCTTTCCAAATTAGGAATTAAGGATATAAATGAATATCCGGAAAATCTATCGGGCGGAGAAAGAAGAAAAATTGCCATTGCTTCTGCCTTAGTCAGCGATAATAATTTGCTGATTTTAGATGAGCCAACCAATCATATGGATATTGAAACAATTAGCTGGCTAGAAAAATATTTAATTAGATATAAGGGTGCTTTATTACTTGTTACGCATGATAGGTATTTTTTAGAGCGAATTACTAATCGAATCGTGGAATTAGATAATGGAAGCCTTTATAGCTATAATGGAAATTATGATCAATATTTGGAGCTAAGAGCCGCCCGAATTCAAAATGATATTCGGGTTAATGAAAAGAAGAAGGCTTTTCTTAAAAGAGAAATTGAATGGGTTAAGGCTGGAGTTTTAGCTCGTGAAACGAAAAGTAAATCGCGGCTAGAAAAATACTATCAAATAAAGGATAGTGTAAAGAATTATCAAGAATCCAATTTGATAATGAAAAGCGATGCCAAATATTTGGGCAAAAAAACGATTGAATGTGTTGATATATCCAAGACAATGAATAGACAATTATTGTTTGAACATTTCAATTATCTCTTGCTTAGAAATGATAGATTAGGTATAATAGGAGCGAATGGTGTTGGAAAATCGACCCTTTTGAAAACAATGGTTGGATTAATCAAGCCTGATAGCGGAAGTGTAATTGTTGGTGAAACTGTTAAAATTGGTTACTTTAGCCAGGAACATGATACAATCAATATGAATATGAAGGTTATTGATTATATTAATGAGCTTGAGGAATATAACAATGCCGCTAATAGCTTAGAGGATTTTCTCTTCCCTCGTTCGATGCAACAGACCACGATTGGACGCCTTTCGGGAGGAGAAAGAAGACGTTTAGAATTATTACGAATTATTATGCAAAATCCCAATGTTTTAATTCTTGATGAACCAACAAATGATTTAGATATCCAAACCTTGAATATTTTAGAAAATTATTTAGAGGATTTTCAGGGTGCGGTTATTGTTGTATCCCATGACCGTTATTTTCTTGACCGTATTGTTGATCATGTTTTAGTTATGCATGATGGAAATATTAATGAATTTTTAGGTGGATATTCTTCTTATATTAAGCTTTTAGAGGAGGATACACCGAAAGAAGAAAAGGTCATCAAAGAGAAAAAACACCAAAATAAAATGAGCTATAATGAAAAAAAGGAATTGGCGACCTTAGAGTCAAGAATTTCCTATATTGAAGGAAGATTAAAGGAAATTGATTTTGAAATTGAAAAAAATCCTTCTAGTTATATGTTAGTTAATGATCTATCAAAGGAAAGCGAGAAATTGAAGGAAGAGTTAGATGATATTTCTCTTCGCTATTTAGAATTATTAGAAAAGAGTTGAGGTAAATGAAAAAATTTTTAGCAAAGCATTGGGAGAGCTTAATCTTTACGGCGATAATGATTGTGTTTGGAGTATGCTATATAGTATTGACCGTTCCAAGTCTTTTAGTTGTAAAATATACACTTATGGTCGGATTAGTTTATTATGCAGTTAAGGCAATCGTCTTCGCTAAAGAGGTACCTGGCAAGCTTCATATGATTTTGCACTATATCGAGGCGGCAGCGGACATTGGAATTTTATTTTATATGATTTTTGGAATTGTGGAATTTGAATTTCAAATACCGGCGATTTTGTTTTTAATTATGCCTGTGGTAAAAACTTTCTTTCATGATAGCTGGATTTCTCAGGTATATTTAGATCGCACCAAATATTTCTTTGGAATTCTTTATGTCATTTTACCACTTAATCGAATGATTAGCATAGGTAGCTATGGATTATTTATCACGGTCGGAGTTATTTTCCTCGTATTAGCGGTAATAATGATTTATTATTTAATATTTTACGGAAGAATTTTATCGGAAAAAGAATACGAAAAAGAAAACTAAAGCGTTTTCTTTTTTTTATTTTTATGGTAAAATAAAAAAGAGGAAGTGGTTTCTTTGAAGTATAAGGTAATAGGTTTAATTTTCTTTGTTTGTTTTCTTTTTGCCTT
This sequence comes from uncultured Anaeroplasmatales bacterium, assembly GCA_964634685.1. Lineage (GTDB taxonomy): Bacteria > Bacillota_I > Bacilli_A > Acholeplasmatales > JAEDCM01 > CAZWLD01. The sequence continues at coordinate 34,483 of CAZWLD010000001.1, forward strand.
TGGAGCTTATTTTATTTGGCCTTATCATCCATATAATAATCTAAAGGGAACTGAGGAATCAGGATTTGTTTTCACAATTATCGGAGGCTTAACTTTAGTTGTGTCTTTGATTGTGTATATGGGTTCACGAGGTGGCTATATTATGAAAATGAACAGTGATACAGAGGTTCATACCTTAAGGGAATCACATCGTAAGGCTCCATTTCGCAAGGCTATGATTATACTTGAGGTTGGTTCATTGCTCGTTTTATATTTTGAATTAGTTTCGATAATTTTTATTGCCAATAATACTTATTTTGATATTAATCGTCGTGTTGAAATTTTAGCTGAGCTTAAAAATCATTGCCTTTGGGTTATTATTACAGAAATTGTGGCGTTTGTTTTGTATATTATTTATTTAGTTTATGTAAAGCAGCTTGCCTATTGGAATATATATTTAGCGAATGCGACTGTTTTTAATAGTGAAGAGGAAATGATGGAGGCATTAAGAGCGGAAACGAAGAAGGTTAATTTAAAATACGCAGTTAAGCAATTCTTTAAGATATTGTTCTTCAATAATAAAGAGGTTCGAGCTTGGCTATTAACCCAGGATCGCAGTGAAATTAATGAAGAGGATGAATATAGAGCTCGTATGCATATGCTAGATAAGATTCGTAAGGAAAATATGGCGAAACTACAAGAGATTGAAAAAAGAGAAAGGGAAAAATGGGGAGATTAATATTCCTCATTTTTTGTAGGAGAATATGGAAAAATTAGAAGAATTATATAAAATAATCAATGAATCACAAAGAATTGTCTTTTTTGGGGGAGCTGGTGTATCGACAGCTTCAAATATTCCGGATTTCAGGGGAGCGAATGGATTATATAATTACACACCCGAGGAAATAATATCGCATTCCTTCTTTATGAGTAATCCAAAGTCATTTTTTGAATTCTATTTTTCAAAGATGGTTTATAAGGATGCCTTACCTAATGAATGCCATTATTTCTTGGCAGAATTAGAGAAAAGAGGAAAGCTATCGGCAGTCATTACGCAAAATATCGATGGCCTTCATCAAAAGGCCGGATCGAAGCGCGTTTTAGAGCTTCATGGAAGTGTATTAAGAAATCATTGTATGAAGTGTCATCAATTTTACAGTCTTGATGATATAAATTGTGTAGATATTCCCAAATGTCATTGTGGTGGGATAATTAAGCCTGATGTTGTTTTATATGAGGAGCCGTTAGATAATAAGGTCGTAAGAGAAACAATCCTTGAGATAAGTCGCGCTGATACCTTAATTGTCGCAGGGACAAGCTTAGTTGTTTATCCCGCCGCTGACTTTATCAATTTTTTCCAAGGAAAGAATTTAGTCATTATCAATTTGGGTATTACTAATTATGATAAGAAGGCTGATTTAGTGATAAATGGCCGAGTGGAGGAATATTTAAACCGCAAATACTTAAAATAAAAAGCAACCATATGGGCTGCTTTTTTTGTGTTCAGGGCATTATCCATTAATATTGTAGCTGAACTGTTTGTCCTTCTATTTTTTGAGCCTTCATGCGCCTTTGACATTCCTTGTAGGAATTAAAAATGGAGTCGCTTGAAAGAGTCGGAGTTGTGCTTTCATTTCCATAATAATCCCAACTCCAGAATGAGCCATCATTCATTTTGATAACAAATAAGCCATCTTTATTAAAATTTTTGGGGTTTACAATTTCTTTATAAATATATTCGGTTACTACAGCATCATAGCCGAGTAGGTTAAGCATACTAACATTTTCTAAAGCTTCACCATAATTAAAGAATGAAGCTTGGTTTAACTTATCCGTTGTTGAAACTTCAAAATTATTAATGGATTTTAAATAATCGCCCTGAACACAAACTAAATACATGTTTTTCATTTGTGTATCATCCCTTCTTGTAATTTTCATTACACCATTGTTATATACCAAATTTTATTGAAGTCAACTACTTTTTTTCTTGAAAACGGCTTCACCGCGCGAAAAGCGTTTTTATTTTTTTATGATAGCGCTTAAAAAAAAGCTACCGATTTTTCGGTAGCCCTTACATTATTTTTGTTGTAAAAGAAGGTGACCATAGCTAGGTATAGTGCATTCGCCTTCGATAATTTCATTAGTGAAAAGATTGATGAATGGTTTTTCTAATTTGATTTTTTGGTTAGTATTTGAATTATTTAGATAAACATTTATGATTTCATTCTCTGATTTCTTTTGATAACCAATTAATCCGGAATCATCGACAATGAGCCATTCTAAATCAACCTCCTTGAAGCTTTGGTGAGAATGCCTTAAGCTAATTAGCTTCTTAAAGAAGGCTTTCATATCTAAATCCTGTTTATCTTCATCCCAAATCATACAACGACGATTTTCGGGGTCATTGCCTCCGGATAGTCCAATCTCATCACCATAATAAAGATTTGGCGCTCCGGTGAAGGTGAAGAGGAAGATATAGATGAGCTTAGCTAGATCCTTATTTTCTTGGCAAATATAGAGAGTTCTTGCCGTATCATGACAATCAATCAAATTGAACATATTGCAGGAAACATTGTATTGATACCTAATAAAAAGAGAATTTATCATAGATTGGAATTCATGAGCATTAATTTTTAAATCGCCATTTCCAAAGAAGAGACTTAACGGGTATTGAAGTCCATAATTCATAACGGCGTCCATTTGATCTCCTAATAACCAAGGAGTAGAATCATCCCAGTTTTCACCGATGATGACGGTATCCTTGTTGATACTGCGAACAACACGCTTGAATTCCCGCCAGAAATCATGACTAACTTCATTTGAAACATCTAAGCGCCAACCATCAATGTGGTATTCCTCAGTCCAATATCTAGTAACATCTAATAAATGCTCGCGCGTTTTTTTATTGTCGGTATTCCATTTTGGCATAAATGGGGTAAAGGCAAAGGTATCATAATTAGGAATTTCCTTAAAGGCTCGATGATCATAAGGAGGATGACCATCCTCTAGCTCGAAGTTGATAATCGGCTCCAATCGACAGTTGAAGCATTCATAATACGGTGAATTTTTTCCGTTTTTGACAACATCAATCCAATAAGGATGATACCAACCGCAATGGTTAAATACAGCATCGAGCATAATTTTAATTCCGCGTTTATGACATTCCTCAACTAATTCCTTGAAATCTTCATTTGTGCCAAAAATCGGATCGATTTTATAGTAGTCGGTAGTGTCATATTTATGAGTTGATTTGGCTTCAAAAATCGGGTTAAAGTAAATTCCGTTGATTCCTAAATCTTTTAGATAATCAAGTTTTGAAATGATTCCCTTGATATCTCCTCCAAAAACCATACTGTTCTTAACATGAAGAGGAACTGAGCCCCATTCCAAAACATTTTCCTTTTCAACACCCTTCGCAAAGCGATCAGGGAAGATTTGGTACCAAATGGTATCCTTTACCCATGATGGAGTATCCATAACATCACTTGGATTAATACATGGGAAATTGAAGTAATTGAAGAGATTATACATTCTTGGGTCATTTTCACTTAGCTTAATGATAGGTCCGGTTCCATAGAGATATTTTTCGTTATCGTCTTCAACGACAAAAGCATATTTTACTCTTTTATATGGAGGTTGATAGGCAATAAAATAATAGTCAAATAAATCAGTTGAATACTTTTTTTCCATTGCTGTTTCATCACAAGTAGTATGAATCCACTCCCAAACCTCAGGATTGTCCTTTTTAGGCCCCCACATAAATGGGTCGCCTGCGATAAGAGTTACCTTTTTGACATCATCCTTTTTGGTTTGAAACCACAAATAAATCGTTTTTTGATCAAAGGCATAGGCCATATTGCTTTTTCCTTTATGAAATAATGCTTCTAATTGCATTTATTAATCACCTCAAGGCTATTATAATATAAAAAAAATAATTTTTGAACAAGAAAATAAAGCGTTTTTATTTAGTAGTACAATATGTCGTACGCAAACATTGGAAAAGCTATATTTCTTGCCGTTTTTTGCGGAAAACGTTTTTATAAGTAAACGTTTTCATATTTTTCACATAATTTTTTGAAAATATAAGATATAATTATGTTATAATGGTATTGATAGGATGTGATTAGCAAAATGAGCTATATGGAAGGAGAAATATCTTATAAGCGAATTGCTGCATTTGCCATTGATACATCTTTTGTTATTTTAGTTTCAATGGTAATTATTTCGCTTACTAGTATGATTCCTGATGCAACCTTAATCGGAGGAATATTGGTTCTTTTTGTAATTATTGGTGGCTATTTTGTTCCATATACCCTTTGGCCAGGGCAAACATTTGGAAAAAAGTCCCAAAAAATTAAATTAACTAATATGGATGGATCGGAATGTAAATTTGTTAAGATTGTTTTTAGGGAGGCATTCAAGGTTATATTATCAATTGGCACTAGTGGTGTATATTGTGTTATTGCCGGAATAGTTATGCTTTTCCGAAAGGATGAAAGAACAATCCATGATTTTATTTTCAGAACGAAGGTTGCGGAGAAAATAATCATAACCAGAAAATATATTCGAAAGGAAGAGAAAGAATGAAAAAAGTTTTAGTTTTTGTGACTGTTTTTTTATTGGGTTTAGGTTTATTTGCTTGTGGTAATACAATTAATACTACAGCTGATTCTACTAGCACTACCGATAATCAAACGACTACCGATAATCAAACGACTACGGATAATCAAACAACTACGGATAATCAAACAACGGCAAACCCAATTGATAGCTTAAAATTAAATTCAAAATATGGTAGCTACTATCAAATCTTTGTTCGTTCATTTGCGGATAGTAATGGTGATGGTATTGGTGATATTAAGGGAATTACCGAGAATGTCGATTATATTTCGGATTTAGGCTTTGAAGGAATTTGGCTAATGCCATTTACGGAGGCTGACAGCTATCACGGATATGATGTTACTGATTATTATAAAGTTGATCCTGAATATGGAACAAACGATGATTTAAAGGAATTGATTGAAGCTTGTCATGAAAAAGGAATCAAGGTTATTATGGATTTCGTAATTAATCATACTTCCCAAAATCATGAATGGTTCCAAAAGGCCGTTGCTGGAGAAGCTCCATATTCAAACTATTATGTTTTTGCTTCGGCTAATGATGATCGTGTCAAGAAATATCCGGATTATTGGGCACAAGCAAAAAATGGAAAATACTATTACTGCTATTTCAGTGGATCAATGCCTGATTTGAATTATGCTAATAAAGCTGTTCGCGATGAAGTTGTAAAGATTGGTAAATTCTGGGCTGATTTGGGAATGGATGGCTTTAGAGTAGATGGTGCCTTACATATTTGTGGTCAAGGTGAATATGCGGATGGTTCAACGGTTAAATCATCAATTAATTATTTAACGCGTATTCGTGAATATCTTGAGGATTATTATGTTTATGATTTAAAGCGTGAGAAGCCATATATTGTTACTGAGGTATATGATGAATCTGGTGATCAAGCGTCAAATTTCTTTAGCGCTGTTGATTCAACATTTGACTTCTGGTGTGCCAAGAAAATTATCAATGCGGTTAATTCAACAGGAGCTGTTACCTATGCTTCAAGTATTAATCAAAGATTGAATGGATATCGCCAAAATGCTGGGGAAGGCCTTGTGATGATTGATGCGCCATTTATCAGAAATCATGATATGGATCGACCTGGATCTTTACTTGATTCTAAAAATAAATTACGAATGGTTGCGGAAATGCTTTTAACTCTTGAGGGTAATCCATTTGTTTATTATGGAGAAGAGCTTGGAATGAAGGGTGTAAAAACAGATGGAACTGGCGGTGTTTATGATGAAACAAGAAGATTACCATTCCTCTGGGGTGCTGGTAATAAATATCAAACTACTTGGTTTGAAAATTCGATGAATGAGGGTGTAGCTACCTTTACAGAACAAAAAGATAACCCAGAATCATTGTATAATACCTATAAGACATTGTTAAATTTACGTAAATCAAATATTGCATTAAAATACGGAACCTTTGCCGATTTGACAGTAAGTGATAATAAATCGATGGCGGCCTTTACAAGGACATTTGTTCAAGGTGATTATTCAACTCAAGTGTTAGTTATTCATAATTTTGATAATTCAAGTAGTGCGCTTCCACAAAGCCTTTTAGATATCATTAGTGCAAATGATGGAAAAGTTTTATATTATTCATATGAAGGCTATGCCAATATTATGGAGCCTAAAACAACATTAATTATCGATCTTGGACGTGTTGAATAATGAAGTTTCAATTTTTTCGTGATTTAGCGTATAGCGTTGTGAAGGTTCCCGCTATATACGATATGAAGGATAACAAATGGCGAAAAGCAATATTTCATTATTTATTAATTATGGTGTTTTTTACATTTCCATTGATGTTATCAATAAGTAATATGAAGACCTTCTTATTTTCTGGTTTTGCAATTGATATTGTAAATGAAGAAAATATTTCAGAAGTAATGACTGATTCTGAGCTTTTAGAGGCTCGAGAAAATGATTTTTTTGAGGTTATCGAATATTTTCCTGAGGATTTTATTATTTCAGGTGGTGAATTGAAATATAAAGAAACTGATGTTTTGGTTTTTACGAGAACACAAAGGGTAAAGGATGAATTAGACACAGAAACTGTGACTTTGGTTTTTAACCCAACTGAGAATACTGAATTTAGTACGGATGAAGGTATTACAATCGTTTATAATCAATTTTATTTTGATGTCTATCTTAAGGGCTATAAATTCAAGATTTCCTATGGTTATAATGATAATTTTTATGCAAATGAATTTTTTCTTCAAGATGTAACCGATGCGACTGTTATGAAGACGATATTAAACTATGCTTTAGTAAATCTTGTCCATAATATCGCATGGATTGTTAATATTTTATTGTATTTGATTTTTGCATTAGTAAATATGATTTTCATCTTGTTACTAGCATTTTGTTCTCGTTTCTTGAGGTATCGAGATAACAATTTCCCTGAATTTAACGAAATTGTAAAGATATTAATGTATTGTTCGACAATCCCTTGCTTGATAGGCTTCATCTTAGGATTCTTTGGAGCATTTACGATAGCAATCGTTATGTATAACTTTATTCTTCCTTTTATTACTTTCTATGTTTACATTAAGAATAAATCGATTATCAAAGGTCAAATGTCAACGAAAAAAGCTAAAGAAGCAGAATATGTTTTATAGTAGAAAAACGCAGTGGAATTCCGCTGCGTTATTTTATTTAAAGCCATTATTAATATTTTTTGCATAAAGAAAAAAGATTTATATCTTCAATTAGGGGATATAAATCTTTTATTTTTGAATTATACAACGTTGTTTTTCTTGCGAGGCTTTACTTTAACGATAACTAAAGCTGTTGCACCACCAACAACGGCAACGCCACCAATAACGGATACAGCAATAATTGCAGCATTAGCGCCATTATTTTTCTTTGTATCGTTATTTCCATCAGAGGTACTGCCAGAGCCATTAGTAGAAGAGCTGCTAGAATCATTATTAGTAGAGCTACTAGAATTATTATCAGTAGATGTGCTAGAATTATTTTCTGTAGTACCAGGTCCTGGTGGAGTAATTTGGTTAAATTTCTTAACAAGAATAACAGTTTCATTTGCCTCTAGATCGATATAATCGGTTGTTTGAGGAACACCAACGGTATTAGTTGAAGTAGAAACAGAGGTGTATACAGGAGTATATGTGCCTAAATCTACTGTGAATCCATGATAATACTTGTCGGTATTATGAATAACGATATATTCTCCCCATTCATCGGTTGTAGATGTAATCTTGTAAGCAATGAATTTGCTACTAGTAGTATCTAAGAATGTTAAATTCTTATTGATTTCGTCATAAGAAGTCATTCTTAATGATGGATGGCTCTTACGAATAGAAATTAATTCTTGATAATTTGTAAATACATAATTATAAGTTACTTTACGAGAATAATCTAATTGGTTAACGGCGTCACTCTTATTATATGAGTTTCCATCTCCACCCTTTGTCCTTAGCATTTCAATACCAGAATCTAGGAAGGAAATACCTTGGGAAGTTAAAAGTAATGCTCCACCAGAGATAACCTTTGGTGCGATTGTTGTATTGATATCATAAGTAGAAATTGATTTAGGGAAGCTAGAAACATCGTTTCCTGATAAATAATAGTAAGCTACTTTATCAAATAAAGTCCAGTTATCATGACATTCAACGTAGTTAATTTGTTGATTTGGACTTACATATGAATATCCAGAAGAGCCAACAGTACCACCAGAAATTCCGTATTTAGCGCCAGCTTTATTTGTTGGATCGTATAAGAAGCCTACTGAACTAGCTTCGAAGTCTTTAGCTGTTCCTTTATATCCATCACGGCTATAATCACAGAATGAACCAACGTTTGGCATTTTGTTCATTGTTGATTTTGTGGCCATTTCACTTCCAGCAAGGGCAGAAGTTCCTCCGGTCCAAGGCTCTCCATAAATCATTATTCCTGGTTCGATTTCAGCTAATGTATCATAGATAGTATTCATAGTAGTGTAATCATGAAGACTCATCAAGTCAAAACGATATCCATCAATTCCATAATCCTCTGTCCAATGCTTTAAGGAATCAACCATAAATTTTCTAACCATTAAGCGGTCAGATGCCGTTTCATTACCACAGCCAGATCCGTTACTGAAGGAACCATTTACCATACGGTGGAAATAACCTGGAATGATGATGTTGAAGTTAGAATCACTACTCTTTGCAGAGTGGTTATATACAACATCCATATTTACTCGGATTCCATTATCATGGAAGGCTTGAATCATTGTTCGGTATTCCTTTACACGAACATTTCCATCATATGGATCTGTTGAATATGAGCCTTCAATTGCATTATAGTTATCAGTCATATAACCCCAGTTAAATAGACCGTCAACCGCTTGATTTTTATAGGCTTCATCGTCTAATCTTGTTTCATCTACAAATGGGAATTCCTCAATTGGAAGAATTTGAACGTGAGTAACACCTAATTCGGCAATATGATCAAGACCAGTTTTAACAGTAACACCATTCTTTGTATAGGTAGTTCCTGATTCAGCAACACCCATAAAGGTTCCACGATATTTTTCAGTTCCTTGCCATGTGCTGTGAGTAGTTATGTCACGAACATGCATTTCATAGATGATAGCATCAACATAGTTACCGCTGAACGCAGGTTTTTTTGTTGGGTCCCAACCGGTAGGTGTTGTTTTTTCACTATTATAATTAACAATCATACCTCTTGCGCCATTAACACCAGTAGATTCAGCGTATGGATCAACTACCTCTGTTGTTTTCTTTCCATTAGTTACCTTGTAGGTATAATAAATACTGTCTAAATCACCATTTACAGTTGCGCTCCAAACACCTTTTTCACCTTTTTCAAGTAAAACGGTTTTGTATGGATCATCAACACCATCGCTACGAACTGAGGTTGTATGACCCTTTTCATAAAGGCATAATTCAACCTTTGATGAAAGAGGTGCCCATAGCTTGAAGACAGAACTATTAGAAGAATAGGTAACTCCTAAATCATCTCCATCATAATAGAATTGATTATTGAAAGCAGCACTATTATAAATACCATCATATCCAACAGTTAACTCAGTTTCGACGCCATCAATTGTCATTTTTAAAGAATATGATTTTGATAAATCAATATCGCTTGATAAATTGATATATCCAACGCCATTTGAATAAGAAGTATAACTGTTAGCAATTACAGTATCATCCTCAAATAGTTTAATGCTGCTTATTAAGCCTGCATCCTGAGCTGTCGTAGTAAATTTAATTCGAGTCTCGGACTCAAAATATGAAGTCAAGATTTTGTGACTAGTATCAACTGATGCACGATCATAATAAATTTCTTCTGATCCTGTTACTAGATAAGCATGAACATTTCCTGAAGCATCAAGATTTGTTAGGTCAATGTAACGGTCGCCATCTGGATCCTTTTCACCCCATTCTCCTTTAACAACAATTACTCCAGCCTTCTTACCATAGCTATCTAAGGATAGAGTTGCAACAGCGCCATATTCATCGGTAGAATCAAATTCAACCCATGCTCCGCTTCCGCCTTCTGGCCAAACCCAAAGGTGCCAGTTGGTAAATGTGTTGTCATATCTAAAGTAGTGGATGTAAAGATTTCCTCCAGCTGCTTTAACATTTTCTGATGAAATGATTGCAGTTGTGAAACCTATTAATGCCACTAGCAATAGAGCTGACAATTTTTTTAATAGTTTCATTTTTTCACTCCTTTTATATTGAATAATATACTTATATTATAAACTACCTAGCATAATATGTAAACGCTTCAAAAGTGGAACCGGTTACATATTGTAAAACGCTTTCTTGTATATGTACAAAAACGCTTTCCTTTGCTAAAATAGAAGCATAGATTTAAAAACTAAAATTATTAGGAGGAAAACAGAGAAATGAAAAAGGTTTTAAGTTTATTAATGGCTACTACCTTAGCAATTACATTATTATGTGTTGCCAATGTAAAAGCCGCTGAACCTGTAACTTGTGGCGCTGATCAAGCTAAAGTAACTATCCATTTCCAAAAGTTTGCTGGTGGATATGAAGGTGCAGCAATCTATAACTGGATTGGATTAAAACAAGCTACTCCAGTTAAAGATCAAAACACATTTGAATTTACAGGAACTGATTATTCAGGTGTAGATGATTTTGGTGCATATATTACTGTATGTGCAGACAAAACTGTTACAAATGCAGAAACTGGTGAAACTACACCTGTTCAATTAGGAGCTATTGGAGAAATTATCGTATTTAGTCATAGTATGCCAGCAGGAACAACCAATTTATCAAATTGGAATGCATTAAATGCTGCAGATGGTGGACGTGTTGGATATGACGGACACAATATTGCATTCGATGGAACTAAATATAATGCTGCATTAGCTACTGGTGAGGTTCACTTATGGTATGTTGAAAATATGTTCCTTGAAGCTACTGCTATGAAGGGTGAAACTAAAATCAACTTCGAAATGGCTGTTTCTGATGGTACTGCTGAAGCTATGGCAGCTGCTAAATTTGAAGCAACTAAGTATTGGGAAGGTGACGCTGTAGTTCATGATAAATGGAAAGGTGTAGCAAATGCAACTCTTTCTGGAAAACATGGATATGCTCAAGAAGGATTAAACACTATTACTGTTGTTTTAGCTCATCCTGAACAAGTATTATTCGACAAAGATGGAAATGATGCTTACCAAATTTGGCAATGGGGTATTGGTTTAACTCAACCATACAAGGTTGCAGCTGATGATTCAGTAGATATGGCTACAGATATGTTTGCTATATACAAGGGTGTTAAGAATCATTATGGTGTTTGGTACCTTAACTATGATCCTGCAACATTAGGAGCAGATCCAGGATTCAAATTCCGTTCATATGGTTCTTGGTCAGCTGAAACTAATAACTTCCAAGGTGGAGATTTCTTAGCTTATTGGAATGAAATGAAAGCTGCTGCTTCTAACTTTACAGTTGCATTATTATGGGGTTCAAAAACTGCTGATTACCGTTTTGGTGATGCAGGTGTTGCTGAATGGGTTGCTGAAATTAATGGTATGAAGATTGGTTCTGCTGAATTCTCAACTAGAAATAATTTCATGATGGAAGTAACTAAACAAATCCCTACTGCATCTGTATTGACTAAGGATGCTGATGATAATGATATTATTAATCCTTCATTCTTCAAGGTAACTTGTGATGGAGAAGAAGTTGAAATTGCAAAAGTTTTAGGAGATACTAAATCTTCAACTATCGTTAAATTCAATGTTGAATTAAAAGAAGAAATTGATCCTTCTAAGACTTATAATGTATACTTCGGAGTTGAATTAGATGGAACATTATTTGAAGCTGATAGAGATATCGATTGTGATAATGAAGCTCCAACTCTTGAAGGACGTCAATCTATCGCTGTAGCTATGTGTTCAGGTGTAGTTGTATTCCCTAACTTAACAATTTCAGATGCTAAAGATGGAACAATTTATCAATTTGAAATTTTAAGTGGAGAAGGATATAACACTATCGTAGATACAACTAAGGTTGGTGCATATGTTGTAACATTCGCTGCTTCTGATAAGATGGGCAATCAAGGAACTCTTGAGGTTACATTTAACGTAGTTGATACTGCAGCTGGTTCATCAAATGCTAATGCTGGTTTAGCTTTATTAGGATTATTACCAGCAGCTGTTGTTGGCTTAGTTGCATTCAGAAAATTCTCAATGTAAGGAGGTAAACTAACGTGAGAAGAAAATTATTATATGGTTTAACATTATTGTTAGCTTCAGCATCTGTAGTTGGCCTTGCTGCATGTGGAGACAAGAAAACTACTACTGAAGCCGACACTACAACAAATCAAAACACTACAACAAATCAAGACACTACAACAAATCAAGACACTACAACTCAAACTCCAGGTCCAACTGTATGTAAAGGAACTGCAGAAGAGTTAGCTAACATGAAGGTTGATACAGTTAATTTAGTGCCTAAAAAGACAGTTATTAAGCTTTATGCTGATAATGGTGATGCTTATGCAAATCAACTTGCTGCACAATTCCAAGCTGCACATCCTGAATACATTGTTGAAGTATCTAAGGTTGGAGCAACTGAAGTACGTGCTCGTATGGAATTAGAAGGAGCAGATGGTGCAGACGTATTCATCTTCCCTCATGACCATGTAGGACCAGCTTTAGCTTCTAACTTATTAGCAAAAGCTCCAACTGATGTTGCAGATGGATTCAAAAAAACTTTAAAAGATTCTACTCTTGATACTATTAGATCTTGTTGGGATGATGCTACAGGAAAACAAAAGAAATGTACTGAAACTGATGAGAAATATGTATTTGGTGCTCCACTTAGTGCAGAATCTAATGCATTATTCTACAACAAAGCTCTATTAAGTCAAATTTTATTAAATGAACCAGGCGAAGATGAAACAACTCCATTTACAGCTGAAGTATGGGCATCAATTCCTGATGAAACAAAGCTTAAATGGGAGAATGTTGTTGCTGATTTAAATGGAAGTAACCTTTCTACTTTAATGACATTAGATGATATGTTAGAAGTTGCTAAATACTACAATAGCATTGAAAGTGGAAATTCTCGTTATTTCTATCAAGCAGACTTTGACGACTTCTATCATAGTTATATGTATTTAACACCATTTGGATACGATTTATTTGGTGAAGGTGGAGATGATAAGACTTTAGATAATCTTAACTCTGAACCTGTTCTTAAAGCATTAGCTTATATTCAAGAAAAATTTGGTATTAATTCTAAAACTCCTTGGTATCCAGGTGCAGGATCAATTGTACAAGATACTTATATGGAAGAATTCTATTCAGGAAAAGCTCCAATCGTTGTAACTGGACCTTGGAATGCAAGTAACATTTACAAGAACTTTGCTGTTGGTGAAGGCGATAATGTTACTTATCCTAATTTAGGTGGATGCGGAATGCCTGATGTTGTAATTGATGGTGTTAGAAAACCTTCAACAACATTCTCAGGAGTTCAAGTAATTGGTGTTAGTAAGCTTTCTAAAGTTACTGGAGATGCTTGGAAATTAGTTCAATTTATGGTTTCTAAAGAGGGGGCTACAATTCTTTATAGTACTTCTGGTAAATTACCATGCTTAGATGATCTTGATGGTATTGAAGGAATTGATGAAGATATCGTATTAAATGCTATATCTGCACAATTAACTAACTCTAAAGGTATGCCATCTATTTCTGAAATGGGTTATATGTGGACAATTGGTGCTACATTATTCACTGATACATTCACTAATATGGCTCCTGCTGATGCTGCTAAGAAAGCTCATGATTCATATGTAGCTCAAGCTGGAATTGGTGCATAATTAGTTTTAAATTTTAAAAAAATCGATTAATAAAGCCATGGCTATCCATGGCTTTATTAAAATAAATGAGGTGTAATTAAGTGAAAAAAATGATTCATGTTTTAAAAGCAATTGCATCTGGATTGGTTTGGGGTTTAGGTCAAGCATTTAATAAACAATTTATTAAAGCAACAATGTTTTTTGTATTGTTTGTTGGTGTTGTTGGCTTAGAATTAGGTACTAGTCATTACTTTAATCCACGTGATTATGATGTTTATGAACATTATAATGGTGAATATTTAGGTAATTCAAGTGTACGAGGACAATTTATGGAATCCTTAATTGGTGAATATAGAGAAGAGCTTAATAAAGCTATAGTAAATGATTCCACTGATTTTGAAATTGACGACCAATGGATTTCTATGCTTCTTGCAGAAAATGCCCTTGTTGAAACTACTAAAGTTATTGATGGAAAATCTTACGTACAATATGAAATAGTTGGTAATGGTAGTAATTCCTTAAATTTTAATCCAGAATTATTAATTCAAGCTGTTGGACAAAGAGTACGAAGTATTTATGATGCTCATATTTTATATGATGAATATGGAAGGGTAGTTCACCAAAACTATCTTACTGAAACTATATATGAAAATGGTGAAATCAAAGAAGTTAATAAAAAGGGAACTATCATTTTTGAAGGTAAAGAGGTTGAAGTAGATCTATACGACGAATCTTCTAAGGTTATGATGGATTTCCAACAAAAAGCTTGGGATGAAGCAGTAGAATATGCTACTCTTAAACAAAATGAAAAAACTGATAAGAAGCCTAGTGTAAAAAAAGAAAAAGATATATTTGAGGCTGCTCAAGTAACTTTAGAGGCTGCTAAAGTAACTTTAGATGGACTAACTGAAGGAACTGATGAATATAATGCTCAGTTAGATGTGTATAATAAGGCTTTAGCTGACTGTCAAGAGGCCGAAATTAAATATAAAGAAGCATTTAACAAGGAAATCAAAGGTGTTTATTCTGAATTAAGACGAGATGAATATAATTCATTATATAATCAGTATTTTGAAGAAATTATGTTTGAGGATTCATTCCTATTATTAGTAGCTAAGAAATTTGAGTGGGTAGCAGGTAAAGAAAGTGGTTTGGCTCACCATATGAATAATGATGACTGGTCAGAAGTAATGGCTCGTATTTACTTTGCTGCTTTCCCTGAGGAATATGAAGCATTAAGTGAAAAGGTTAATGCCTACTGGAACGAAAACGGTGGATTCTTCGGTAAAGGTATTTGGGCTATCTTATCATTAGGAAAGAGCCCTAACGTTTCCTTAAGTAATGTTACACAAATGCAAATGTTCTGTCCAGTAAGTGCAGTTGAACAAACTCTTGAGGTTCATCACTCAGTTAACTTATTACTATATGGTATTGTTACCTTATTAGTATTAGTGTTTGTTGTAATTTTCTATTTATGGAATGTTAGAGATGCATATAAAACTTCAGTTGCTCGAGCTACTGAAAAGGCAAAAGCTAAAGAAGAAGGACGTAAACCAGTTTATCAAACTGAAAGAGAATACTTCCATGATATGTATGAGGAGTGCTTCCCTTATATTTTCTTAGCCCCTGCTGTAATTCTTATGGCATTTATTAGCGTTATGCCAATTATCTTCTCGTTATTAATTGCATTTACCAATTATGATAAGAATCATATACCTCCAGGACAGGTTATTTCTTGGGTTGGATTAGAGAACTTTGCAAGCTTATTGAATTTCTCTGGTAATGGTGGAATTCCATTTGGAGATGCTTTCTGGAAAGTATTATGTTGGACATTGATTTGGGCTGTTGGATCAACCTTCACATGTTTCTTTGGTGGATTTATCCAAGCTATCGTTGTTAACAATGAACGCGTTATTTTCCGTAAATTCTGGCGTACTATCCTAATTTTACCTTGGGCCGTTCCAGCATTAGTATCTCAAATGATGTTCAAATTATTCTTTGATTCTCAAAATGGTGCTATGAACGTGTTCTTAAAGAATATCGGTGTTACTGATTTCTTAACAAAAACTGGATTTATTGTTACTGACCCTAATAAATTTGCGGAAATAAGAAATGGTGATTTTGTTGATAAATTCTTCTATTTAGGAACTAATAATATCCAATGGTATGACAACATTGTTAACCCATGGTTACCACGTATCTTCATCATCGTATTGAATATTTGGTTAGGTTTCCCTTATTTCATGGCTATGATGAGTGGTATTATGACTTCAATTTCTAAGGATTTATATGAAGCTGCTGAAATTGATGGTGCTACTAAGTTCCAACAATTCCAAAAAATTACAGTACCGCTTGTATTGTATTCAACTGCACCATTGTTAATTATGAGTTTCTCATCTAACTTCAATAACTTCGGTGTTATCTACTTCGTTACTGGTGGTGGATATGGTACATCTGACCAAGCAAATGCTTTTGCCGGAAATACCGATATCTTAATTTCTTGGATTTATAACTTAACAACAACGGATACGAATAGATGGTATTCAATGGCATCAGTATTCTCAATATTGATCTTCTTAGTCGTTGCGTCTATTTCAACATACAATTTCTTACAAACAAAATCATTCAAAGAGGAGGATATGATCTAATATGTTACCTTTTATTATCGTTACTGCCGTATTAGCAGTTATTCTAGTCATATTTGGAATCAATTTCTCCCTTGTATTGCATAATGCTGATTGTCGAGGAATTGAACATAAACAAGTTTTATCTAAATTCTTCATCCCATTTTATGGTGTATCCTGTGTAAAGAAAATGGGTGAAGTTAAAAATACTTATCTTGCAGAAAAGGTGTTATCTGTTAAGGGATATGTTACAACAATTGTTAAGTGGATTTTACTAGCTAGTGTATTATTCCTTGGTCTTAATATTGCTATTTCCTTTAAATTGAATTTCTTATGGACTGTTTGTGGATGGTTTGTTATTATTATTTTCTTCTTCGTGAATTCATCAGTTTGTTCATCTATCGCCTACAAGAAAGGTATGAATAGATTGGCAGCTGGATTCTTTGGATTTGTTCCATTTGTTTCAACCTTCTATTATTGTTTAACAATTGGAAAGAAGAGAATTTTACCTGAAACTGTTTATCAAACTTATTCATTCAAGGATATTTTAGGTCGTTTAGTTATCTATGGAGAATTAGTAGTATTATCATTTGTGGTTTTAATTCCTATTGTTTACTTATTAGGTTCTTCATTATCTCCTACTGATTCTATTCCACGTGAGATTTGGCCTTCAAAACCGACATGGAGAAACTTTGAAATTTTGTTTAAGCAGATAAAAACTAGTACTTCAGCTACCGGAGTAGTTACAGAAACTAATGTATATTATTGGTATTGGTTTAGAAATACATTAATTGTTGCGATTTTAACTATGATTTTCTCAGTTATCATCATTACTATTACCGCATATGTGTTCTCGAGATTTAAATTCAAAGGACAAAAAGCTGGTTTATTAACAATGCTAGTATTACAAATGTTCCCAACATTTATTAGTATGGTTGCTTACTATAACTTATTAAAGATGTTAGGTTTATTAAATAACCCATATGCCTTAATTGCTATCTATTCATCTGGAGCAATTCCATATAATGTATGGTTAATCAAAGGATTCCTACAAAATATTCCTAAGGATTTGGATGAATCCGCTACAATTGATGGTGCGAATAGATTACAAATTTTTGCTAGAATTATTTTCCCATTAA
Source organism: uncultured Anaeroplasmatales bacterium (assembly GCA_964634685.1). GTDB lineage: Bacteria > Bacillota_I > Bacilli_A > Acholeplasmatales > JAEDCM01 > CAZWLD01. The sequence continues at coordinate 52,150 of CAZWLD010000001.1, forward strand.
TTCTTCCAATCATTACATTCGTTGCAGTTAGCCAATTTATGGCTCCATGGCTTGACTATATCCTACCAAGTTATATTTTAACCGCGAAGAATATTCCTGAAACAAAGAACTATACATTAGCAGTTGGTTTATTTAGATTTATTAACGATGTAGGAAACGAATTATATCAACCAACATTATTCTGTGCAGGTTCGTTGATTATCGCAATCCCAATTTCTGTATTATACGTTGTATTCCAAAGATATCTTATCGAAGGAATTACAGCTGGTGCTACAAAAGGATAGAATTAGAATTGTGAGGACAAATTATGGAAAAAAAATGGTGGATGGAAGCCGTTGGCTATCAAATTTATGTAAAGAGCTTTTATGACAGCAATAATGATGGAATTGGTGATATTCGAGGAATTATCGAAAAACTTGATTATTTAGATCACCTTGGCGTTAATTTATTATGGTTATGTCCATTTTATAAATCACCAATGGATGATAATGGATATGATGTTTCTGATTATTATGATGTCGCCCCTGAATATGGTACCTTAAATGATGTCAAGGAGCTAATTGAAAAGGCTCATAAAAAGGGAATAAAAATTATTGCAGATTTAGTCTTAAATCATACATCAGATGAACATCCATGGTTTATTGAATCACGTTCAAGCTTAGATAATCCGAAAAGAGATTATTATATTTGGCGTAAGCCTAAATTTAAAAATGGCAAAGAGGTCGAACCAACCAACTGGGCATCATTCTTTGGTGGATCCTGTTGGCAGAAGGATGAGACTACTGGAGAATATTATATGAAAATATTCTCCAAGAAAATGCCAGATTTAAATTGGGCAAATCCAAATGTTCGTGATGATATGAAAAGGATGGCCTTATGGTGGCTTGATTTAGGTATTGATGGATTTAGAATCGATGCGGTTGCCCATATTGGACGCGGTAACTTTGTTGATTCTAGAATGAAATCAAATGACTATTATAAGCCTGATTGGCGTAAATTTTCAAATTTACCAATTTTACATAATTATTTAAAAGAAATGAACCATGATGTTTTTAGAACCAAGGATATTGTTGTCGTTGGTGAAGTCGGAGGAGGAGCTAAGGTTAGCGAAGCGATTCGTTATGCAGGCTTCAAATCTGAAGAAATGAATATGGTTTTCAACTTTGATCATAACTGGTGTAATAATTTATGGGATATCTCAAATCTCGATGATTTAGAGGTTAATTTACTAGAATTAAAAAAGCATTTTAAGAATTGGCAATATGGATTGTATAACAAATCATGGACTCCAATATATTGGCTAAACCATGATCATCCACGTGTTATGAGTGCCTACGGAAATGTTAAAGAGCTCAAGCTATCAGGAAAGATGCTTGCGAATGCCTTATATTTCATGTGGGGAACACCATTTATCTATAACGGTGAAGAGATTGGTATGACCAATTATCCATTTAAAGAACTAGAAGAATATCGTGATGTTTCTGTTTATAACAATTATCGAATCAATGTTACCGAAGGTAATATGGATAAGGATTTGTTCATTGCCAAAACTGCAATGTCAAGTCGTGATAATGCAAGAACACCGATGCAATGGTCTAGTGAAGAAAATGGTGGCTTTACAAAGAGCCATCCTTGGATGAATGTTAATCCAAATTACAAATTTATTAATGTTGCGAGCCAACTAAATGATGAGGATTCGTTATTTAACTATTATCGTAAAGTTATTAATTTACGAAGAAATAGTGAATATAAGGATGTTATCGTTTATGGTAAATATGAATTATTATTTGAAGACGATCCTAAGCTTTATGTTTATAGTCGTACTTTAGGTGATAAGATGATTTTAGTGATTGCTAATTTCTATAATTGTGAAGCTAGTATTGATTTAAGTGATTATATTTTATTGAATAGTATTACTTCAAATTATTCCGATTTGTTAAATAATGATGGAGTAATTAGTATTCGTCCGTATGAATCATTTGTATTGGATGTAAAAAAGAGAAATAACGAGGTGAAATAAATGGCAAATAAATTTTCATCTTTTATAACAAACTTAAAGGTTGATATTACAAAAAGTCCTGAATCATGGGCAATTATCCTCGTTGATTTTGTATACTTTTTGTTATTAATCTGGCCAACATTTATCACAGTAAATGTTCCAAAATGTAATGTAGAGATTGTTGGATATGTCTTAATTTTCCGTATTTTATTAATTATTGCCTTCCTAGTCTTTGCATTAAGATTACGTCATATCACTTTTGAAAATAAAGGTAATGCCAATTGGGTTTTAGCCTTGAGTTTATTCGCAATGGTTGTTACAGTATGTGCCTCTTATGGTATGGGCTGGATTATCATGCTAGAATTCATTGCAACTGTCCCGATGCTAGCTCTTGCAATTTTCATTAAAGTTAGATATCGTAAGGTTGTAAAAGATTATTAAAATCAATGAAGTGGGGCTTCAAAAAGCCTCACTTTTTTTTTACAATATTGTATTTTTTATATTGACAATTGGACATTATATTATATAATATAGTAGTGGTTTATTATTGGTTAACTACTTGTTTATAAATACTAAACAAGTATCCTAATCAATGCTTTTTTTAAGGCTTTGAGTTTATAAATATTAAACCCGTTGTTAAGAATCTCTAATCGGAGGATGAAGAAGTGGAAAAGATTATTGAATTAAAGGGAGTTACAAAGGAATTTAATGGGGTTAAGGCTGTCGATAACTTCAATTTTTATGTAAATAAGGGAGAGTTTGTGACCTTTTTAGGGCCATCTGGTTGTGGTAAAACAACAACCCTAAGAATGATTGCGGGCTTTGAAACAGTTTCGAGCGGTCAAATATTATTAAATGGCGAGGATATTTCGAACATTCCTCCGAATAAAAGACCGATTAATACTGTCTTTCAAAGATATGCTTTATTTCCACACTTAGATGTCTATGATAATATTTCTTTTGGTTTAAAGCTTAAAAAGATTAAAACTGATAAGGTAGATCGAAAGGGTCGCCCTGTTTATCGTAAGCTAACCAAAGAGGAAATCGATAAAAAAGTAATGAATGCCTTAAAAATCGTAGATTTAGAAGATTTTGAATGGCGCGATATTACAACGCTATCGGGAGGCCAGCAACAGCGTGTTGCGATTGCCCGCGCGATTGTTAATGAACCTGAAATCTTATTATTAGATGAACCTCTTGGGGCTTTAGATTTAAAGATGCGTAAGGAAATGCAGCTTGAATTAAAGGAAATGCATAAAAAATTAGGTATTACCTTTATTTATGTTACTCATGATCAAGAGGAAGCATTAACAATGAGTGATACGATTGTCATTATGAAGGATGGTATGATTCAACAAATTGGTAAGCCAAGAGATATTTATGATGAGCCCAAAAATGCTTTTGTTGCGGACTTTATCGGTGATAGTAATATCTATAGTGGAACCATTATTGATGATAACCACGTTCTTTTCCTTAATCATCGCTTTGAATGTGTTGATAAATTTCCAAAAAATGAAAAGGTTGATGTTGTCATTAGGCCAGAAGATATTTACCTCTTAGATGAAGGTAAAGGTATGGTTGATGGTAAATTAGTTAGTAAGATTTTCAAAGGTGTTCATTATGAATATACAATGATGATTGGAAAAAATGAAGTCGTTATCCAAGATACGCAGGACTTTGAAATTGATAAAATGGCTAGTATTTTCGTAAAACCATTTGATATTCATATTATGAATAAGGAATTTACATCAAACAAGTATTTAGGATATATTGATAAACATAACAATGTTTGCTTCGCAGAAGGATGCTTTGAATGCGATATTACTCAGCTTTTACCAGGTTCACATATCGATGAAGAAGGCTATTTGGTTGGACCAGATGAAAAAATCTATGATTTAACGGATGCGGATGTTTCGGTTGAGGTTGATCTAAAAAGCATTGAAATCATTGATAATGAGGATGATGGCGAGGTTGCCGGCGAAATTGTATCTATTATTTATAAAGGTGACCATTATCAAATTATTATCCGAACTAAGGAAGATGAGGATTTTGTTGTCGATACCGAATATACATGGAATGAATTTGACCGCGTATCAGTAAAGATCAAGAAGGAAGATATCAAGCTTACATTAACAAAAGAGGTTTCAGCTTATGAAAAGTAGATTGCATTTTCAAAGAAGATATCTCTCAATACCCTATTTGGTTTTTAACATTGCTTTTGTGGTTTTACCATTATTGTTAATTGTCTATTATGCCTTTACGGATTCTCAAGGATCATTTTCTTTAGCCAATTTATCAGATTTCTTTTCCTCAAGTGGAAATATTTGGGTTTTGGTTGTTAGTATTTTAATTGGTCTTGGAAACACCGCAATTTGCCTTTTAATCGGTTATCCGATTGCGATGTTATTAGCCAATAAAAAATATAACAAAAGCTATATTTTGGTTTTATTATTCATTATGCCAATGTGGATTAACTTCGTATTACGTACAGGGGCAACCCGTGATTTATTAGGGTGGATTGGAATTGATGGCGGCCATTATCCCTATGTTACAACGATGATTGGTATGGTTTATAATTATTTACCATTTGTGATTTTGCCTCTTTATTCCACAATGCTTAAATTGGATAAAAATCAAATTGAAGCCTCCTATGATTTAGGTGCCAATAAGTTTCAAACCTTCTATAAGACTATCATTCCGATGTCAATGCCAGGTATTTCGAGTGCTGTCACAATGGTATTAATGCCTACAATGTCAAGCTATGTCATAAGTGACATTATGTCCGAAAGAAAAATTACCTTGATTGGTAATTACATTAACGATGCCTTTGGTCAAAGCTTGTGGAATGCTGGTAGCTTATATGCATTAATAATGCTCATTCTTGTGTTCATAACAATGAAAATTTTCAAGAATCAGGATGAGGATGCCCGAGGTGGATTATGGTAAAAAAAGTCTTAGCTAAATCATATATATATTTAATTCTTTTATTAATGTATTTGCCAATTCTTGTTTTAATTATTTTTAGCTTTACTAATACGCAAGTAATTGGTGATTGGAATGGCTTTAGCCTCAAGCTTTATCAAGATTTATTTAAGGATAAGGTTGTGCTCACAGCTGTTCGAAATACGATTTTGGTTGCGGTAGTATCGTCGATTTTCTCAACTATTTTAGGTACACTTGGTGCTATTGGTATTTATTATAGCAAAAAGAAGATGAAGCGCTTTATGGAAGGCGTTGGCCAAATATCGGTAGCTAATGCCGAAATTGTAACGGCAATTTCCTTAACAATTTTATTCGTTGTTATTGCGAAAATCTTTCACATAAACAATATTTTTGGCTTTGCAACTCTAATTATTGGACATATGGTTTTATCTGTTCCCTTTGTTGTATTAAATGTAACGCCAAAGCTTAAGCAAATGGATCAAAATATTTATGAGGCCGCTCTTGATTTGGGAGCGACGCCCGCTCAAGCCTTATGGAAGGTTGTGGTGCCAGAGATTATTCCTGGTGTGTTATCGGGATTCCTATTATGTATTACATTGTCCCTTGATGATTATATTATTACAGCCTTTACAAGGGATAATTCCTTCCAAACTCTTTCGACATTTGTCGAAGGTGTTACCGCAAAAGGAAGCTTACCAAGTGATTTGCGTGCGTTAACAACATTAATATTTATCATTATGCTTGGTGTGCTATTTATTATTAATTGGCGCACAAAGGACAAAAGAGAGGAGAAAAAATAAATGAAAAAATTTATCTTAGCTTTATTAGCAGTCTTAGCTTTACCTTTTGCCTTTAGCGGTGAAGTCGAAGCTAAGGAGGATGTTTTAAAAATTTATAACTGGGAAGATTACATTGATGAAGGTGATGAAAAAACTACTGCCTTAATTGATGATTGGGTAGAGGATTATAAAAAGCGTACGGGAAAAACCGTTACAGTTGTTTATGATACCTTTGCGACAAATGAAATTATGATGAATACCTTAAAGACTGGAAAAACATCATATGATTTGGTTTGTCCTAGTGAATATACAATTATGCGTATGATAAGTCAAGATATGCTTGAGACCTATGATGTTAATGAAGGTGAATATGCTAAAATTGCTAATTATAACAGCTATGGCTCTTTATATTTAAAGAATTTATTTAAAGATATGGATTTATATCAATATGCTATTCCATATATGTGGGGAACATTAGGAATGATTTATAATCCTGAAAAGATTAGCGAGGAAGCTGTTAATCATTGGTCAGTATTATGGAATACAGAATATAAGAAAATGGCTACAGCAAAGGATTCAGTTCGTGATACGATGGTCGCAAGTGCTTATCATATTTATTATGATGAGGCTATGTCTTATCGTAGCTCTTACTTAGATGGAACGATGACAGCCCAACAATATAATGAGAAATTAACAAATTTGATGAATCGAACTAATGATGTTACATTAGACACAATGAAATCAGATTTATTAGCCTTAAAGAAAAATGTTTATGGCTTTGAGGTTGATAACGGAAAAAATGATATTGCGACAGGCCGTATTTCCATTAATGTTGCTTGGAGCGGCGATGCTGTCTATGCTCTTGATGTGGCAGAAGAAGAGAATGGAACCTATTTGAACTACATTATTCCTGAGGAAGGAAGTAATGTTTGGTTTGATGGTTGGGTTATGCCAAAAGGTGCAAACAAGGAATTAGCTCAGGATTTTGTTAATTATTTATGTCAACCAGAAAATGCCGCTCGTAATATGAATTATATTGGCTATACTCCAAGTATCGCTGGAAATGCCATTTGGGATTTAGTAAATGAATGGTATGGCGCTGAAGAGGGTGAAGAGGGATATGATGTTGATTTATCTTATTTCTTCAATGGAACGATTGATGAGGAATATTTAACTGACGGTAAAGCTATTATTACTGTTGGTGAAGTCGGTCGTCAATTTAGTGCTCAATATCCAACCGAAGAGGAAATTGCTCGCTGCTGTGTTATGCAAGATTTTGGTGATCAAAACGAAAAGGTTCTTGCAATGTGGAAGGCGGTAAAGGCCGGCGAAACTAATATGGCCGCAATTATTATCGTTTGTTCAGTTGTCGTGGCTGGTGTCGCTGGATATTTAATTTACACAAAAACAAAAAAATCCCGTCGCTTAAAGCATCGAAATAAATAGTATAATTTTAAGTCTTCTTGCATATAGTTTATTGAAACGAATATCAAGGAGGCTTTTTTATGCTTAAGAGAAATAAATTATCGATATTTTTGGTTTTGGTGGTGATAGGCTTAACTATTTATTATGTGAAAACACCAACAAAGGCCGAAAAACCCACAGATGATACTACAACATCATCGGAAAGATATCCTTTATATGCCCAAAGTCGCTTAGAGGTTTTATCAGAAAGAAATGAAGAAATTGCTAAATATGAGACGACAATTGCCGAAGCATCATCAACAAATGAAAAAAACGATGCCTATGAAAGGCTACAAGCTTTAACCAAATTAACCGAAAGAGAAGTTGGAGTAGAATATCATATTAAGGGCTTAGGCTATACCGATTGCTTTGTCCACACTTCGGGAAACAGAATAAAGGTGAATGTCCTATCAAATAATTTTAGTGTTGAGGATTTTGTTGAGGTGGCCCTTTTGGTTAAAGGGGAATTCGGTAATGATTACCAGGTTATCGTCAATGTCGATACACCTAGTAACTGAAAACGCTAGAAATTTCTAGCTTTTTTTTCTTCCTACTTTTATTTAGTATTTGATTATGATAAAATATTTATGATAATGTAAAAAAAGTAGGTATTAAAATATGGACTTAAAAGGAAAAAGAAATTCACGTATTCGTGCTATTCAAACATTATATAATATTGAATTATTAGATTCAACGGTAGAGGAGGCGCTAGCTGATGCTTCTAGTGTTGTCGATGATGATGCGAAGGATCTTGTTGTATCAGTTATGAATGCTCAACCTCGAATTGATGAGATTATTTCAAGCTCGCTAACAAATTATTCAATAGATCGATTAAGCTATGTTGATCGTGCCATTATTCGGGTCGCAACCTTTGAAATGTTAAATGGTTTATCGCCAAATATCGCAATTAATGAAGCTTTAGAGATTACAAAGGTCTTTTCGGATTGTGGCGATGGCAAAGCGAGAGCCTTCAATAATAAGTTGTTAGATACGATTTCAAAAGCAATAGGTGATTAATTTGGACAAGGTTTATTTAACAGTAACTGCATTAACTAAATACATAAAATTTAAATTTGACCATGATGTGCATTTAAACCATGTGTTGCTTAAAGGAGAAATATCAAATTTTAAGCATCATTCACGTGGTCATTTTTACTTTACAATCAAGGATGAATTTGCTCAGATTACGGCGGTGATGTTTGCCTCCTATGCAAAGAATGTAAAGTTTGAGCCGGTTGAAGGGCAAAAGGTTTTAGTCGAGGGCCGGGTTTTGGTTTATGAAGCTAACGGAAATTACCAAATAAATGTTGAAAAGCTCGAGGCTGATGGCATTGGATCCTTATATTTAGCTTATGAGCAACTAAAAAAAGAACTACAGGAAAAAGGATTATTCAATCCCGAGCACAAAAAACCAATTCCTCGTTTTCCCAAGGCAATTGGCGTTGTGACTAGTAAAACCGGAGCGGCCGTAAGAGATATTATCAATACGATTAACAGAAGATATCCTTATACTATGGTTTATATTTATCCTTGTTTAGTTCAGGGTGAAAATGCTAAAGAGGATATCGTAAGACAAATTGAAAAGGCTAATCGGGAGAAATTAGTTGATGTTTTGATTGTTGGTCGTGGTGGAGGTTCAATTGAGGATTTATGGGCCTTCAATGAAAAAATTGTTGCGTATGCTATATATAATTCGGAAATACCGATTATTTCGGGTGTTGGCCATGAAATTGATTTTACAATTGCCGACTTTGTGGCCGATTTAAGGGCACCAACCCCAACGGCGGCGGCCGAGCTAGCAACCCCCGATCGAAGAAAGGTTTTAGAATACATTACTCAATTAGCCCATTCCTTATCAAAGGATATTGATAAAATCCTTGAAGGCTATAAGATGAAGCTTCTAAATTTAGATGAAAGACTCGAAAATCGCAATCCTTTGGTGATTTTATCGAATTATCAAAAAAGCTTTCTTGATTTATTTAATCGCTTAAATAATGCGATGAGGATGACAATTGAACGATATGATAATGGAATTAGCTTATTAAATAAATCGTTAGCTTTTTATGAGCCTTTAGAAAAAATAAAGCAATATGATATAGCTTTAGCTAATAATTTATCTTTATTAAAGCATAGCTTTGAAAAGATTTATACCAAGAATAAAAATGATTATTTGGTTTTGATTAGTAAATTAGAAGCCTTAAATCCCTTATCCTTGATGAAAAAGGGCTATAGTATCGCCTATGTAAAGGATAAGGTAATAACAAAGGTTTCGGATGTAAATATAAATGATGAGCTTGATTTAAAGGTTACTGATGGTGAGATTTTATGTCAAGTTATAGGAGGAAAACAAAATGGAAATTGATTTTGAAGAGGCTTTAAAGCAATTAGAGGAAATTGTAAAAAGCTTAGAAAGTAAAGATATTAAATTAAATGAGGCTGTCGAAAAATATAATAAGGGACTAGAGCTTTCAAAGTTTTGTTATAACACCCTTCGCGACGCCGAGAAATTGATTGTTAAAAATGCCGATAATATGGAAGATTTTAAAGTAGAGGGATAAAATGTTTAATTTAGAAGATATTAAGGATCCAACCTTTTTGAAAAAATTAAAGAAGAAGGAATTAGAAATTTTAGCTGATGAAATTCGGTCTTTTTTGATTGAAAAAATTTCTAAAACGGGTGGTCATTTAGCTTCTAATTTAGGAATTGTTGAATTAACAATTGCCCTTCATACGGTTTTTGATAGTCCCCATGATAAGATTGTCTTTGATGTTGGGCATCAGGTATACACCCATAAAATTTTAACGGGAAGAGCCAATAAATTTGATACCCTCCGCAAAATTGATGGACTATCAGGCTTTATATCAAGAGAAGAAAGCGAGCATGATTGCTTCGAAACTGGTCATTCCGGCGAATCCTTATCGGCAATGGCGGGTTTTTTAAGAGCTAAAAAGGATGGCGCCGATATTGGCGAATGTATCGCTGTTATTGGTGATTCCTCAATTGCTTCTGGTATTCCTTTTGAGGCCTTGAATTATTTAGGAGCCTTAAAGGAAGAGCATCCGATTATTGTCATTAATGATAATAAAATGGGAATATCGAAATCAGTTGGAGCTTTATCGAGCCTCTTAACTCGAATCAGAGGAATGGGCTTTGCCATTAAAATGAAAAAGATTGTTTATCGAATTTTGCCACAATGTATCATTAATTTCTTTCGAAAGATTTTTCGAGGTATTAAGGCTTTTGTCCAAAATGATAATATTTTCGAGGATTTAGGATTTAGGTATATGGGTCCGGTTGATGGAAATGATATTCATTCCGTTATTAAAATATTAACAAGGGCTAAGGAATGTCGGGTCCCTTGTGTTGTTCATGTGATAACCGAGAAGGGAAAAGGCTACAAACAAGCTGAGGAGGACGTTTATGGCGATTATCACGGCGTTCCACCTTTTGATGTAAATACGGGATTACCGCTCAAGCCTGCCAGTGAAAACAGTCATTCCTGGAGTAAGGTTATCAGTGAATCGGTTTTAAAGCTTGAAAAAGAATTTAATATTGATGTCATTGTCCCAGCGATGATTGGTGGATCAAAATTAGGAAAGTTTAAAACCATGTATCCGGATAAAATAATTGATGTTGGGATTGCCGAGGAGCATGCGACGACGATGGCTAGTAGTCTCGCACTGTCGGGTGTCAATGTCTTTTTACCAATTTATTCGACCTTTGCCCAACGCGCCTATGATCAAATAAATAATGATATTTGTCGTCATAATGCTCATGTCGTGATTGGCATTGACCGAGCCGGAATTGTTGGGGAGGATGGTGCGACTCATCAAGGAATTTTTGATGTGGCCTATTTAAGTCACATTCCCAATATTGTTATTACAATGCCTTCAACACCAGATGAAGCCTTTGCCTTAGTAAAATATGGCTTTGTTCAGAAAAATCCTTTTGTAATCCGTTATCCTCGTGGAACTATGCTTACTGATTTAACCTTTAGCGGGGCTTTAGAAATTGAAAATCCATCGTGGGTTAGATTACAAAATGGAAACAAAATTATCATTATCTCCTATGGACCTAATGTTAAAATGATTGAGCAATTATGTTTGGAAAACAAGATTAGCGCTACCATCGTCAATGCTCGCTTTATTAAACCACTAGATACAAAAATGCTTGATGAATTAGTCAAGCTCAAGCTCCCATTTTTGATTTATGAAGAGGTAGTCAAGGAAGGAAGCTTAGCCTCGATGATTTTACTTTATTTTGCTAAGATGCATTATAATTGCTTTGTCGATGTGATGGATTTGCCTTGTGATTATATCAAGCATGGAGATATTAAATCAATCAAGGAAAGATTAGAAATGGATCCCTTGTCGATTCGAAAAAGAATTGAGTTGATTATTAATGAGAATAGATAAAAAATTGGTTGAGGATGGTTTTTTTAAAACCCGAACCAAAGCTCAAGAAGCCATTTCAAAAGGCTTTGTTTTGGTTGATGGTAAAGTTATCACACAAGCAAGCTTTGACGTCTCTTTGGGCGAAATTACGGTTTTAGAGGACGCAATTAGGTATGTTAGTAGAGGTGGCTATAAGCTTGAAAAGGCCATTGAAGCCTTTGGCTTAGATTTTAATGGAAAAACGGTTGTGGATATTGGGGCATCAACCGGCGGCTTTACTGATTGTGCTTTGAAGCATGGGGCCAAATTGGTTTATGCGATTGACGTCGGAACTATGCAATTAGATGCTTCACTTCGCCAGGATAAACGTGTTATTTCTTTAGAAAACACCAATTTTTTGGATGTCAAGGATGAATTCTTTAATGATTATTTTGTGATGGATGTCTCATTTATATCTATTACTAAGCTTCTTCCTAAAATCAAAGAAATGCTAAAGGGAAGAACACTAGTTACCTTGATAAAGCCGCAATTTGAAGCGGGAAGGATAAATTTTAAAAATGGCGTTTTACATGACAGAAAGAAACATGAAGTGATTATAAAGGAAATATTAGATTTTTCATCATCAATTGGCCTTGTTCTTCGGGGAATTACCTTTAGTCCAATCAAAGGAAAAAGCGGTAATATTGAATATTTGGCCTATTTTAAGGATGAGGGAAAAGCCTTAAGTGTAGATATCAAGCGCTTAGTATGTGATGCTTTTAATGGAGTGATGGAATGTTAAAGGAACTAACAATTAAAAATTTTGCCATTATTGAGGATATTACGATTTTCTTTGATGATGGAATGACGGCTTTGACAGGACAAACGGGAGCCGGAAAATCCTTGATTATTGATTCAATAGGTCTTTTATTAGGCGAAAGAGCCGATGGTGATATGATTCGCTATGGCTCAAAAAAAGCCTCAATTAAGGGTGTGTTTGAGGTCACAAATGATAATGCAAGGAAGATATTAGACCAATATGATATTATGGGTTCAGAAATAACCATTTATCGTGAGATTAATGATAATTCTAAAAATGTTATTAGGGTTAATGAAAAAAGCATCACCCTAAATCAGCTTAAAGCAATTGGGTTAGCCTTAGCAGATATCCATGTTCAGCATGATACCTTTAGGCTTATTAATCCGGATACCTATATTGATTTATTGGATCATTATGGTGATTCAAGGCTTTTTGAAGCCTTCAATGATTATCAATATTATCTATCAATTTATAAGGATTCTTTAAAAAAGTATCAAGAGATATTAATGAAAAATAAGAATTTAAATGATAAAATTGATTTGCTTAAATTTCAGTATGAAGAAATTGGTGCTCTTGATTTAAAGGCTAATGAATTAAAAAACCTTGAGGAAGAAATCAATAAGATGGCAAATTATGATAAAATTTACCATAACCTAAATCAAGCTTATGAATTTATTTCAAATGTTGATAATATTTATGAAGCCTACCAAGCCTTAAATAAAATTAAGGAATATGATTCCTTCTATGATGAAGCTTCTTTGAAATTATCGGGCTTCTTTTACGAAATCGAAGATATTAGAGGTGAAATCAATAATCAGATTTCTAATCTTGATTTTGATCCGCAAGAGCTAGATTTAATGAATCAGCGCTACAATGATATAAGCAATTTACTAAAAAAATACAAAATGACCGATGATGAATTGTTAGCCTATTATCAAAAAATCAAAGAAGAAATAATGTTAACGGAGAATTATGATGAATATTTAAATGAGGTCAAGGAAAAACTAATTTCGGATTACAATGCTTTAATTAAAAAGGGCGAACTTTTAACTGAGCTCCGCAAAAAAACCGCTTTAAAGCTTTCTTCTGATTTAATTAAGGAATGCACTGATCTTGATTTAGAAAATATGGATTTTGAGGTTAGCTTCAAGGAAACAATAGGCCGCAATGATTTTTCCAAGGACACATTTAATGATAATGGAATTGACAAGATTGATTTTTTGATTACGTTAAATAAGGGTGAGCCCAAAAAGCCATTATCTAAGGTTGCGTCGGGCGGAGAATTATCGCGTATTATGCTAGCCTTTAAGTCGATATTTGCGAAGATTCAAAAATTGTCATTGATTGTTTTTGATGAAATTGATTCCGGTATTAGTGGTGTTGCGGCAGCCAAAATGGCCCAAAAAATTTATCAAATTAGTAAATTTACCCAGGTACTTTGTATTACCCATTTACCACATGTGGCCTCAATTGCTGATTATCACATTCATATTTACAAAATTGAAAGTGACAATCGAACAAAAACGGATATTAAAAAGCTGTCCGATGATGATCGAATTAAGGAAATTGCGATGATGATTAGTGGAAATAAGCTCACACCATCATCACTATTAAATGCTAAAGAATTACTGAAAAAATAGTATTCCAAAATAATGGAATGCTTTTTTTTATCGTTTAAGTAAATAATATATTTGTAGCAAAGAAAGGAGGTTAAATTATTAAAAAAATAATAATAGCTATTGCTTTAATATTTTCGTTTTTTTTAACCTATGATATTAGTGCCTTAAATATAAGTAGTGATGAACCTATTTATGTTTCTGGTGAAACCATAGGAATAAAAATGAATACCGGTGTTGAGGTTTTAGGAACCTATTCAATTAAGGTAAAGGGTAAAACCTACAGTCCCTGGCATGATGCGGGAATTAAGGTTGGCGATAAAATAATTATGGCCGATAACCAGGAAGTAAAGAGCTTATCGGATTTGCTAGATGTTTTAAAGAATTGTAATAATAAATCCTTTCCAATCGTTTATGTTCATAATAATGAGGAAATTATGAAAATGATAAAGCCAGTTTTAAAGGAGGATGGAAGCTATTCTTTAGGAATCTATGTTAAGGATAAGATAGTTGGGGTCGGCACCTTAACTTATATTATTCCCACGCATAATATTTATGGAGCCTTAGGACATAGTATATCGGATAATTGTACCTTTATTGAGGGCGTAATTAGCCATGCCAATGTTGTGGATATAAAAAAAGCTACCGAAAACAATGTTGGTGAAAAAAGGGCGACTATCGATGATATGGAAATTGGAGATATCGTCAAAAATACCGAAACCGGAATTCACGGAAAGGTATCATCAATCGACCAATTTAATTCCTTAAGAAGATATAAAATTGGTAAAAGAGATACCGTAAAAAAAGGGAGTGCCAGTATTCTAACAACAATTGATGGTAAAAATATTGAGGAATTTAGTATTGAAATAGTTGGAATCGAAAAACAAGATAAAAAGGATATTAAGGGATTAAAAATTAAGATTACTGATGAAAGGCTACTTGACAAAACCGGAGGAATAGTTCAAGGAATGAGTGGGAGTCCCATTATTCAAAATGGAAATATTATTGGGGCCTTAACCCACGTTTTAGTTTCAAATCCGGATATGGGATATGGAATCTATATTGAGTGGATGCTTCTAGATATGGATATTCATCTCGAATAGATTTCGACATAATTCGACAAACGAAAGACTTTTTTTCTTGATTAGGAAGATAAAAAACAGTTTTTATGTCGATTAGTTCAAATATTAAGTGCGATTTTTCTTTAAAATCTTGCAAAAAGAAAAAATATACACTATTATATAAGCAAGAAAAAAAGAGAAAGGGGAGGTTAAAATGCCAAAAATCATTATTGCAGATGATAATAAGGATGTTGTATCATTTGTAAGCGAATTTTTGAGTATGCAACCAGAATTTACTGTTTCAAAGGTATACAATACGGGCAAAAGTTTACTTCAGGGATTAGAAACAGAAAGATGCGATTTATTACTATTAGATATTTTCATGCCCGATTTAGATGGTATTCATGTTCTTGAGGAATTAAACAACAACCCAAAGAAATACCAAAGACCTAATAAAATCATTATGTTTACGGCATTTAATAACGAGTCATTGATGCGTAAGGCTGGTGATTTAGGCTGCGATTACTTCATTATGAAGCCAGTTCAGCTTCCGAATTTACTTGATGTAATTAAAAGTGTTTTAAAGCCGGAGAAAAAGAATAATATGGCAGGCTTTAATCCATCCAGCGGAAACCTTGATACGGAGATTACGAGTATTCTTCATGAAATTGGGGTTCCTGCCCATATTAAGGGATATTTGTATTTGCGCGAATCGATTACAATGGTCTATAATGATATCGAGATCTTAGGTTCAATTACAAAAATATTATATCCGGTTGTCGCAAAAAAATATAAAACAACCTCTTCCCGCGTTGAAAGAGCAATTCGTCACGCTATTGAGGTTGCTTGGAACCGAGGTAATGTTGATGCCATTTCATCAATATTTAGCTACACGATTAGCTACAACAAATCAAAGCCAACCAACAGTGAATTTATTGCGATGCTTGCGGATAAATTAAGACTCGAACACCGTGTCGCATCATAAAGATCAGCTTTATGCTGGTCTTTTTTTACGAAAAAAAAAGACCAAATGGTCTATTTTAAACATAACGAAATGATTAATGCTACTAAAGGAAGGATAACCATCGCTGCACATAAAACGATAATTACAATTCTTCCAACAGGAGTTTTTGCTGGATTTTTAGGAGCATATTTACTTGCGATTTCAACCTCGTTAACTGTTTTCTTTTTATTTTTGTTGTTTGCCATAATTTTCACCTCAAACATGATATAATATTAATATAAGCTAGAAATATTATACACTATTCTAAAGAAAAAAGGAAGTGATTTTTTTGAAAACTAATGTTAAAATTATCTTTCATGTTGATATGAATGCTTTTTTTGCGTCAGTTGAAGAAATAAAGTATCCTTTTTTAAAAGACAAACCCTTTGCGGTTGGGACAAGAAGCTCCAAAAGAGGAGTTTTATCGACGGCCAATTATGTAGCTCGTAAATATGGTGTTGGTAGTGCAATGTCGCAGGCTGAGGCTTTAAAAAAATGTCCTTCTCTTATTATTGTCGATTGTCATTTTGATTTATACCAAGAATATTCAATGATGTTTATGAACATTTTAAAGGAATATACAAATATTTATATGCAGGCATCAGTAGATGAAGCTTATTTAGATATGACAAAGTATCTAGAGGATAAGGATGCCATCAAGGTCGCAAAGGAAATCCAAAATCGGCTCTTACATGAGCTCGGGTTACCTTGCTCGATTGGAATTGGACCGAATCTTTTTTTAGCTAAAATGGGCTCTGATTACAAAAAACCTTTAGGAATTACGGTTTTTAGATATCGTGATGTCCCGGAAAAGCTTTGGCCTCTTCCAATTGGTGATATGTATGGAATTGGTAAAAAAACCGTTCCCCGGCTTAATGCTTTAGGTATCTATAAAATTGGTGATTTAGCTAATTTTCAAGACAAAGATAAGCTTCGTGAGGTCATGGGTGAAAAGTATTATTTAGATGTCATAAATAAAGCTAATGGAAGAGGAACCAATATCATCGATATGAATCCATACGTTGCAAATCAAAGCATTGGAAATTCAAGAACCTTTGATGAGGATTCGGATGATGAGGATGTTTTAAAGGGGCATCTAAAACGGATAACCAATTTGGTTTGTGATCGGTTAAATAAGCATAATTATTATGGAAAAACCGTTTCAATTATAATTAAATATTTTGATTTTACAAGCATCACTAGAAGTAAAACTATTTCTAAATACATATATTTGTTTGATGATGTTTATGAAATTGCCTCAGATTTATTTGATAAGAATTGGGATGGAAGAAGAGTTCGGTTGTTGGGAGTTACGGTATCTAACGTTATTGAAAGAACAAATATCCATAAGGATTATGATTTGTTTGATCTTGATATTATTGAAAAGGAACAAAAATTAATAGATGTAAAAAAGAATTTAGAAAATAAATTTGGGGCAGGGATTATTAAAAAAACAAAATGATAAGAGAAATCTTTTCAAATTAAAAAGATTTCTTTTTTTATAAGTAGATAGTAAATGAATAATTTTATTAATCAATATTATAGAATCTTTTCAAAAAAAAGCACTCCATATTTATGAAGTGCTCTGAAAATATAAGAAAATTATTTATTTAAGTTGATTTCTTCATCTAATTCGATCGTATATCCTTCAATTTCAATTGAAGAAGAAGTAAATGCTCTTTCTTCATAAGATGTTGGTTCAATTTCAACCTCTTTGTTGAGATTAATTAAACCATTACCAAATAATCCAGCAAATACTAAAGAAACGATAGTCATTAATTTTATTAGGATATTGATTGATGGACCTGATGTATCCTTAAATGGGTCACCAACAGTGTCTCCGGTTACGGCTGCCTTGTGCGATTCGGAACCTTTTCCACCCATATTACCATCCTCAATGTACTTTTTAGCATTATCCCAAGCTCCACCTGAATTTGCCATAAAGATAGCCATCATAACTCCTGAAGCTAAGGAACCGGCAAGAAGTCCACCTAAAGCTTCAGCTCCAAGAAGGAAGCCTGTCGCAAGCGGCGCAACAATTGCTAAAACACCAGGTAAAATCATTTCTTTTAAGGCGGCTATTGTTGAGATGTCAACGCATTTTTCATAATCAGGAAGATCAGTTCCTTCCATAATGCCAGGCTTTTCATGGAATTGTCTTCTGACCTCTTCAATCATTGAACCGGCGGCCTTACCAACACTCTTCATCGTCATTGAAGAGAAGAGGAAAGGAAGCATAGCTCCGATCAATAGACCAACAACTGTAGCTGGATTAGTAATATTAATTCCTGATAAACCAGCTGTTTGCGTGAATGAAATGAAAAGCGCTAGGCTTGTAAGAGCCGCTGAACCAATCGCAAATCCTTTTCCCATGGCAGCTGTTGTATTACCAACCGCATCAAGCTTGTCGGTGATGTGTCTTACCTCGGGGTCAAGGGAAGCCATTTCGGCAATACCACCCGCGTTATCGGCAATTGGGCCGTAGGCATCAACGGCAATTGTAATGGAAATTGTCGCAAGCATACCAACTGCAGCTAAGGAAATACCATATAATCCCATAACGAAGTAGGAAGCAATAATCGCAATACCAATTAAGAGAATTGGAAGAGCAGTTGATTCCATACCGACAGATAAACCTGAAATGATATTTGTGGCTGGTCCGGTTTTTGATTGTTCGGAAATTTTCTTTACATAGTTGAAGTCACCACTAGTGTATAATTCGGTGATAATACCAATTAAAATACCTACGATTAAACCAATACCAATTGCGAAGAAGGCATTAAAGGATTTAAAGAAAACATAGGATAAAATAAATGCTATTACAAGAAGAATACCACCACTACAATATGTTCCAATTTTTAGTGATTTTTGGGGACTCATAGTATCCTTTCCGCGAACACACAAGCATCCAATAATCGAAGCGATGATACCGGCTGCTGATAATAGTAATGGGAATAAAATGGAATTTAATAATAAAGAATCATTTCCAATATTCATTGTAATTGCGAGCGTTACTGATGCGATTAATGAACCAACATAGGATTCAAATAAATCGGCACCCATACCTGCAACATCACCAACATTATCACCAACATTATCGGCAATAACAGCCGGGTTTCTTGGGTCATCCTCAGGAATACCCGCTTCGATTTTACCAACTAAATCGGCACCTACATCGGCAGCTTTCGTATAAACTCCACCGCCAACACGACCAAATAAAGCTAT
This sequence comes from uncultured Anaeroplasmatales bacterium, assembly GCA_964634685.1. GTDB lineage: Bacteria > Bacillota_I > Bacilli_A > Acholeplasmatales > JAEDCM01 > CAZWLD01. The sequence continues at coordinate 71,434 of CAZWLD010000001.1, forward strand.
TGATGATGCTCCTAAACCGAAGCCTGTCATAATTGATGCAATGTCAGGATAAGGAATATGACAAAGTCTAAAGACACAAATTGATAAGCATACACCTAATAAACCCAATCCGACAACACACATTCCCATGATGGTACCACCATTAAAGGCAATTCTTAAGGCTCGATGAATTCCCTTTTCCATCGCCGCATTAGCGGTTCTAGCGTTAGCGTTGGTTGCTGATCTCATACCAAAGAATCCAGCAAGGGCAGAAAGGACGCTACCAAAGAGGAATGAACAAGCTGTTAGCCAAGAATTAACACATGTTCCGATTTGATTAGGATTTAAAAATAAACCGATAATTAAGAATAACACTACACAGAATATTAAAAGAATCTTATACTCTCGAAATAAAAAAGCCATTGAACCCTTTTGAATGTAGGAAGACAATTCACGCATTCTTTCGTTTCCTGGACTTGTTCTTTTAATTTTAATGTGTAGGATAAATGCGTAGAATAGAGCGATAATTGCGACCCCGATTCCACAGAAAATAAGTAATTCCATAAACTCCTCCACTTTTTTATTAATATATTTACCTAATTATTATAACAAAGTATAAGCTAATAATCAATAAGAAGTTTTTTTTGCAATGTGATAAATTTTTGAAATGGTATGCTTTTCATATTTATTATGAATATGCTCTTGATTTTTTTAAGAAAAAAGATAGAATAATTAAAGGAAGATAAAATAAATAAAAAACGTTTCTTTTTCATTGTAATTATGGTATAATGATTAGTGAAATTTAGGAGGGAATCTCTTGGAAAATTTTAAGGTAGCAATTGATGGACCAGCTGGAAGTGGCAAATCAACAATTAGTAAGCTCTTAGCAAAAAAACTCGGCTATGTTCATATTGATACAGGGGCAATGTATCGAGCAATTACAATTGAAGCTATTAACCGCGGTATTGATTTGAAGGACCGCAATGCCTATGGCTTTATCGATAGTGTCGATATCAAATATGTATCAGATCGTATTTATTTAAATGGTAAAGATGTTTCTGAAGAAATTAGAATGCCCTATGTAACCGAAAATGTATCAATGGTTTCGAGCATTCCATACGTAAGAGAAAGACTTTGCGATTTACAAAGAAAAGCGGCCAAGGAAGGCTTAATTGTAATGGATGGAAGAGATATCGGCTACAATGTTTTACCTGATGCGAATTTAAAAATTTTCTTAGTCGCATCAATTGAGGAACGAACAAAAAGGAGAGCTCTTGAATTAGAAGCCAAAGGAATTCATGTCGATTTTGAAGAACTAAAGGAAGATTTAGTTAGAAGAGATTATGCAGATTCCAATCGCGACACATCGCCATTAAAAAAAGCTAATGATGCGATATTATTAGACACAACGGAATTAAGTATAGAGGAAGTTGTATTAGAAATTTGTAAGCTTATAGAAGGAAGGACAAAATAAGATGGATGGATTTGATTTAAGTTTTCGTAAACCACGTAAAGAGGATGTAATTGAGGGAACAGTTGTCAGAGTAACTGAAGACATGGTATACCTTGATATCAATTTTATATCTGAGGGAATTATCCATAAGGATAAATTCACAACTGAAAATGTGGATTTAAGAACAATTGTTAAGGAAGGCGACGTTATCAAGGCGGTTGTTAAGGATGTTCGTGATGAAGAGCATACTTATGTATTAATGAGTCGTTTACCTTTACTAAAGGAAGAAAAGTTTTTAGAAATTAAAAAGCTTTTCAAAAATAAAGAGGTTATTACGGCTAAGGTTGTAAAAAATGCTAATGATAAAGGATTAGTATTAAATTATCTTGGATTTGAAATTTTTGTTCCAGAGGGACAAATAGAATTAAATGAAAAACCAGTTTTAGCTAACTATGTTGGAAAAAATTTAAATGTTTTAATTACAGATGTTGATGATTCTAAGAAGAGAATTGTCGCTTCTCATCGCACTATTCTATGGAATGAATATAAGGAAGCTCGTCAAAAGGAATTAGAAAGCATCAATGTTGGTGATGTTTTAACCGGTACTGTTTCGGAAATTAAGCCTTATGGAGCTTTAGTAAAATTCCAATATAATCAAGGATTATTAAAAATTGGCAATATTGCGCACACACGCGTTGAGAAAATTGAGGATGCCGTAAAGGTTGGCGATAGCGTATTAGTTAAGGTTATTGCTAAGGATGGAAACAAAATTGATTTATCAAAGAAGGCTTTATTAAAAACACCTTATGAATTGTATGCTGAGGCTCACAAGGTATCTGATACGGTACCAGGTAAGGTTCTTCAAAAGCTTCCATTCGGAATTATCCTTGAACTAGATAAGGATGTTACAGGATTATTACACAAAAATGAATTTTCTTGGAATCCAAATGATAATTTTGAAAGCTATGTTAAAATTGGTGATGTTTTAAATCTTGCAATTACGAAGATTGACACAAAGGCAAAGAAAATTTCCTTAAGTAAAAAAGCCTTAGAGGATAATCCTTGGGCTCGTGTTGATGCCAAGGTTGGAGATTTAGCTACTGCCACTGTTGATGCAATTATTCCTGGAAAGGGCTTAGAAGTAACCGCTTATGGTGTTAAAGGCTTCATTCCAGCTTCTGAATTATCAAATAAGGATCGTGTCAATAAAATTGAGGATTTCTTTGCTGTTGGTGATGAGGTTAAGGGACGCGTAATTGAGGTTAATAAAGCTGAATGGATTTTAAAAATTTCAATCCGTCGTTTAGAAGCTGAAATTGAAAGAAAGCAATTTGAGGAATATAAACAAGATGATGCTCCTTCAATGACTCTAGGAGATCGCTTCAAGGATTTATTAAAATAATTATAAAGTAGGTGTTTTTATGCTACCAAAGGTTGCGATTGTCGGACGTGCCAACGTTGGTAAGTCCACATTATTTAATCGTATTATTGGTGAAAAGCTATCAATTACTGATGATCAGCCTGGAGTAACAAGAGACCGAATTTATGCTAAGGGAACATGGATTGGCGTTGATTTTGATTTGATTGATACAGGTGGAATCGAGCTATCCGATGCTCCTTTTTTAGTAGAAATCAAGGCGCAAGCGCAAATCGCTATTGAGGAAGCCGATGTTATTGTTTTTGTTACAGATTGCCGTAATGGTATTACAAGTGAGGATATGGCCGTCGCAAAAATGCTTTATTCCTCGAAAAAGCCGGTTATCTTAGCGGTTAATAAGGTTGATGATCAAAAATTTGTTGATATGCTATATGAATTTTACGCTTTAGGCTTAGGTGATCCAATTCCAGTTTCGAGTGCCCATGGTATTGGTGTTGGAGATTTACTAGATAAAATCGTGGAAGCCTTGCCAGAAAAGAAGGAAGAGGAATATAGTGAAGAAACAATTAGGTTCTCTTTAATTGGAAGGCCCAATGTTGGAAAATCTTCATTGGTAAATGCTATATTAGGTACAGAAAGAGTTATTGTATCCGATATTGCCGGAACGACTCGTGATTCCATTGATACTCCTTTTACGCGCGATAAAAAGGATTATGTTGTTATTGATACAGCTGGAATTAGAAAACGTGGTAAAATTTACGAAAATGCGGAAAAATATAGTATTTTAAGAGCCTTAAGCGCTATTGAACGTAGTAGTGTCGTTTTATTAGTTATCAATGCCGAGGAAGGAATCCAAGAACAAGACAAGCATGTCGGTGGCTATATCAAGGATAATGGTAAGGCTTGTTGCATTGTTGTCAATAAATGGGATGCCTTAACTAAGGATGAATATACGATGAAGAAATGGACGGATGAAATTCGCGAGCATTTCAAATATCTATCCTTTGCGCCAATTTGCTTTGTATCGGCTAAGGATAATAAACGAATTCATACCATTTTTCCAGAATTAGAAAAGGCCTTTGCGAATTATCAAAGACGTCTTCCTACCTCGATTTTAAATGATGTTGTTATGGATTCAGTCGCAATGAACCCACCTTCTCAATTCAATAACGGGGTCGCAAAATTTTATTATGCAACCCAGGTTTCGATTGAACCACCAACCTTTGTTATTTTTGTTAATGACGAGAATTATGTTCATTTTTCTTACGCTAGATATTTAGAAAATCGCTTAAGAACGGTCTTTGATTTTGAAGGAACCCCAATTAAAATTATTTTCCGAAGGAGAGATTGATGATGAATATTACAGTTATTGGCGGTGGTTCGTGGGGAACTACCCTTGCCCAGGTTTTAACCGATAATGGTCATACTTGCTTAATCTATGACATTAACGCAAGCTTTGTCGATGCGATTAATAATACGCACATTCATCCCTTTTTTACGGATGTTGTTTTACCAGAATCAATAAGAGCAACCTTAGATTTAGAAAAGGCTGTTAATTTTAGTGATTATCTTTTATTAGCCGTTCCAACAAAGGTTATGCGTGAGGTTGTATTACGCGGTATTAATAAATTGTTAACCTCACCTAAGGTTTTTATCAATGTTTCAAAAGGAATCGAGCCAGGAACTCTAAAAAGGATAAGTGAGATTGTTGAAGAAGAAATTGATCCTAAGTATTTAAAGGGCTTTGTTGTTTTAACAGGTCCATCCCATGCGGAAGAGGTAATTTTACGAAAACTTACCGTTTTAGTTAGTGCTAGTAAGAATCATGAGCTTGCCAAAGAGGTTCAATTATTATTCTCTAATGATAAATATCTTCGTGTTTATACTTCAAATGATCTAATTGGCTGTGAGCTTGGTGGAGCTATTAAAAATGCGATTGCGGTTGTTAGTGGTATTTCAACGGGGCTTGGCTTAGGCGAAAATGCTCGTGCGGCATTAATTAGCCGTGGAGTCTTAGAAATTGTTGCGATTGTTGAGGCCTTAGGCGGTAAAAAGGAAACGGCCTTTGGATTGACTGGTATTGGCGATTTAATTGTTACTGCTAGCAGTGAAAATAGCCGCAATTTCCGTGCTGGTAAGAAAATTGGTCTTGGGGAGAATGTTTTAGATGTTGTTAATAATTCAACCCAAACTGTTGAAGGAGTAAGAACAATTGTTGCGGCTAATCAAATTGCCGAGCAATATAATTTAACCCTACCAATTATTCAAACGGCATATCAAGTCTTGTTTAATGGTCTTGAAGCTAAAGAAGCGGTATATAAGCTTTTATCAAGAGCCCTTAAAATGGAATAACAAAAATAAATCTTCTGCATAATTTAAGTGTGGGAGGTTTTTCTTTTGAATATTGGACGAATTTTTAGTTTATTAAGTGATTCAAATATTAATAAGGATGAAGTTTTTAAGCTTGTTGATCGCATCAAGCAAATGGATTTAGATGATGAGGAAAATTTGCGAAGCGTGATTAGGCAAGCAGCTGTCGTTGCCAATCGTAATTTATCAAATGAATTGGAAGAGGAATTAGTTAAAAAAATTCAGCGGGAAGGGTTAACCGCAAATCTTTTAGATTATTTATAAAAAGAAGATTTTAAGCTTCTTTTTTTTATTACGCGGGCATATATTTAATTGAAATATATAATGTGGGGAGTTTAGATTATGAATAATGATGCCTTATTAAGTATTGTAAATAGAACTAAGGGTGAGTTTTTTATTGGCGTTGTTGGAAGTGTTAGATCGGGAAAATCAACATTTATTAAAAGATTTATTGAAATAAAGGCTTTGCCCTATATCAATGATGAATTTTTAAAAAACAAGGTCATTGATGAGTTACCGCAAAGCTCATCTGGAAAACAAATTATGACTGTAGAGCCGAAATTTGTTCCACAAGCAGCGCTTCCTTTAGTCATCAATGAAGAAACAACGATAAATATGCGTTTAGTTGATTCAGTTGGATATGTCATTCCAAGTGCGATTGGCTATAGTACCGAGGAAGGACCACGTTTAGTTAAAACACCTTGGCTCGAGGAACCAATTCCTTTTAAGGAAGCTGCGGAATTAGGAACTAAAAAGGTTATTATAAATCATTCGAATATTGGAATAATCATAACCTCTGATGGTAGCTTTGGTGATTTTTCAAGAAGTGATTATGAGGCCAATGAACGAATATTAATTGAGGAACTTCAAAGCTTGGAAAAGCCCTTTGTTGTCGTATTAAACAGTGCTACACCTAATGGTAATGAAGCCCAAATTATAAAAAATTCAATTGAAAAAGCTTATGATATTCCAGTTGTTTGCATTAATGTAATCGAGATGACAGATTCGGATATTGATCGCATTTTATCAAAAGCCTTGGAGGAATTTCCAATTTCCGAATTAGATATCAAGCTTCCTTCTTGGTTAAGCGCTTTAGATAGTACCTTTAGTATTAAAAATAGCTTTAATGAAACAATTGATGAAGCAACAAAGGCTTTTAAAAAATTTAAGCATATTGAAAAAATTAAAGAAGCTTTATCCCAAAATAGTGAATTTAAGGAGGTCAGTATTTCCGCAATTGATCCATCAATTGGAAAGGCTGAAATCAAAATTTCCTGTGATGATTCCTTGTATTATTCGATTCTAGATGATATTTTTGAAGAGAAAATCGAAACCCGAGGAGACTTTATCCGCATTCTTCAAGAAATGAAAATCGGAAAAAAGGAATATGATAATGTTAAGCAAGCCCTAGAATGTGTTAAGCAAACGGGATATGGGGTTTCATTACCTAACAAAGAGGAAATGACATTAGCTAAGCCTGAGGTTATCAAGCAAGGAAGTCGCTATGGAATTAAACTCAAAGCCATTGCCCCTTCAATTCATATGATCAAGGTCGATGTTGAATCAACCTTTGAGCCAATCATTGGAAGTGAAGAGCAAAGTAAGAATTTAATGAATTCGATGGATAAGGACGATATTTGGGACCAAGAGATCTTTGGAAGGTCAATAAGTGAAGTGGTAAGTGATGGAATTAAAGCCAAAATTCATACGATTCCTGAGGGCGCTAAAGCCAAATTCCGCGAGACGTTAGAAAAGATTGTCAATAACGGAAATGGCGGCTTAATTGCCATTATTTTGTAGGAATTTCGAGTTACTTTACGGTAACTCATTTTTTATTGATTTGAAATTTTTATTTATAAATGCTATTTTTTGAGTCAATTTATCTAGTATTAACTGTTTTGATTAGCAAAAAACTGATAACTAAAGCATTTTTTTGAAACAAAATATAAAGAAAGCGGTTGCATTTTTAAAAAAATGGTGTTATAATAAAGAAAAAAATTATTAGGAGGTAAATTTTGTGAACAAAACTGAATTAGTCGCAATTATTGCTGAAAACCTTGAACAAAAAAAGGTTGTTGTCGAAGACGTTTTAAATGAATTAACAAAGGTAGTAGCCGAAACTTTAGCTAAGGATGAAAAAGTAGTTGTAAGTGGATTCGGAACTTTTGAGGTTCGTAATCGTGTTCAACGTACTGGACGTAATCCTCGTAACGGTGAAGCTATTTCGATTCCAGAACAAAAAACTCCAGCCTTCAAAGCCGGAAAAGTTTTAAAAGATGCTGTAAAATAAAAACAATCGAGAATTTTCTCGATTGTTTTTTTATGCGATACCTGGGAAAAACATCATCATCACAATCATTATGAAGCTAAAGCCATTATTAATCATATGGGCAATAATTGATGCATAGATATTTTTATTCGAATAAAGATAAATACCACCTAAAACAAATCCTGATGCGGCATAGCTAATCAAATAAATGTAGTCGCCACCACCAAGGACATGAATTAATCCAAAGCCAATTGATGACACAACTAAACCAACCCATTTATTTTTAAATAAACCAAATACCGATTTTCTAAATACGAGCTCTTCGGAGATTGGCGCAAAAATGACCGTAAGGAAGAACATCGGAATTAAATAACCATTTTTACATATTAATTCAATTGTCATTTGATTTAATGAATTATCGGTTTGGGAAAACAATGAACAAATAGCACTAGTAACCATCGATGCCGCAATTAAAATAAAGAATCCAATTACTCCGGTAAAGAAGACTGCGAGTTTATTGACACTCTTATCTAGCAATTGTTTTTTTAACGGCTTAAAGAAAATGATAACAGTGGCGATAAATAAAACAGTTGAAGTAATGATATTTGTCCAAGCAATGGCCTTAATATAGAACATACAATGATACATTTGATCCTGTATTAAAGCAATTTCCTCAGCGGTTCCTGTCGCTTTAAGCGCATCAAGCTGGGAAACTAGATTTTTATATTCCTCTGTTAAGCCGGGATAAATGACTTTAAGAGCAAATAAAATAATCATTTGCACAAGAATTGAAATGACATAGCTTACAATAAGATAAGCGGAAATACCAAAAATGGAACGCTTCTGTTCAGCTTGAAATTCTTTTTCCTCGTTGTATTCAGGAGCTGTGACTACCTCACTATTTTCTGGGCTTTCTGTTACAATCATCTCACTATTTTCATTTAATTCACTTTTTTCTTCTTCATTAAAGAAGTCATTCATAAAATCACCTCGTTTCTCTATTATACCATATAATTTTTCATTCATAAATAGATTTTTTATTTCATATATATAGATAGGTGATAATTATTAAAAAAATCGGGCTCCTTATAATTATTTTTGCAATTTTATATACAATCAATATCTACGATGGTAAGGTATCACCAAGAGTCACCTATTTGCCATATCAGGAAAGCTTTGAAAAAATTAAAATATGTAGTAAAAGGGAGGAAGAATTTTATTTTATTAATCTTGATTATTCCGAAAACAAAATTGATGAAACATTTCAATATTTGACAATGAATGCTAATTGCTTACCTTTAGAATTTAGAACTCATCTACCATATCAAGCAAGATTATTAGACTACGATTTACAAAACGAAGTTCTATCATTAAATGTATCAAAGGAATTTCTATTATACAAGGAAGAAGATGACTTTAATATTGCCCGCGAACTATTTTTTTCCTACTATGAACAAGGAATTAAAAAGCTTTTCCTTTATGTTGAAGGCGAAAAATTAAATCAGCTTGGACAAATCGATATATCGATGGGAATTGATCGAAATATTGGCATTAACCATCAAATTATGGCCTCACATAATTCAAAATCGATTATCATATATTATAACTATGATGAATATATTTATCCCGTAACCTATGTAGTTGATAAAAATGTCAATGAGGCAAGCTTTATTATTAATGAGCTCTTTACATTTTATGAGCTTGGCGAGATTTTAGATGTTACTTTTGAAAATAAAGACATCATCATCAAGGCTCAAAAATATACCGAAAATGCGAAAGCAGCCTTAAAAGAAAGCCTTGAGGGCCATTATCAAGAAATCACTTTTCATTTTGTAGATAATGTGCTATCATCTTAGTTGGTGATAAAAATGAAAATTGTTTTCGCAAGTACAAATCAAGGAAAAATTAAAGAGGTAAGAGACATTCTATATCCGTATGAGGTTTTATCCTTAACCGATATTGGCTTTTTTGATGAGATAATTGAGGATGGAAATAGCTTTCAGGAAAATGCGATGATAAAAGCTAAAGCGGTTTTTGCTAAATGTCATTTATTAACGATTGCGGATGATTCTGGGCTTTGCGTTGAGAGCTTAGACGGAGCGCCTGGCATTTATTCCGCTCGCTATGCCCATACGCACAATGATGATGACAACAATGCCCTCCTATTAGAAAATCTCAAGGGCAAGGAAAACCGTAATGCTAAATATGTTTGCGCTTTAGCCGCAATTTATCCAAATGGTAGAGAAAAGGTATATTTAGGTGAACTAGAGGGCCGTATCATTGATGAATATCGAGGCATTAATGGCTTTGGCTATGATCCTTTATTTTATATCGATGAATATCAAAAAACAACAGCCGAAATGACACCCGATGAAAAAAATAAAATCAGCCATCGAGGCATTGCTTTAAGGCTCTTTAAAAAAGATCTTTTAAATCAGGAGTGATAGCTATCGAACGTTATTTAATTAGTCGATTAGCCTCAATTTTTAATGTTTGTGAGAATGAGGTATCAATCATTAAAAAGCTTGAGGGTGGGTTTTCTAATCAAACTTATTTGTGCGCAATTAATGATTCCTTATACACTTATCGAATTAAAAACGATTATAGTATGACTGATTATGAAAATGAATATTTAGTTTTAGATTTAATCAAGGACTTAAAAATTACAAATGAGCTTATTTATTTTGAGCCGATAAAGGGTGAAAAAATATCTAGATATCTTGATGGTGAAGTCATCGATTATGATTGTGACATCGAAAGCGTCGCAAGTCTTTTGCAAAGACTTCATCAAATCAAGGTAAACGTAAAAGCCTTTTGCCTTGATATTGAGGAATATGAAAAGCTCAACAAGGAATATGAATTTCCTTTAAAATATGTCGTGATCAAGGACAAATATAAGGAGCTATTAAAGGATATCAAAATTGAACAAAGCGTGCTATGCCATAATGATTTTCAGCCTGGAAATATTATCAAAGGAAATGAGCTATATTTAATTGATTTTGAATTGGCTGCCATAAATGATCCCTTTTATGATATTGCCTCCTTTGGAACCTTTAATCATTTTGAAAAATCCTTATTACTATTAAAAGCCTATTTAGGAAGAGAACCGAAGATGGATGAAGTAAAAAAGCTTTACATTTTAAGAATTTTTCAAACACTAAAATGGTATAACATCGCGCTTTTCAAGGAAAGAAAGGGCTTGTCCATCAAGCTTGGTGTGGATTTTATTTTGATGGCTAAATCGCTATTAGAGGCATCAGAAAGATTATTAAAGGAATTGCAAAAACTTTAAGGAGAAAATATCTACAGGGAGAATAAAATCTTCAAGAGATATATTCTCCTTTTTTGTGATATAATTGATGTGAAGGAAGTGATTATATGAAGATTGAAGAAATTCTTGCCTTACCCGATAGCCAGGATACGATAAATAAAATATTAGATTATTTGAAGGTTTGTCCAAGTAATGAAAGAAATGCTCTCAATATTCGTATGATGGAAATCTATTATCATTTTAACAATGATAATTTTTTAACAATCCTTCACTTATTAGATGATCAAGAATTAGATGAAGATGATAAAGAAAAATTTAACCAATTTAAGGCTAATTATTATCTTAACCAAGAAAAATATAATGAGGCCTATCAAGCTATTCTTAAGTTAAAAAATAAGCATTCCTATTTAGGTCGTCTTTATTTTGAAATGAATAAATTTATCGACGCTAAAAGAGAATATCTTTTAGCAGAGGAGCTCAAGATTGACTTAGCTTATGTTGATTACTATTTAGATAACATTGATGAAGCAATTAAAATTGCCAGTCAATTTCCAAGTGATGATTTAAAAATCTTCGAAGCTATTCAAAAATATCGACAAGGGGGAAGACTCGATTTTCATTTAATCGATGGTAATAATGTTCAAATGGTTTTTATGGCCATTGTCAAAATGAAGGCTATGAATAAAACAAATGCCTATCAAGAAGGAATAAAAGTCTTAGATATCGTTAAGGATGTTTATCCAGGACTACGATATTTATTTTATGATACCTTTTATCATTCAATAAAGGATTACCAAGAAGCCTTAGATATTCATTTCGAGCTTGAGGCCACAAAAAGAATTATCAACACGCCTCTAATCTATCAAGGTGACCAAAAAAAGCTTGATGAAACCCTAGATTCCTTATACACAGCCTTTGCTTGTTTTGAAGAGATGCTTGAGGATTTAAATAAAATTGATTTAAAATTAAAAGCCCGCGAAATCTATCGCTTATCAATGATTGAAATCAATAAAATTGTATCATTCGATCAAGCGGTCATTTTATATGAATACGATGATCATGTAAGTATTATCGATTATAAAAAAAGCTTAGCCTACGATAAGGATAAGCCCCTTGAGCTTTTGTTTAATACACCATTTGAAAAAATGCTTTTAGAGGGAAAGGAATTAATCATCGAATCAATGGATGAGCTTCATAAATATAAGGATATTGTAACGGGAAAGCATTTTAATGAATTAGATATTAATATGGTTGTTGGATTTCCGATTATCAAGGAAGAAAAAACCATTGGTGGTATAACCTTTTATTCAAAAAAGCTAAATCTATTCAAGGATTTCAACTATGAAATGATTCATCTTTTCGTCAAATTTTTCTTGGCGAAGCTTGATATGAAGGAAGAGATGAACAGCGATTGTGCTCTTTTTGCCTCTTATAAATATTTATTTGATAATATTGATATGGCTATTAAATATATTTATGATGAGGAAACACATTTTAATGCCTATGGTGAAAAGCTCAATGAAGAACTTAAGCTATTAAATTTTTACGAGCATAGTCTAACTTATCAAGAAGGGCTTAAGCAATTAATAAATAAGGAGATTGATTCCTTTGATTTTGATTTTCAAATTAATAAAAGGTATTATCACGAGAACGTCAAAAGAATCGCTATGGGAGATATCTATATATATGTTTCCATTATTAGAGATATAACCGAGGATCGCTTAGCTTTATCATATCAAACGAATTTAGCCGAAAATAGCTACGTTTGTAATTTGCCAAACCGAAGAGCCCTAGAAAGAGATTTAGTTGATTATGTCGATGATAAATTTACGATCTTTGCCCTTGATATTAATCGTTTTAAAATGTTTAATGATGTTTATGGCTATGATGCGGGGGACATTGCTTTAAAGGCTCTAGCCCGCAAGCTTAAGGAATTAGAATTAGTCTGCTATCACCTAGATTCGGATAAATTCATTTTGCTTTATAATTTTGTCAATGACGCTCGAGCTATCAAAAAGGTCGCCAATAAGATTACTAAAGCCTTAGAGGAGGCTATGTATAACGAAAATTATCGTTTTCACTTTACCTTCACTATTGCATCCTTAAGGTATCCTGTTCATACCTCGGTTAATAATCCGCGAAAATTAATTAAAATGGTAATGGATGCCTTATATAATGCTAAGGATGGTCTTGGCTTAAAATCTGTTTATTGTGATTATGATAAGGATGCCTATCAAAATGATATTTTTGAAATGATTTTAATGACGCAGGTTAGCGAAGCGATGGACAATCATAGCTTAGAGGTTCGTTACCAACAGGTTGTGGATTTAAAAACCGCAAAGGTTTTTCACTACGAGGCCAAGCTCAATATTTCCTCCTTTAATGTTGATAGTGATTATATCACTAAAATTGCTATCAAAAGAAATATGCAGGAGTCTTTGGATTATTATTTAGTAAGAAATTCCTTAAAGGAATTAAATAAATTAATTTTGCAGACGCGAAAAATGATTCGAGTATCGATACCAATTGATATCAAAACCTTTATGCGTGATGATTTTAACAGCTTTTTTAAAAATGAAATCGTAGGGAACGCTGTTAAAACGGATTTAGTTATTTTAGAGATTCGCGGTCAAATCGTTGATTATGATACGGTTAATTATCGAATTCAGGAATTAAGAAATTTTGGAATAAAGGTTATCATCAATGAAATTAACGATATAATAAAAATTCAAGCCAATTTTATCAAGCTCTACGGATCAGTGAAATATTTGAATAACGAGCATGCCTTAATTACCATAAAAAACTTAGAAGCTTTAGCTAATGCGATGGATATGCATTTAATCTTAGCGGATGTAAATACTTTAGATGAAGCTAATTTATTAAAGGGCTTTGGGATTAAGTATGTTTTAGGAAATTGTTATGGCAAGCGAGTGACAATGGATATGATGATTGAAAGGATGATGAAAAATGGAAGAGGAGCTAAATAAATTAAATGCCTGCTTTCACAATAGGGTATTTGATGGCTTTTTACAAAAGGAATCAAATCGCTATTATCAAATTAAATCAAGCATTCATGTTTTAAATAATACGAGAAATATTATCAACCAATATCAAAATATCGATTTTAAAATGATTAATCTTTATGGACTATTTCAATATTTATTTATTTCCATTGATGCCTTGTATGATTTAGCTTATGCCATTACTAATAATAAATGGGCTATTAATATTAATAATAACCCGAAGCTTCGTGATATTAAATATATTCGAAATGATTGTATTGGCCACCCAACCTACAGGCAATATGGAAATAACAAGGTCGGGTTTTGTTATATTGATAATGAAAATACCACCAAGGATGTTTTGGCCTATGATTGTTTTTTAGATGAATCTGATGAATTAGTAAAAAAAAGAATCGAAATAAATCCTTTGATTGAAAATTTTTATGCGGAGGCGACGAATACCCTAAAGGATATCTATGGATATATCGTTAGAGATAAAAATGTCTCTAAGATTTATCTTTCTCCCCTTTTAGATCGCATCTACAACAGTTTAGAAAAAAGCGAGCATATTGTTGATTTATTAGATCGTCTAAGAGATATATACATTAATTCCTATGGATTAGAAAAAAATTCCAAAAACCGTTTTTTGTGGCGTATTGATATTGTTAAAAGCCTCTTATTGATTGAAACTAAAAACAATAACGAATATGATGTTGTTATTTACCTAATAAAGAAGCAATTAAAAAAACTTATAAGTATGGCTATAGATGCGGATTTTGAATTGTTTAGCTATCAAGCCGAGGTTAAAATTCGTCCTCTTCATGAACCGACAATGATTAAATATGCCAAGGAATATATCAAGAAATGTGGCTATCAGGATATCATTAGTGATGCCAATCATCCTTTATTTGATAATGCTATTTCTTCAATTATCAATAATGCCCCAGATATTGTTTGTGATTTATTTTTAATGATGAAAAGGGAAGAGAAAAACCAATCGTTTATCTATGCGCTTGGTTCGGCTTTAAATGATGAAAAAGTTTAAAAGAATATATGTTGAAATCACCAATGCTTGTAACTTGAATTGCCATTTTTGTGATAAAACCATTCGTCCAAAAAGACATATGACTTCTTCTGAATATCGCCTTGTTATCGATAGAATAGCTCCCTTTACGGATTATGTTTATTTGCATGTAAAGGGTGAACCATTGCTTCATAATGAATTAGAGGAAATATTAGAAATTTCTAAAGGTAAGGTTTTAGTTAATATTACCACTAATGGGACCTTAATTGATAAAAGAATTGATATATTTAGAAAATATAAGGATGTAATTAATCGGGTAAACATATCAGTCCATAGTAATTTTTCTGACGAAGGGTATTTGGAAAAAATATTGGATTTTTGTCGTATTGTTAATGAAGAAGAATTGTTTGATGTTGTTATTAGGTTTTGGATTAAGGAATCAGTTAATGTAGTAAATCGCTTTACGGAGACAAAATTTTTTCATTTATCCTTTGATGAGGAGTTTAGCTGGCCCAATCGTAATAAGCCCTTTGTATCAGATGTTGGTAAATGCTTAGGCACAAAAACACATTTGGCGGTTTTATCAAATTTAGATGTTGTCCCGTGCTGTCTTGATCATGATGGTGTTATGGTCTTAGGAAATTTATTTAATGAGGATTTATCAGATATTATTAATAAGCCTATATTTCAAAAAATAAAGCAAGGCTTCAGTGATCGAAAAATCGTGATGGATTTATGCAAGCATTGTAGCTATAGGAGGCGTTTTGATGGATAAGCTATCATTTTTTCTTTCCAATCAATCAATTAGAGAATTTTTAAATTCCTATCATGTTGGAAAAAAGAAAATTTATGATTTGTTCCTACATCATGCGATTTTATTTGAGGGCAAAGCTGTTGATTATGATAAAAAAATTGAGGGAACCATTGAAATTGATTTATCCTTAATAGAAAAGGTTGATTTTCCTCCTTTTGATGGGATTGTCGATATTCTTTATGAGGATAACGATGTTTTGGTGATTAACAAACCGGCAAATATCATTATCCATCCGGATTCGCATGATGGAAATAATACTTTGGTTAATCTTGTAAGTAATTATTATCTTACTAAAGGCATTAATCGGTCTATTCGCTATGTTCATCGTCTTGATTTTGAGACCTCTGGCATTATTTTATTTTCTAAACACTTTTTAGCCCAAGCAATGCTTGATTATGAGCTTCAAAATGATATGATTGTTAGAAAGTATTATTGCATATGTCAGGGGAAGACATCAAGTGGCACAATCAACAAAAGAATCGGAAGAGATCGTCATCACAATCGAATGATTATTTATGATAAGGGAATTGAGGCGATTACTCATTATAAAACCATTAAAACAAATGGAGCTTTGAGTCTTTGTGAGGTTTTACTTGAAACCGGAAGAACTCATCAAATAAGAGTTCATTTTCAAGGAATTGGCCATCCTTTATTAGGTGATATCCTCTACGGTGGAAAAAATGACTTGATCAAGAGAGTAGCACTCCATTCCCATGAAATTATTTTCCCTCACCCAATAACCAAAAAAGAAATTCACATAGTATGCAAGGTACCTAAAGATATGGAGGTGATTATAAATGCAATATAAGCTTTCAAACAACTATTTAGAAAAGCAAATCTTCACAAGCTTTTATGCAATCGATGGCTTAGATTTTATTCCTAATGATTTAGTTTTAAATCATGAGTTTTTTGAGAATAATGTTCTCTTAGCCTTTCCAATGCGCGGCTCATCGACTCTTTCAACATATAAGCTTTTGTATATTGATTCCATCATTGAGGATGAAAACAAAATTCAAGTAATATGTAAATATAATTTGATGCCAATGCTTATGGATTTACGTCAGTATACGCTTTTTGTTCCGTATCATAAAACGGATAAGGAAATCGAATTAATCTTGAAATAGCGCTCTTTCTGGGCGTTTTTTTATTATAAAAACGTATTCATATTGTTTAAGAAACAAAAACACTTGTTTTTCTAGAATAAACAACATATAATAATTAAAAAAAGGATGTGGACTTATGTATCATAGCACAAGAGGAAAAAAGGAAGTTTTGGCAAGTGTGGCCTTGATGGAGGGAATTGCGGAGGACGGAGGCTTATATATTACCGATATTAGCCCTGTAAAATTAGAAGAGTTTAAAGATTTATCTTACCGTGAAATGGCCCAAAAAATAATCTCACTATATTTAGATGATTTAGAGGATATTGATATAAGGGATGCGATTGATAAGGCTTATGAAAAGGGCTTTGATTGTCAAGAGCTTGTGGAATTAAAGGATTTTGCGAGCTGTAGCTTTCTTGAGCTTTATCATGGTCCAACAATTGCCTTCAAGGATATGGCCCTTACGGTTTTGCCACATTTATTGTTAAAGGCGAAAAAGAAAAATAATCGCAATGAAAAAACGATTATTTTAACTGCGACCTCAGGCGATACGGGAGCGGCGGCCTTAAATGGCTTTAAGGATTTACCAAATACGGAGATTATTGTTTTTTATCCTTATAATGGCGTAAGTGATATTCAAGAGCGTCAAATGCTTTCCTATCAAGGTACTAACGCTAAGGTAATTGCGGTTAAAGGAAATTTTGATGATTGTCAAAGCTTTGTTAAAAAAGTCTTTACTGATAGCTCGATAAAAGATAAATTAGAAAAGAAAAATACGCGTTTATCAAGCGCCAATTCGATTAATATTGGGCGTTTGGTTCCGCAAATTGTCTATTATTTCTATTCTTATATGCAATTAGTGAAAAGAGAAGAAATTAAAATGGGGGATGAAATTAATTTCTGTGTTCCAACTGGAAATTTTGGTAACATTTTAGCCGGACACTATGCCAAAAAAATGGGATTGCCGGTTCATAAATTAATTTGCGCATCGAATAAAAATAATATTTTGACCGATTTCTTTCATAGTGGAACCTATGATTGTAATCGCGAATTTTATAAAACCAATTCGCCTTCAATGGACATTTTGATTTCTTCTAATCTTGAAAGATTATTATTTGAGCATACGAATGATGTGTCTTCCTTAATGGATGATTTAAAGAAGGATAAGGCTTATCATCTTGATATAAAGACAGATGAATTCTTTGCGTCATATGCCAATGAAGAAGAGACACTTGAAGCGATTAAGCAATGCTTTAAGGAAAATAAATATTTGATTGATACGCATACGGCAGTTGCTTATCATGTGTATAAGGATTATGTTAAAAAAACCAATGATTTAACGAAAACGGTTATTGTATCAACCGCATCCCCTTATAAATTTGCCCCAAGTGTAACAAAAGCCTTAGGCTTAGAGGAATGTGATGAATTTACGGAAATAATTAATTTAAACAAATTATCAAATTGTCCAATTCATCCATCAATTGATAAATTAATGAACATTGAATTATCAAGAATTGTTTGGGACAAGGCTGAGCTTATGAAGAATTTATTAGAATTGTTGGTGATAAATGATGATTAAGATTAAAACTCCCGCAACCACTGCCAATTTAGGTCCCGGCTTTGATTGTTTAGGAATGGCTTTAGATTTATATAATACCTTCTATTTTGAGGAAGCCCAAGATTTTTCCTTTAGTGGGGTTAGAGACTATTTTAAAAGCGTTGAAAATAACCTCTTAGCTAAAGCTTATATTGCGGCCTTTAATTATAAAAAGGAAAAAATCAAGCCTGTTCACGTTAGCTTTAATTGCGAGGTTCCCGAATCACGGGGATTAGGAAGCAGTGCTACCTGTATCATTGGTGGTTTATTAGGAGCTAATCATTTTTTAGAAAACAAAATGACGACAAAGGAAATTTTGGCTCTAGCAACGGAAATTGAAGGTCACCCGGACAATGTTGCCCCATGCCTCTTGGGAGGCTTGGTAGCCTCATTTATGGATGATGGAGTCAGATATGTTAAATATAATCCGGCTGATTCCATTGTAATTACGGCGCTAATTCCCGATTTTCCACTCAAGACTGAGGCTAGCCGAAAAGTATTGCCGAAAGAAATTTCGATTGGTGATTGTGTATACAATATTTCTCGTAGCGTGAATATTCCTTATGCCTTTGAACATGGTGATCTAGAATTATTAGAAAAATGTCTTCATGATAAAATTCATCAGCCCTATCGCTTTCCAATCATTGATGATTCTTTGATTTTTTTAGATTATGCAAGGAAAAATAAGCTTCCCTTTGTGATTAGTGGTGCGGGGCCAACCTTATTATTGTTATCAAAGGAAAAGCCAATTATCAAGTTAGAAACAAAGCATAATTGGCAATATTTGAATCTTAAGGTTTGTAAGGAAGGAAGTGTTTTTTATGAATAATGATTATTATATTGTCCATAAAAGTGTTCTTCCGGAATATTTTGAAGCGGTTGTCAAGGCAAGAGATTTAATTTTAGAGGAAAATGAATCGGTAAGTAATGCTTGTCGGATTGTTGGGATTAGCCGAAGTACCTTCTATAAGTATAAGGATTACGTTTTTGTGCCATCTAGCCAATATGGGAAAAGAATTTTATTACATTTTACTTTGGAGAATGTGCAAGGAAGATTGTCCTTGATTTTGAATTCGATAGCCTCAATGAATGGAAATATTATTGCTATTCATCAGGAGGCTCCAATTAGAAATCGGGCTTATGTAACGATGACAATTGATGTTATTGAAATGGAAAAAAATTTAAATGAATTATTAGACAGCTTAAGAAAGATTGAAGGAATCATCAATGTTGAGCTAGTCGCTGTGGAGTAGGTGATTAAAATGAAAATTGGCTTAATGGGTTTAGGCACTGTCGGAATGGGAGTCTATGAATTACTAAATAAAAACAAGCTTTATGAAATATCGCATATTTTAGTTAAAAATAAAAATAAAAGGCGTCCAATGGTTAATATGGAATTAATTACGGATGATCCCTACGATTTAGATGATGTGGATATTTTAGTTGAGGTCACTGGCGATTATGATTTAGCCTACGCAATGATTAAAAGGCACTTATTATTAGGCCATCATGTGGTGACGGCAAATAAAGAAGTGATGGCACCGAATTTATTGGAATTATCAAATTTGGCTAAAGAGAATAATTGCTATTTGCTTTATGAGGCTAGCTGTGGCGGCGGAATTCCAATTATTAGTAATTTATTTAAAAGTAAACAAATAAATGATTTTAATTATATTATGGGTATCTTAAATGGAACGACTAATTTTATTTTAACTAAGCTCTTTACCACAAATATGAAGCTTGATGAGGCAATAGGTGAGGCTATTCGTTTAGGCTTTGCTGAGGCTGATCCAAGTAATGATTTAAAGGGCTTGGATATGGCAAGAAAAATGGCTATTTTATCAAAGATTGCATATGGGGTTGATTTTGATTTACGAGAAATTACGTGCTTTGGGTTAAATAATATCACGGACGCAGATGTTTCATTTTTAAAAAATCATCATCTCAGCCTAAAGTTTGTGGCGGAGAGCAAATATGGTGATATTTCGTATATTAATGTTAATCCGATTGCTTTTCACAATCATTCCTTAGCCTCAGTAAATAATGAATTTAATTCGATTTTATTAGGTGGTTCGGTAAGTGGTGATTTAATTTTCACCGGAAAGGGAGCAGGAGCTTATCCAACTGCATATGCTATAATAGATGATTTATTTAAAATATATAATAATGAGAAAAAAATCTATTTTGAAAAACCAAAAAAAATCAATTTAGGTTTAGATCACGAAATGTATCAATATTATGTTCGTACTAAGGATTCACAATATATTACACCATATATTTCAAAGGAAGAATTCTTTAAGCTTGATTGTGAATTCTATGCTATCATTAAGGAGGGAAATTAAAATGAAAAAATATAATGTTTGTATTTTAGGAGCTTCAGGAGTTGTCGGTCGAACCTTCCTTGAGGTGCTAGAGGAGGTTAACTTTCCGGTTGGTGAGCTAAAGCTATTAGCCTCAAGCCGCAGCGCCGGAACTGTTTTACAGTTTAAGGGTAAAGATTATGTTGTCGAGGAGGTCAATAAGCATTCCTTTGATGGCTTTGATATTGGATTGTTTTCGCCAGGGGCAAGCGTCTCTAAAATCTATGCGCCAATTGCCCAAAAGGCCGGGTGTGTTGTAATCGACAATACAAGTGCTTTTCGCGAACTAAAAGAGATTCCTTTAGTAGTTCCGGAGGTTAATAGTGATGATATAGCTTTAAATAATGGCATCATTGCTAATCCTAATTGCTCAACAATTCAATCAGTTATTCCTTTAAAGGCCTTGCGCGATCGCTTTGGCTTGAAGAAGGTTTGCTATACAACCTATCAAGCAGTAGCTGGTAGTGGTATTAAGGGAATAAATGATTTAGAAAGAACAAGAAAGGGCTTAGACCCAGAGTTTTATCCTTATAATATATCTTCAACCTGTATTCCTGAAATTGATATACCAATGGAGAATGGCTATACCAAAGAGGAAATGAAGATGGTAAATGAAACTAGAAAAATTCTTCATCTTAACGACTTGCCAGTATCTGCGACCTGTGTCCGCGTTCCAATTTTACGAAGCCATGCGGTTTCAATGAGCATTATTCTAGATAAAAAATTTACCTTAGATGAGGTAAGAGAATGCTTGATGTCTCAAGAGGGAGTAGTTTTAGTTGATGATTTACCAAATCATCTTTATCCAACCCAAATAATGTCAACGGGAAATAATATGGTTTATGTCGGAAGACTTCGATATGATTTAGCTAATGAAAATGGCTTATTATTATATTGTACAGCTGATAACATTCGTCGTGGTGCCGCCAGCAATGCCGTTTTTATTGCCCAAAAGTTAATTATGAAATAGGAAGACCTTTTGAGGTCTTTTTTTTGGAATTATTTTATAACTTGTCTCATATATTCTACTAGAAAAGGGGAATATATGTGAAAAAGGAAAAGCGACTTAAGGAACTAGAAGTAAAAATTGAAGAATCCAGCCTAAGGGACAAAAAATCCGATTTGATTTCCTTAAGGGAATTAATCAAAAAGGAAACGAAAGGACAAACCGAGGCGGTCACAAATTTCAAGCATTTGCTCGATTTAATTGAAAAAAAGGAAAGAGAAGAATATTATCTTTCGATTGAGGAAAAATCAAAGCTCGGTTTTCTCGTTGATGAACAAGCCTATTTGACAAACTTGATTGTAAAATCATCTTTTTCTTTAGAAATCAAAGAAATGGCTTATGGCCTCAAACGAGAAATGGAGGATTATTTAAGCTGCCCATCAATTCTTCACTATGATTATCTAGGAGAGGAATCAAGAGTTGAGCTTTCTAGATTACGTAAGGAGAAGGAGGACAAAAATCAAGCTCAAGCTGTTATGGCAATGATTGATGAGATTCCACAATTTCTTACATTAAAAGATGAGGCATATGTCGAAGAGGTTAATTTAGCTTATGAGGCTTTGAATCCTGAAGCTAAGAGCTTTGTTTTAAATTATCAAAGGCTTTTGGATGCGAATAAGACTCTTGAGGATATGCATAAGGCTTTAGCTGTTGATGATGCAATTTTAGGATTAAAAACGAATTTTACTTTAGATGATAAAGAGGATATTCTTGATTGTTATCAAAGGTATTTGGATTTAACAGAAAACCAAAAAGCTTATTTATTGAATAAGGATTTATTATTATCCTTAATGGATGACTTAGAAAGATTAGAGGCAGAAACAAAGGATCATCATCAGGCTTTGCTTTTCGACAAGCAAATTGATATTACCTATGATTGTGTTTTTGATTCGGAAATTGATGATGATATTAAAAAGAACAGCTATGATACCTTAGTATCAATGTATAATCTTTTATCTGATAATCAAAAGTCTTATTTAGAAAATTTAGATCACTACGATGAAATCGAAATAAAGATGGAGGATATCATTAAAAATATCGATAATCGTAAGCTTGCCAATGAGCTTTATGATGAAATCAATTGCTTACCTGTTTATGTCGATAAGCTTGATTTAGCGGTTATTGAGGAAATGATTAATAGGTATCAAAATTTAGAATTCAAGGAATTAGTCACGAATAGTGATGTCCTATTTAAAAATGAAAAAATCATCAAACAGATCAATAATGCTATGATGGTTGATGGAATCATTAATTCAATCACTGATTTTAAGGATATTGATGAAATAACCAAGGCTCGTGAAAAATATGATTTGCTTGATTCCGAAGAAAAGCCTTTTGTTATGAGCTATTCTAAACTAAAAAGTATGGAAATTGAAGGAAAGAAATATCAAGATGCGATGCTTAAGGCTCGCAACATCAATAGCCGAATTGTTAGTCTTAAAATCAATGAATCCTTAGCTAACCTAATGGAATTGAATTCCGAATATGAAGCTTTAGGAAACAATAAAGAATTAGTTGATAAATATTATCTTCTAGAAGAAGCAATAACTAGGGCTTATCAAATTCAGGATGGATTAAAGATTATGGAAAGAATTGATAAGCTTCCAACAAATGTTAGTCTTGAATATCTAAGCTTAGTTGAGGATATTTATTATGATTATGATTTATTAAGTGAATTTGGTAAAGAGGCTGTTCTTAATATCAAGTCTTTAGATGGTTATATGGAAGAACTAAATGAAAGAATGGATGAGGTAGAATTACTTAAATCGAAAATAAAAGAAATTGATATTGCGGAATTACATGAAGGAAATGATATAGCCGATGCTAGAACAATGTACGAGTTGTTAGATTCTGACCAACAGGTGTTAGTTTCGAATTATCAAAGTCTTTTAGAGGCCGAAAAGGAATTTTTAAGAATTTCATCCTTAAGAGAAAATGTATCTTTAGTAAAATCTTATTTAGATGAACAAATAATCAATTTAAGTGAATTGGTAAATGATCCGTATATTGATGAGGCTAAGAAAAAGGAGTATTATGTCTTAGTTTATGGAATGTATCAAAGCTTAACGGAGGAACAACGCTCATTAGTTAAAAGATACGACGAATTAGTTAATATTGGTCATCAAATTAAGTAAAGGAGGATCCTAGATTAATTTCTAGGATTTTTTTTAAAAAAGTTATTGACAAAAGGTTTTAATTAAGGTAATATATATCTTGCGTGATGGACTCATAGCTCAGCTGGTAGAGCAACTGACTCTTAATCAGTGGGTCTAGGGTTCGAATCCCTATGAGTCCACCATATTGAAAGCATAGGTTTGATACAATTATCAAGCCTTTTTTTACGCCTTGATATAGGGGTTGAAGTCCCAAAATTGATAGTTGAATGAACCATATTAACACAAAATCCTGAGCTGATTGACTAAATTGAAACTTCAAGCTTAGGATTTTTTTCTTGTTTATAAGTCTTCTCAAAAACGAAAGGTCTTATAAAAAAACGATAGCCCTATTAAAAAAACGAAAGGTGCTTCTAAAAAACGATAGGGGTATTAAAAAAACGAAAGATATTATTTGAGAAAATTTATTCATAAATATATTTCAAAATTCGTGCAAAAGCGATAAAAAAATGATATAATAATCGCATAACAAAACATGGAGGTTTCTTCAATGACATATGCAGAAGCGGTAAAGAAATTAAGAAGCAAAATGATTTTAACACAAACTGAATTTGCTGAACTTTTAGGCGTTTCTTTTGGCACCATAAATAGATGGGAATCTGGAAAATACAAGCCAACGACAAAACTTAAGAGAAAGTTAGCTCCTATGTTTAAAAAATATAAAATTGAGGTGGAATAAAATATGAATGCTTTTAGAAAACAAGTTGAAGACTACCTAAAATTATGGCCCAATAACACCGCTGTTATTTCATACGATTTCTCAAAGGATGAAATTCAATACGGAAATAGAAGGGACAATAGGGCTATATCTAAATTACCTGGTGATGAAGAATATGTTAGAGCGTATATTGTTACCAAATTAGTGAATGAACTAGGTTATAGTATGCAGGATATTGCTTTTGAAAAAGGATATTCTATAGGAAGACCAACAAAAAAGAATGCAAGAATTGATATTATTGTTTATAAACCTCATAGCAATGATATTTTTATGTTTATCGAGTTAAAAGCTCCAGATAAGTATAAGGAAGAAAAATCAAAAGCTATTGAGCATCAATTGTACGCATTAGCAGCGCAAGAAATTAATAGTGAATCCAATTCAATCGATTATTTGGTTTATTGTTCTCTTAATGATCTTGATTGCTCAGAAAATGTTACTTTAATAGATTATAAGAAGTTCGATACATATAACAAGTGGAAAAATTCACCTGATTACCATTCCAAATTGTTAAGTGGTTATAATCCAGCACCAAGTTCTACCGCAAAGAGAGAATTTGGTGTGAATGATGTTGATAGTCGAATTGAAGGCATCATTAGTTCCTTAAATCAACATATAAAATATACAGAAGTTAAGGATTCATTGCTATTCGTCAATACTTGTATCCTATCTCTTTTCAATGATGAATTTAGAGATAATGTTATTAATGGTATTTATGATAGTGATTCTATTTCACAAATCATTAATGAAATGCAAACTGTTATTGTTAGAACTGGTGGAGAAATTGACAAATATTCATTTACAAATGTTGAAAATAAAAAATCAATAACTGCGTTGATAAAATCAACATGTACTGCAATGCATAGCAAAAAAGAATTAGACAGCACAATATACTCTCTACTTGATTTTTTGAAAGATTTAGCAAACAAAATGTTCCCAGTTATTATGTATGGAACAAACGAAGATAAATTACTAATTTCTGAAACTATTTACAAGTATATCTATATTCATAAAAATGGTAATAATAGCATTATATCTACTCCTGCTAATATAACAAATTTTATGGTTAGAATTCTTGATTTAAAGGAAGATGATTTTTTCGTAGAATTTTGTAGTGGGTTTGGCAATTTCACTCTTTCATACTTATTACACATCATTAACAGCTATGGAAATGTGAACGGAAATAAAGTTTCAGGTATCGAAAATGAAGATTACATATATTTATTTTATATAACTACTTTGAGAATAATTGGATTACATCTTATTCAAGCACTCAATGGTGATATGCTTAAACTCCAATCAGTGAATGATTTGATTCCTTCGTATAATTCAAATTATAAAGTAGGGGCTTGCATGAACCCACCATTTGGAGGAAAGGATAATAAAGTTGCAGCGCAACTAGTATTAAAAGGATGCAATATCTTACCTAAAGGCAGTTTATTTGCAGTCATTTTACCTTATGTATTTGCTATTGGTAACTCTAAATCTAACGGTTTCGATGCCCCCCAGTTCCATAAAGACTTATTAAAGAGTAATACATTATTAGCCTCATTTTCATTAGCAGATGGAACATTTGGAGTTGCTGCATCAACCGTCGTTACAACTCTTTTAATCAAGACAGGAGTCCCTCATTTTAAAGTAAAAGATAATGGAGAATATTTGTTGGATTCAGAGGGCAAAAAAATACCAAATGAAAAAACATATTTGATGTACTGCAAAGATGATGGTTTTAAAATTTTAAAAAATACTAGAGTAGAAAAAAAGAAGGGTCTTGGTGAAGAAAAAGTAAAAGGTTGGTTACAAGACTATCAAAACAAAAATACTGATCCTTTAAAATCAGTGTACATTGATATTCATGAAGATGATGAGTGGCTAATAGAAGCATATATGAAGACTGATTATTCTACTTTAACTGAGAAAAATTTTGAGCAAACTATTCGTGACTATTACGCATATAAGATTAAGAACGGAGGATCTAATGATGATTAAAACCTCTAATTGGAAAGAATTTTCCCTGTCAGAACTTTTTGATATTAGCGGCTCTAAAACTACAAAAGTAGAGGAGTTAGAAAACTATGGCCCAGGGTGTTATCCATATGTAACGACAAAAGCTTCCAATAATGGAGTTGATGGGTTCTATGATTTTTATACTGAAGAAGGTAATTGTTTAGTAATTGATTCTGCTGTTTTAGGATATTGCACTTATCAAGCTTTGCCATTTTCTGCGAGTGATCATGTTGAGGTTTTACGACCAAAATTTAAGATGAATCAAAATATTGGTTTGTTTTTTGCAACCATTATTAATTTGGATACATACAGATATTCATACGGAAGAAAAAGAAGTCAAAAGCAGATAAAGAAAGATATTGTCAGATTACCTGTAGATTCTAATGGAAATCCTGACTGGAAATATATGAATGATTTTATTGAGAGTCTTCAACAGAGAGAGAGAGAGAGTGGCGAAACTCTTAAAAATTCGATAGTTACTAAAAATAAAATTATTGAAAAGACAATTGACTCAAGTAAGTGGAAAACCTTCACATTAAATAATTTGTTTGAAATTAAATATGGAATTAATCTTGAATTATCTAACTGTAATGAGGAAGTTAAAGAGATAAATTTTGTTGCTAGGACCGCAGAAAATAATGGAATTAGTTCAAAGGTGGAAAAAATAGCAGGAAAAGAACCTCAAGCTGCAGGACTTATCACAGTGGCTGGTGGTGGAAGTGTTTTGTCAACTTTTTATCAAGATGAACCTTTTTATAGCGGGAGAGATTTATATACTTTACGTTCAAAAAATGATATTGATAAGTATGCAAAATTATTTATTGTTACTTTAATCAAAATGGAAAAATATAAATATTCATATGGAAGACAAGCAAATAAAACTTTGCCGTATATTGAAATAAAACTTCCAGTAGATAGTGATGGAAATCCTGACTTCATATTTATGTCAAATTATATGAGGTCATTACCTTATGGAGATAAAATTTAGTGTTTGTAAGTAACTATTTACAAAGGTTTAAAAGCAAGGAGGCTATATATGGTTGCTAATTTGAGCTGGAAAAGCATATATAAAGAATTTGGAATAAAATTGATCAATTATAAAAGTGATAGGGATTCACTTATTACAAAGATTAAAAAGGTATTTAGTGACATTAATATGAAACTACCTAAGTTAGAAAAAGACAATGCCATTAAGGATATCGATCCTTTTACTGTTTTTGCATTATTCAATAAGAAAATTAAAGATGAAAATAGGATTGCTATTTTAAATGGTTTCAAAAATGAGTTTTCTCTTTCATCAGATATTCCTTCAGGTTTTGATTCTTTGCCAACAATGATGCCATTAAGTGCAACTTTTTATTGGTTTGAAGGTGATAGAGGTATTGACGATATACAACATTTATGGGATTTATATGTTGCTGCATACGCATATATCCAAAATAGAAACGAAGTTAATAAACAAGAATTTTGCAGATGTTTTGATATTGCAAAAAAGCAAAATGGTATTTCATGGCGTATAACATCAGGTTTATATTGGGCTATGCCAGATAATTTTTTCTCTCTTGATTCAATAAATAGATGGTATATACGCGAGTATGGAGACGAGTTTTCTAACGAATTAAAAAACACATTTATAGAATTAATGGACGTTCCAAACGGAGAAAAATATTTGAGTATTTGTGAACAAATCAAAAACGAAATCTCTGGTTCAAACTTTTGTTACCATGATTTTGCTAATTTATCACATAATGCGTTTATTAACGCAGAAAATGTAAACAAAGAAAATAAAGAAAAAGAAAAGAAGTCTCAAGAAATTGAAATTGAAGATAATTCGACGCATTATTGGATTTACTCACCAGGTGTAAATGCAGTTCTATGGGACGAATGTAAGAATGATGGAGTCATGCTACTTGGGTGGGGAGAGGTAGGAGATGCTTCAAAATTCAAGGATAAAAATGAAATTAAGAAAAAAATGAAGGAAGTGTATAATTCTGATAGATCCTTTAAGAATGACGCTCATGCTGTATGGCAATTTACTAACGAACTAAAACCAGGTGATATTATTTATGCAAAAAAAGGAATGCATAAAATTATAGGTAGAGGAGTTGTAGAATCTGAATATATTTATAATGAAAAAAGTTCAAATCAGTATAAACATTTAAGAAAAATTAAATGGACAAATGTAGGTTCTTGGAATCATCCCGATGGGCAAGCAGCAATGAAAACCTTAACGGATATTACGCAATATACTGATTATGTTCAAAAATTGGAGTCGCTTTTTTATGAAGATGAAGCAGATGAACCAATCATAGAAAAGGAAAGTAAAAACACTTCCTATAATAAGAATGATTTCCTAAATAATGTCTATATGGATAGCGATGAATATGATCGTCTTGCCGGTTTATTAATTCATGAAAAGAACATTATTCTTCAAGGTGCTCCTGGAGTAGGCAAGACATATATTGCTAGAAAATTAGCATATTCAATAATTGGAGAAGTTGATACTGAAAGAGTTGAAATGGTTCAATTTCATCAAAGCTATTCTTATGAAGATTTTGTTATCGGATATAGACCAGGAGATAATCAATCATTCGAATTGTGTGAGGGAATCTTTTACAAATTTTGTAAAAAGGCTGAAGAAGATGATGAAAATAATCCATATTTCTTCATAATCGATGAAATTAATCGCGGAAATATGAGTAAGATTTTTGGTGAACTATTTATGCTTATTGAAAACGATAAGAGAGGGATTGAAATCCCATTACTTTATGGAAAAAGAAAGTTTAAGATTCCAAAAAATATAAATATAATTGGAACTATGAACACCGCTGATAGAAGCTTAGCCATTATTGATTATGCTTTACGAAGACGTTTTGCATTCTACAATATTAGTCCAAAATTTGATAATGATAAATTTATTGAATATGTAAATTCTTTTGAAAACGAGAAGTTTGTAAATCTAATAAATACTGTAAAATCTTTGAATGTCGCAATCTCAAAAGACGAAACATTAGGAGAGGGCTTCTGCATTGGCCACAGCTACTTCAGCAATTTACAAAGCGTTGATGACATCACTTTATATAATATTATCGAATACAAGATTATCCAATTAATCAAGGAGTATTGGTTTGATGAGACTACTAAACTCGAAACTTGGAGTGATGCATTAAGAAAGTCTATTCAATGATAGCAATTAAAAACATTTATTATATGCTGTCGTATGCTTTCCAAGTGTTAAATGAGGATGGCTACAAGAAAGTAGGAACTGAAGAATTTGATCATATATCCGACTTGTTTTCTGCAATCTTAGTCAAGGGAGTATCCACTCAGATTAAAAGAGGATTAGAAAAAGAATATATTTCTATTGAAGATGAAATCCCTACTATTAAAGGCAAGGTAAATGTATCTGAATCTATTAAAAAACAATCAATGCAGAAAAGACGAATGTTTTGTTCTTTTGATGAATTAACTACTAATTCTTATATAAATAGGATTATCAAGACTACTTTTTATTACCTTTTGAAGAGCGACGCCAGTAAAGAAAATAAGAAGTTAATTAGAAAAGTACTGGTGTATTTTAATAATATTGATATCATCCCTGTTAAATCTATTAATTGGAGAGTCCAATATAATAGAAATAATATTACATATAGAATGCTTCTTTCGATTTGCTATTTAGTTCTTACTGGAATGCTTCAAACTACTGAAAACGGAAATCTTAAGCTAACAAATTTCATTGATGAGCAAAGAATGTCTAGATTATACGAAAAATTTATTCTTGAATTTTATCGAAAAGAAGTACCAGAGTATAGTCCTTCTGCTCAAAAGATCAATTGGGCGCTTGATGATGGATTTGATGATTTACTTCCTGAAATGAAGAGTGACATTATTCTGTCAAGCAAAAATAAGATTTTAATCATAGATGCAAAATATTATGAACATTCTATGCAGACAAATTATAATGTGTCTACTTTGCATTCAGGTAATATTTATCAAATTTTTACTTACGTAAAGAATAAACAACAAGAAGATAAAACCAAATGTGTATCTGGAATGCTTTTATATGCGAAGACAACTGAAGACTCTTTTCTAAATAAATCGTATTACATGAGTGGTAATAAAATATCTGCTAACGTGTTAGATTTGAATCAAGATTTTGCAAAAATTAAAAAAGCACTTTTGAAAATAATAGAAGAGGAATTAAAATAGCGACTTAGCTCAATTACGAGTTAGGTCGCTATTTTTTTATTTAGTTTGATTCTTGAGTTGATTTCTTATTCCATTGTTTGCCAAACAAGCAATAAGGCTCATCTGATAATTCTAGAACTTTATTCTTTTGCAATAATTCTTGAAGCTCAATGTCTGCTTTATCTATGTGGTCGTAAGCAATGAAAATCTGCTTTGTCTCTTTACTATAAAGCTCAATTAACTTTTTTACTACTGGACTTTCAATATTTGTAAACATTATTGAATCGTGAACAAGCGCAGGCAATGCTGTTTGATGAAGAACTGCTATATCAAATAGCGCTACACCTTTGAATCTGCTACCAGTACCTGAATCGTTTGGAGTACTGAATGAATAATTCTTAAATTTATTGATTCTTAGTTCTGGGGCATAAAGTTTTCCGTTATCAAATAAATCATTTATTCTCTTCATTTCTGTATTTACTTTATTCGCTAACATACTTGTTGCTCCTACAACTTTACCTTCAAATGCTTTTTGCGCACTAGAAAAATTTAAATCCACCTCTCTTTTTTCTTTGTAGTTCTTATTAGCAGTAATTAAATTATCTAAGGTAGTTTTTAAGCGTAAATGCCTTTCAAGAAGAGCATCTGCTACAGTAGGAGAGGACTTAAATTCTTTTAGCTGATTATCGATTTCCTTTATTTGTACATCAATTAGTGATATTTGGTCTAATAAGTCCTTATTCATGTCCTTAATTTCAGAGGATAAAACCGCTTTTACTTTTTTGTGAAAAGTTTCAATTTCAGTTAATCTTTCAAGATTTAGGTCTGGAAAGAAGTCCTTGAGTTTTGTAAATTGAAGAGTTATAGCTTCAGGGCTATAGCCTTTATCAAAATCGATATCATCAATTTTATTTACTAGCTTACTTCTTTCTTTTCTTAATGACTTTCTAATATCATTCAATTCTTTTTTCTTTTCAGCTTCAATAATTTCCTGGTTTGATAGACCTTTTTTACTGTCATCTAGAATTCTATTTATTTCTTCTTGAAGCTTTTTAATTTCTATTTCATTAGCATCATACTCATCTTGAGAAGAAGCAATAGGGGCTACATTATATCTTTTAATATTGTCATACACTTTTTTTCTATCAGCCACTTCATTAAATTCAGCAATAGCAGATTCAGTTAACTCATAAATCTTATAAAGCTTTAACATAGATTCAATACCTGAAGCATCATCCTCTCTAACGGTTGAATTGAGAGGTCTAAGCTCGTTATGTGTGTTTCTGTTGTATATTCTAAAGAAACGGCTAATAGCAGCTCTAAATGTAAGACCTGTATCATCTAAACCATAATACTTGGAAAGACCTTTCTTAAAACTGTCTAGTGTTATTTTTACTTTTTCTTGTGAAAATTCAGAATCTTCAAATACGTGCACAAATGATTTCTCTGTGACTGAGGTCCCTCTTGCAAAGAATTTTGATTCACCGTTAAATACGAATTCAAAATAAATAAAGTGATCACCGACATTATTTAATGTATCTTTTTCTTTATCTATATAATCCTCACCGCCAAAACAAAAGTCAATAATCATAAGCAAAGTTGATTTACCTATTGAGTTTGAACTCTCGGAATCGCCTAAAACTACATTAAGACCATCTTTAAATAATATTTCGTGGTTAGGAATTGATAAAAACTTGTCGCATCTAATCCTTTTTAACATAGTGTACAACCTCCTCCCTAAGTTCTATGGCTCCTAAAGCGTATAAACAGTCCATAATTTCCATCCATTCTTGAATGTTTTCAGTACGATTTTTGGTTTTTTTATATAGTTCCATTATAGATAAATCACATTTTTCTAGTGCTTCAAGAAACATTGGGAATTTATATAATGAGCTTTCTTTGTAATTTATGAATTTACTAGGCAATTTCATCGTGTAAGCACCTCACAGTTTTGAACAAAATATGCAACAATAATTCTGCAGTAAGGAAGATCGTTTTCATCGTTAGTAGTTTTACTTAGAATATCCCTTGAAATATATTCAAGAATCTCAGTGATTGATTTTTCAGCTCTAATTAATGTGTCAGATATTTCCTTTATTTCCTGCCCTAATCTAGTAGAGCCATCAGTTGTTTTTGATTCATATTCACGCATCAGTGAATCAATGAAATTATAGTGTCTCACAACACGAAGTACTACTTCATCATAGTTAACATCATCTTCAGGTATCTTTTCTTTTATTTTTAATGCATCCATACTAAGAGGTTTTAAAGAAGCTCCTCTAGGGAGAGAAAGAAGGTCATTCATTATCTTTCTTATAGAATCCTCTAATTCAATATCATTTATTGACTCACTAAGGTCTCTTTCTTTTTTGAGAGAGATCTTTTTTTCTTTTAATTTTCTGTAGATCTCAGGAGTAGGATTTAGCTTATAAGAGTTATGGCATGTTAAGCATGTAGCTATCTCGTTATCAAATTCATTAATATGACGAGGAGCATCGTAGTATGTCTTGAAAATATTTGCTAAAGATGGATTATCTCTTTCTATATCAAAAGGGTAAATCAAAGTTATATTATAATTCCTTCTTGTACCATCAAGTTTTATTAGATGCTGCTTTCTACATATAGGGCATATATTATGTAATTCATTAATTAGTTCGTAGTCAGTTGGACTAATTCTTGAATTACCTTCATAAGTTTGGTTCTCTCTTAATTCAGCACAGGTTGAGTTCATTAAATCTGGTACATCCTCATTTGAATTGGTACAGAATTCTTTTAATTGAGTAGCGCAAGCAATACAGAACATGTCAAAAGAGACATCAGGAACTATTATGCCGAATTCGTTAACTAAAAATTCTAATTTGCTTGAATTAAGAAATTCACTAAAAAACTTTTTTGCTTTATTAATTGAAAATGGACATGTTAGGCCGTTTAGAGATGGAAACAATGGCCTACTTCCTTTATAGAAAGCAATAAGACTAGATTGAGTATGAGAACCTCTATAGTTTGGATAAACGGAAGAAATCATTTCTTCAACAAAAACCTCTCTATTTATGGATTCCATTCGATATTGTGGCTTATTAATTGCAGTTGCAAAGTCAGTGAATTTAATAATAATCACCTCTAATTTTTGTTTTGTACCCATGCTGTACCCAAAGTACCCATTGAGTGCCCATTCTACATATATGAATAACACTCTTTTTGGTGTAAAAAAGAAGTAGGCATAGGGATTATTTTAATAAATATGTCTTTATTATATCACAAGTGATATCGAGATTAAATATTTAATAGAATCAATCTTTGCTTAAAAATAGTTGTGTCCACGCGTGGGCCGAAGAAAGTGAGGTAATTCAAATGACAGTACCAAAACAAAAAACTGTCAATGACCTTCCTATCTTTGGTAAGGACATTGAAGATGACTGGTCTTGGGATCGTGAAGAGGAAGAATTACGTGAGAGTAATGAATCTGACGAAGACTAAGTGACCAGACAAAAAATAGAGGAGTAGCTACCTTCTATCGATGCCGATACTAGTTATTGCGCGGCATCAAAATATAAATAATAACTTCTAACTGTCGCAATCAGGGCGAAGCAAAACGAAATGGAAAAAATAGAACGTCCATATCTTTTGTTGCGCCCTTTTTGTGCTGCTTGTCATAGATATCACTCCATTTCGTTATCGGACGCGAAATCAATGGAGAATAATTATGACAAAAATTAGCAAAGAAATTAAAGACCAAAATCCAAGTGCATATGGATATGGCAGTCCTCTTCAAATCCCTGGAAATGAAGATGGAGTTATTAGAACTTATTACGTTAGTTTCAAGGACTATGATGGTGATATTCGTTATTGCCCAGTTGATAAGGAATTTTATGAATGGGACCGTAATGAAAGACGTAAGGAAGAACAAAGAATTGATAGAGTTAGTAGATGCAGAGTTCATTCAGATAAATACGGATTAAAAATCTGCGACCACGATTGCAATGAATGCCCTTATAAGCGTGTTACCAGAATCTCAAGCGAAGTCTCAATCGATTACTTATATGAGAATTATGAGTATGAATTTGCAGATGAGCAACCATCAATTATTGAAACATTAATCAAAGAAGAATTATTACGCGCTTTAGATGAAGCAGTAAACAGTCTATCGCAAGATGACAGAACAATTGTTGAGCTTTTTAAAGATGGAAAAGACGATGGTCAAATTGCAGAGATTATTGGAAGTAAAAGAAGTACTGTTCAATATCGCCGCCAAAGAATATTTGACAGTTTGAAAGAACAATTAAAAGACTTTTAGTCTTTTAAAAGCAGTTTGGATGATGCTGCTTTAAAAAAGATTTTAAGAATTTTTGGCAGATGCTAGATACATTGCCATTATCTCCTGAAGGGGCAAGGAAGCAACTTCAAATAAACATAAGGAGGTAGTGGCATGTTTCAAGCAATGGCCAGAGATAGACTGGCTGAACAACCATCAAAAAAAATATTTATTTAAGGAGTAAAAGGATATGCAAAAAGAAATAATTGATTTTTTATTAGTAGTAAAAGAAATTGCAGTTGATGTAGTAACTGCATTCACTGAACAAAGTGAAAATGCAAAAAAGATTGCCGATACATTTCAAAGAGGTATTAAAGCAATCGATGTCTTATTAGGTGAAGATGCACCAAAAGTAATCGAAGAAAAAACTGAAGTGAACGAGGAACCTAAAAAAGATGATAAGCCTATTTCTTTAGAGGATGTTAGAAAAGTTTTAGCAAATCTATCTAGAAACGGCAAAACAAAAGAGGTAAAAGCATTACTTCAAAAATATGGTGCGGACAAGTTATCCGTAATTAATAAGGATGATTATCCAGCACTTTTAAAAGATGCGGAGGAACTTTAATGCCAGCAGATCACTCAAATTTTTTCTCTCCATCAAGTGGTGCTAGATTACTCACTTGTCCTGGATCAGCAAAAGCAAGTGAAGGAATACCAGAACAAATTTCATTATTTGCTAATGAAGGAACTGATGCTCACGAATTAGCGGAGATTAGATTAAAAGAAAGATTCGGGATTAAGTGTGATAGTAAAGTTGAAGATTTAACTTGGTATAGCCAAGAAATGGAAGAGTACATTGAAGGCTATGTTAACTATGTATTTGAAAAATATCAAGAGGCTAAAGAATCAACTTCAGACCCTGTACTATTGATAGAACAAAAAGTTAGTGCCGAGAGATATCACGAATCATTATATGGAACTACAGACGTATCACTAATTTCTGATAGAACTTTGACAATTGTAGACCTTAAGTACGGTAAAGGCATAAAGGTTGATGCACAAGAGAACGTTCAAGAAATGATATATGCAATTTGCTGCCTTGAGACATTTGGAAATCTATACGATATCGAATTAGTAAAATTATGTATTTATCAACCAAGACTTAACTCTGTATCGGAATGGGAAGTAACAGTAAAGGCTCTATATGAATGGGCAGATAATGTACTAATGCCTGGAATTGAGAAAATCAAAAATGGCAGTGAAGAGTTTCATCCAAGTAAACATTGTGTATTTTGTAAGGCAAAACCACTATGTAAAGCATTAAGAGATGTAAATCTTGAAATGGCAAAGTATGAATTCAGACCACCATTCTTAATGGATGATGATGAGATAGAGGATGTCTTAGATAAAGCAGATGATTTCTCAAGCTGGATTAAAAGCGTGCAGGAGTATGCTTTAGCGGATGCTATTCATGGCAAAAAGTATAAAAACTGGAAATTGGTCGAAGGTAGATCAACTAGAAAATATTCTGATGAAGCAAAGGTGGCTGACGTAGTTAAAGAAGCAGGTTATTCACCTTATGAGGAAAAACTCTTATCCATTACTGAAATGACATCATTACTTGGAAAGAAAAAGTTTACCGAATTAATCGGACCTTATTTAGTTAAACCAAAGGGCAAGCTAGTTCTTGCACCAAAGGACGACAAACGTCCTGAAGTTACATCAGCAGAAGCTGATTTCATAAATGAAGAAAATTAGAAAGAAGAGGTATTTAAATTATGACAAAATTAATGAATCCTACTAAGGTTATTCTTGGTAAAAACACATTGTGGAGCTACGTTAACGTATGGACTCCTAAGGCAATTGCAGATAATGCTGCGCCAAAATATAGCATCAGCTGTATCATCAAAAAAGACTCACCAGATGTTGAAAAAGTAAGAAAAGCTATCAAAGCTGCTTATGATGAAGGTCAAGCAAAACTAAAAGGAAATGGCAAGACAGTTCCTGCGCTTGAAAATTTAAAAACACCATTACGTGATGGCGATGTTGAAAGACCAGATGATCCAGCATACAAAGGATGTTATTTCATCAATGCTAACTCATTAACTGCGCCTGGAATTGTAGATGCAGATGTTAATCCTATCTTAGATCATTCTGAAGTCTACTCAGGATGTAGAGGAAGAGTATCAATTTCCTTCTATTGTTTCAATAATTCAGGAAATAAAGGAATTGCAGCATCACTTAATAATCTTCAAAAGATTAGTGATGATACTCCATTAGGTTCTAAGCCAACAGCAGCTAGTGACTTTGCAACCGACGACGATGATGACTTCTTATCATAAGAGTTTATCAATCGATCTTGAGACTTATAGCAGCGTTAATTTATCTAAGTCAGGAGTCTATGTCTATTCAGAGGCTCCTGATTTTCAAATATTACTTATTGGCTACTCATTTGACGGTGGACCAGTAATTGTCATTGATGTTGCTAATGGCGAAAAAGTACCAGATGAGTTTATAGCTGCACTTGAAGATGAAAGTATCACTAAATGGGCTTTTAACACCAGTTTCGAGCGTATTTGTTTATCGCGTTTTTTAGGCTATCCAACAGGGAAATACATAAATCCTAGAGGATGGAAAGATACGATGATTTGGTCCAATGTAATGGGCATAAATCTTTCATTAAAAGGTGTAGGTGCTGTTCTTAAGTTAGACTCGCAAAAAATGGAAGAAGGAAAAGAATTAATTAAATATTTTTGTGTTCCTTGTAAGCCTACAAAAGCAAATGGTGGAAGGACTAGGAACTTGCCTCATCACGCACCAGAAAAATATAAATTATTTATCGAATATAACCGAAGAGACGTTGAAGTAGAAATGTCTATTCAAGATAAATTCAAGAATTATCCAGTCCCAGATTTCATTTGGAATGAGTACTGGGAATCAGAAGCAATTAATGATAGAGGGGCTTTAATTGATGTTGAACTAGCAAGTAATGCTATAAGCATTAATGAAAAGGTTACATCAGAGTTATTTGATCAGATGAAGGAAATTACAAATGTTGATAATCCTAACTCAGTCTCACAACTAAAAGACTGGCTATCATCCAATGGCTGTGAAGTAGAGTCACTATGTAAAAAATCTATTAAAGAATTAAAGAAAAATAATGAAGATGTTCTTGTTGGTTCAGTTATTGAACTAAGAGAACTAACTTGTAAGTCTTCAGTTAAAAAATATGAGGCGATGAAGGCCTCTGTGAGCGAAGATAACAGGGCGCGCGGACTATTTTCCTTTGCTTCCTGTAAAACCCTCAGGTTTGCCTCTAAACGCATACAACTCCAAAATTTGAAACGAAATGAACTACCAGATTTAGAAGAAGCAAGAGAACTCGTCAAGACAAATAATATTGAGGCATTAGAGCTTCTTTATGATGACGTTCCAGATGTTTTATCACAGCTAGTAAGAACTGCGATTATACCTAAAAAAGGGTGCAAATTCATCGTTTCTGACTTCTCATCAATTGAAGCTAGGGTACTGGCTTATTTAGCTGATGAAAAGTGGCGTATTACTGCTTTCAAAGAAGGTAAGGACATCTATTGCGAGTCAGCAAGTCAGATGTTTGGTGTACCTGTTGAAAAGCATGGAATAAATGGTGATTTAAGACAAAAAGGTAAAATCGCTGAACTTGCTCTTGGTTACTCTGGTGGGGTAGGTGCACTTACAGCAATGGGTGCTCTTGATATGGGATTAAAGGAAGATGAGCTTCCTGAAATTGTCACTAGATGGAGACAAGCTTCACCTAACATTACTAAATTCTGGAAGCAATGTGGTGATGCTGCATTTAAAGCGATAAAAGAAAAAAGTACAGTTCCTCTGGAAGGTAAGAACATAACTTTTAGATATCAAGGTGGAATTCTTTTTATCGACTTGCCTTCTGGTCACTCAATTGTTTATGTAAAACCAAGAATTGATATAAACGAACTAGGCAAAGAAGAGATCACATATGAAGGTGTGAATATGGCCAAAAAGTGGACTCGAATTAAGGTCTACTCAGGTAAATTTGTCGAGAACATCGTTCAAAGCTATGCTCGTCATATTCTTACTTTTGCAATACATAATTTAACACAAGCTGGATACAACATCGTAGGACACATACACGATGAATGCATTATTGAATGTCCAGTAGATACACAAATGGAAACCATAAGTAAGATTATGGGACAAACTCCAGAATGGGCACCAGGATTATTACTTCGTGCTGATGCTTATGAGACCGAATTTTATAAAAAAGATTAAGAAATTTTTGGCAGTTCTCGGTCTCGCTGCCATTAACATTTGAAGGAGGTACTAACTATGTACGAAATTAAAGAAAAAACAATCGAAATTGAAAAGCACAGATTTCCTGTCTTCAAAAGAGAAGTAATCGGTGCAAATATACTTGAGGTCGTTGCAGGAACTAACGGATATCAAGGTGGCGATAGTGGACATGGTTCCAGAACTTATATCTCCATAAAAGATGGTGCTTGTACTGACATTATGGTTAAGGCAATACCTGAATCAAACAGCACAAATGGTGGTGTTGAGATTGTTCTTGGCGGTGACTCTGAACTTGATACAATGATTAAAGCGTTAAAGTTTATCGTCAAGGTTTTAGAAGACCAAAGTAATGAGGTGTTCGACTAATGAATATCTACCGCTCAGACATTATTGGAAATGCAGGAAACTGCTTATATCCACACAAATTTGAAATTGTTAATAAGGACGTCTTGAAAGAAGCGGTATCGAAGGATTACGTTTGCGCCGAATATAGAAACAACTATAGAAGTGGCGCAAATTTTGTCCGCTCTAATTGTTTACCTGTTGATTGTGATAACGATCATTCAGAAAATCCAGCTGATTGGAAGACTGTAGATGATGTTAAAAAGGCATTTCCTAATGTGCGATTTGCTGTTCAATATAGCAGAAACCATATGAAGGAAAAGAAAGGTAAAGCACCAAGACCTAAGTTTCACGTCTTATTTGAAATTGATGAAATAACAAATAAGGACGAGTACGCAGATTTAAAGAAAAGAGTAAGAGATATATTTCCTTACTTTGATTCAAATGCGCTCGATGCAGCACGTTTCTTCTTTGGGACAAATGATGCTTTAGTTGATATCGTTGAAGGTGAAAAAAGTCTATCTGATTACTTAAATGAATGTGATGATGAGGAATTTGATAGAGACTTTGGAAAGATAAAAGAAGGTTCTAGAAATGCAACCATGTCAAGATTTGCTGCAGTCATACTTAAAAAGTATGGTGACACCGACAAAGCATATGAAGCTTTTATTGAAAAAGCAAATAAATGTGAGCCGCCACTTGAAGATATAGAACTTGAGGTAATATGGCGTAGTGCTAAAAACTTCTTCAAAAGAATATCTGCAAGTCCTGATTATATCCCACCAGAAAAATATAATGACTCAAATAGTTATAAACCTGATGACTTTACCGATGTAGGACAGGCTAGTGTTCTTGCTAAATATTTTAGTAATGAACTTAGATACTCTCCAGCAACCCATTTTATCCGCTTTAAAGAATGCTACTGGGAAGAGTCCGATATTGGCGCACAAGCAGTGGTTCACGAATTGACTAGAAGACAATTAGTAGAAGCTGAAAAAGAGATAGCTGAAGCTAAAAAATTATTAACCGAATGTGGTGCTCAAGAATTAATTGATGAAAAAGGAAAAAAGGCTACTGAACTAATGAACGAAAAGCAACTAGAGATTCTTAATAGATATCTAGCTGCTCAAGCATATAAAAAATTTGTTTTAGGAAGACGTGAATCTAAATATATAAGCGCGTGCTTAAAAGAAGTAAAGCCGATGATAGAGATTGCCACATCAGAACTTGACTCTGATCCTTTTTTGATTTGTACACCTAGAGCCACATATGATCTAAGAAAAGGAATTGAATCTGCTAGACCTCATGAGCCAAGTGACTTTATAACAAAGATTACTGCTGCTTCACCAAGTGATAAGGGTAAGCAAATATGGATTGATTGTCTTAATAAGATATTTGCCAAGAACCCTGAACTTATTGATTACGTTCAAATGGTGTGCGGTTTAGCTGCTATTGGAAAGGTAATGGTTGAAGGAATGATTATCGCCTATGGTGATGGAGGAAATGGTAAGTCCACATTCTGGAATGCAATATTTAGAACGCTTGGACTTTATTCAGGAAAGATATCAGCTGACACATTAACCACGTCTTGTAAAAGAAATACCAAACCAGAAATGGCGGAAGCAAAAGGTAAAAGACTCCTTATTGCATCTGAATCACAACAAGGCGCACGTTTAGATGAATCAATGGTAAAGCAATTATGTTCAACAGATGAGGTTGAGGCTGAGAAAAAATATAAAGATC
The DNA here is from genome assembly GCA_964634685.1 of uncultured Anaeroplasmatales bacterium. Taxonomy (GTDB): domain Bacteria; phylum Bacillota_I; class Bacilli_A; order Acholeplasmatales; family JAEDCM01; genus CAZWLD01. Next base: position 112,792 of record CAZWLD010000001.1, read on the forward strand.
CGTTCCATTTCGTACCTTGTCATACGCTAGTTTTATACACAAATTATCTACCTAGAGTAAGTGGAATTGATGATGGAATCTGGTCACGCTTATTCGTTATTCCGTTTAACAACAAGTTAAGAGGCGGAAAGGATGATATCAAGAACTATGCTGATTTTCTATTTGAGAACGCAGGCGAATACATCATGAAGTGGATTATTGAAGGTGCAAAAAAGGTGATTGATATCAATTACCATTTACCAACTCCAAAGGTAGTACAAGATGCAATTGATGAATATCGTGAACAAAACAACTGGTTTAACCACTTCATTGAAGATTGCTGTGAGATTGATACAAAAGCAAAAGTAAGCTCTAGTGCATTGTATTCCGCGTACAGAAAATACAGTGCTGAAAATGGCGAGTTCGTCAGAAGCACAACTGAGTTTTATTCGACGCTTGAAAAGAACGGATATAAGAAGGTTGTTGAAAAGCGCATCAAATATATAAAGGGCTTGAGCCTTTCTGTAAGTAGTGAATGTTTTGAGGACTTCCTTACATAGTAAGGAAAAATGCAAAATGTGCATAGTCTACATAGTCCCGTAAGACTTTTGTTATAAGGAAAATTTTAAGACTAAAAATCTTATATAGAAAACCTTTCTAGGGGACTATGTAGACCATGTCATCTAATGTAAAAAATGGAGGATAAAAATAATGAGATTTATTACTTTTATGAAGAAAAATTATATCAAAGAAAAAGGTCCTGCTGGATGTCTTGCAAGAAGCATTAAAGCTGATGGAAGAAACTTCCCAGTACGAACAGGACATGATACATACAGAAAATATCTTGAGGTCTACTGTAAAGCTGATGATGGTGTTCTTGCTGCTTTTGAAGAATGTTTTGCTAAGTGGAAGGAACAAGAAAATAAATGTCGAAAGAAAAAGCCATAGAACAAAAGCTAGTCAAAGCAGTAAAAAAGGTAGGCGGTGTCTGTTGGAAGTTTGTAAGTCCAGGAACAAATGCTGTACCAGATAGGATCATCTTAATCGCAATGGGCAAGATAGCCTTCGTCGAAGTAAAAGCTCCTGGAGAGAAACCTAGACCATTACAAGTATCAAGAATAAAGCAAATAAAAAATCTCGGATTTAAGGTTTATGTCCTTGATGATGAGAAGAAGATCGGAGGAATAATCGATGAAATACAATCCACATAAATATCAAACTTACGCTAGTGAATTTATTAAGACACACGATGAAACAGCTGTATTTCTCGATTGTGGCCTTGGTAAAACATCAATAACACTTACAGCACTAAACGATCTAATGTTTGATGAATTTGAATTTAACAAAGTATTAATAATAGCACCTTTACGAGTAGCAAAAGTAAGCTGGCCTGATGAACTAAAGAAATGGAGTCATTTAAAGGATTTGACCTATTCATTAGTTATTGGATCATCCCAAGAAAGAATTATTGCACTAAAGAAAAAAGCTGACCTCTACATCATAAATCGAGAGAATGTTGAATGGCTTATTGAGAAATCAGGATATAGATTTGACTTTGAGTGTGTTGTTATTGATGAATTATCATCATTCAAAAACTATAGATCAAAAAGAGTCAAATCCTTACTAAAAGTAAGACCAGTAATAAAAAGAATAATTGGCTTGACTGGTTCACCTGCAAGTAATGGCCTTATGGATTTATGGGCTGAGTTTAGAGTTCTTGATTCAGGAAAAAGACTCGGAAGATTTATCACTAATTATCGTAATGATTACTTCAGACCAGATAAAAGGAATGGACAAGTGATATTTACTTACAAACCACTCCCTGGATCTGAAGAAAGAATATATGAAAAAATATCCGACATGACGATATCGATGAAATCAACTGATTATTTGGATATGCCTGAACTTATTTCAAACGAATACAAAGTTTATTTATCTGATAAAGAAATGGCTTTATATGAATCGTTAAAAGACGATTATATCGCTGAACTTGAAGATAAAGAATTAACAGCAGCAAATTCAGCATCACTTACTAACAAATTATCTCAATTAGCGAACGGGGCAATCTATGATGAAGATAAGAATATAACTTATTTCCATGATAGAAAATTAGATGCACTTGAAGACTTAATTGAAGCAGCAAATGGAAAACCAGTCTTAGTTTCATATTGGTTCAAGCACGATTTAGAGCGAATTAAAGAAAGACTGGATAATCTTGGTGTTCATTATGAAGTGATTTCAAGTGTTGAATCTATAAGAAATTGGAATTCAGGGAAACTTGAAGTGGGACTTATTAATCCAGCTTCCTGTGGACATGGTGTAAATCTTCAAGAAGGTGGATCAACTCTTATTTGGTATGGACTTACTTGGTCACTCGAATTATATCAACAAACTATCGCTAGATTGTGGCGTCAAGGGCAATCATCAAAAACAGTAGTAGTTCAGCATATCGTAACTGCTGGTACTGTTGATGAATCAATACTAAAAGCACTTCAAAGAAAGGATGCAACACAAGCATCACTCATTGAAGCAGTAAAAGCAGAAATAGGGAGGGCATAGAAATGACAACTGAAGAATACTTAAATCAAGTGTATAAACTAGATAATAAAATCAAACTAATGAAAATGCGTTCTGAGGAATATGACAGACTAAGCCTTTCTATCCCAGGTCCGAATTATGGTAATGATATGCCTAGAAATCCAAATCGAAATCTTGATGCACCATTTCTAAAATGGATTATTAAGAAAGATGAAATTGATCGTGAAATTGCCGCTCTTGAAGAAAAACTAAAAGCACTCAAGGCAGAAATTGCTATGAAGATAGAAGAACTTCCTTCTGAGGAACTTAAGAATTTAGCAATAATGAGATACTTCAAATATATGAATTGGATGGAAATTGCAAAGAATTTATATGTTTCTAAAGCCACTGTTTATAGATTAAGGGATAAAGTAATAGAGTTAATAAAAGTTGAGACTCAATGAGACTCAATGAGACCTCAATAGACTTTGAAAACTTATCAATAGCGTGGTATAATTATAATGGGCGAAAGCTATAGAGAAACAGGTCAACAGAGTAATATCTGCTGGCCTTTTTTCATGCTCAAAAAGGAGGAAGCAATTATGCCAACAAAGCCTAAGAAACCATGTGCATATCCTGGCTGTCCTAACCTAACCTTTGATGTTTATTGTGAAGAGCATGCTGCCTTAAGAAGAAAGCAGTACGATAAGTACAACAGATCTCCAAACCACGATAAGAAGTATGGTAACAACTGGAGACGTATTAGAGGACTTTATGTTAAGAAGCATCCGCTTTGTGAACGCTGCTTGAAGGAAGGAAGAATCACACCTGTTGAAGAGGTTCATCACATCATACCTCTTTCTCGTGGAGGGACTAATCAATTCAGTAATCTAATGTCATTGTGTCAAAGTTGTCATACGAAGATTCATTACGAACTTGGCGATAGGAAATAGGGGTAGGGGAGTCAAAATCTCTACAACTAAAAATAAGAAGACCGAGCCTGGGGTTTCGTGTGTAAAAATTGAAGTTCAAACGAGGTAATAGCCTCGTTTTTATTTTGGAGGTGTAAAGATGGCTAAAGATGGAACAATGCGTGGCGGTCCTAGACCAAATACAGGACCAAAAAAGAAAGCATTAGCAGACAAGATAGTGGAAGGGAAAGCAGATCTTGATAATGGTGCAGTAATTCTTCCAGAGCCTGTCGATATTGAAGGTGTGGATATGCCACCAATAAAAGATTTTTTAAAAGCAAAACAAAAGAACGGAAAAGATATGTGTGCTGAGGAAGTTTATAAAAGCACATACCTTTGGTTGAAAAAGCGACATTGTGAAAAGCTAGTATCCACTCAGTTACTAGAGCAGTACGCGATGTCAGTTTCTCGTTGGGTTCAATGCGAGGAAGCAATATCAGAATTTGGATTTTTAGCTAAGCATCCTACAACAGGAAATGCCATGCAAAGTCCATACGTGGCGATGAGCCAAAACTATATGAAACAGGTCAATCAGGTCTGGTTTCAAATTTATCAAGTTGTGAAGGATAACTGCTCAGCTGATATAGGTGGCGCTAATCCTCAAGATGACTTGATGGAAAGACTGCTACAAGCAAGAAAGAGGTAAAATAATATGTTTGAAAAAGTAAACCCATGTCACCCAGATAAGGTGGCCGATAGAATTGCTGGTGCTTTGGTCGACTTAGCATACAAGCAAGAAGACAATCCAAGAATTGCAGTTGAAGTTTTAATAGGTCATGGCAAATGTCATATCATTGCAGAAACTTCCGCATTTCTAGATTTAAATGATATTTCAAAAGCTGTTCATAGAATTGCTGGCGATATTCAAGTCGACTGTGTAATAGTTCCTCAAGACAGACACCTATCTGATAACCAAGAAGGTGCAATCAGATGTGGCGATAATGGAATCTTCAAGGGTGTGCCACTTACAAAAGAACAAAAAGAACTATCACAAATTGCACATAAGATATTTGCTGCTTATCCTTGTGATGGAAAATACATCTTAAATGGTGATAGGTTAATTATCTGCCAAAGCAATGCTGCAACTGAAGATTTAAGAAAAGAATACCCTGAAGCTGAGATTAATCCTTTAGGTTATTGGACAGGTGGAACTGATGTTGATACAGGTGCAACCAATAGAAAACTAGGATCAGATATGGCTGATTCAGTAACTGGTGGTGGACTTCATGGAAAAGACTTATCTAAAGCAGATGTCAGTGTAAATATTTATGCTTGGTTAAAGGCTCAAGAGACTGGTGTTCCAGTTGAACTATGCTGCGCCATTGGTGATGAGTACATTGACAATAGACCATATGAAGATATAGTCGCTATTGCACGTGAGTTTATCTTTGATTTAGGAGGATTTGAGAAATTCGCTGAATGGGGGTTGGTATAATGAAGACTACAACTGAAATGACTTTGATTTCTATAGATAAGCTCATCCCTTACATAAACAATGCACGTACACATAGTCCTGAGCAAATAACAAAACTTAGGTCATCTCTTCGTGAGTTTGGATTTGTGAATCCTGTACTAATTGATCGAAGCTTTAATATCATAGCTGGTCATGGAAGATATGAAGCTGCTAAAGCAGAAGGCTATAGTGAGGTTCCATGTGTATATGTAGACCATTTAACAGAAGCACAAAAGAAAGCATACATTATTGCTGATAACCGAATGGCAATGGATGCTGGCTGGGATGAAGAATTATTAAAAGTTGAATTAGAGGCTCTCGAAGGAGAGTCTTTTGATTTATCTCTTACTGGTTTTGAAGAAGACGAACTTGCAGATCTTTTTAAATCTGATGAAGCACCTATTGAAGATGATGATTACGATTTAACTGAAGCATTAGAAAAGGCAGCATTCGTTGAAAGAGGTGATCGTTGGATAGTAGGAAGACACGTTCTTTATTGCGGTGATGCTACAAACAAAGATGATGTTGATAAATTAATGGATGGTAAAAGTGCAAACCTAGTTCTTACCGATCCACCCTACGGTGTTTCATTCAAGTCAAGTTCTGGTTTAACTATTAAAAATGACTCGATGAAGAATGATGAGTTCTACAACTTCTTAAAATCTGCCTTTGATAATATGGTGGCTCACTGTGAGAAAGGGGCTGCTGGATATGTATTTCACGCGGATACGGAAGGCTTGAACTTTAGAAAAGCATTTATTGATTCAGGTTTTCATCTTGCAGGATGTTGCATCTGGGTTAAAGATAGCTTGGTTTTAGGACGTTCAGATTATCAATGGCAACATGAACCTGTGCTTTATGGATTTTTACAAAACGGAAAACATAACTGGTATTCAGATAGAAAACAAACAACTATCTGGAACTTCAAAAAGCCAAAGAGAAATGAAAATCATCCAACTTCAAAACCTCTAGACCTTTTATCCTATCCACTCCAAAACAGTACAAGAGAGAATGCTATTGTTATTGATACTTTTGGTGGTTCTGGTTCAACTCTTATGGCTTGCGAACTATCAAATAGAATCTGCTACACAATGGAACTTGATGAAAAGTACGCATCAGTAATCCTTAGACGCTACGTTGATAATGGTGGTGATCCTGCTGGTGTTTACTGTATTAGAAATGGCGAGAAAGTTATGTATTCTGATGTTGCAAAAGAAGTAGCAAAGAGAGAAGGAACTGTGGAAGAAACATCCGCAAATGACTTGATATAAATCGCCTTTAGAGTGATATATACATAGCACAAAAGGAGGTTTATAGATATGACTAAAGTTGAATCATTAAGACTTGAACTTGAAAGAATGTGTAACGAAACTCAAACAAGGCTATCAGGAATGCAAAAGTTAGTAGAGTACTACATCAGCTCACTTGGTTGGTCTGAAGAAAAAGCACTCCAATATGCACTTGCATTATTTCATAATGGCACAGTTACACAAATCAAATTATTAGGAAAAGATGGTGAGGAACTATGATGAATAGTATCCTCGAATCTTTAAGAAAGAAATACCCTAAAGGCACTAGGGTAGAATTAGTGAAGATGGATGATGTTCAAGCACCACCTATTGGAACTAAAGGAACAGTAATTGGAGTTGATGACATTGGATCAATAATGGTTAGTTGGGATAGTGGAAGTTCACTCAATGTTGTTTATGGTGAAGATGTTATAAAAGTCATAAAAAACTAGAAGTTTATATATCAAAGATATATAAAAATAGTTAAAAAATATACACAAAATGACTTGCTATTATGTCCTTTTAGAGTGATATATATACACGACGAAGGGAAGAAAAACCTTCAAGGAGGACAAAGAAATGAAGAACACAGAAAACCAAATTAACAACATGAAACAACAAACAATCGGAGTAGAAATTGAAATGAATTCAATTACAAGACAAAAGGCAGCAAGATTAGTTGCTGAACACTTCGGAACAACAGCCTGGAACGCAGCAAGCGAATACGGATATTGCAGTTGGGCTTGCAAGGACCAACAAGGCAGAGTTTGGAAATTCCAAAAGGATGTATCAATTGCAGGACCAGACGATGAAAAATGCGAACTTGTAACACCAATCCTTACTTACAGCGACATTGAAGATTTACAAGAGATTGTTAGAATCCTTAGAAAAGCAGGAGCAAAAAGCGATGCTTCAAGAATGTGCGGAGTTCACATTCACATTGGTGCAAAAGGACATACACCAAAAACAATGAGAAACCTTACAAACATTATGGCAAGCCACGAAGACCTTCTTGCAGAAGCCTTGGATTTAGATAGAAGCAGAATTTCAAGATACTGCAGAACAGTTGATCCAAGATTCCTTAAGGCGGTCAATTCAAAGAAGCCTCAAACAATGAGCCAATTCGCAGACGTTTGGTACAAGAGTCAAGGCGAAGATTATGCAAGAAGCCACCATTACAATGGTAGCCGCTACCACATGCTTAACTTCCACGCAACCTTCACAAAGGGAACAATTGAATTCAGATTATTCCAATTTGATGAACCAAAGGATGGAAAAGCAAATGGACTTCACGCAGGACAACTTAAGACCTACATTCAATTATGCTTAGCCCTTAGCCAACTTGCAAAAGATGCAAAAGGAGCATCATCAAAACCTCAACAACACGAAAATCCAAAATATGCAATGAGAACTTGGTTATTAAGATTAGGCTTCATTGGCGAGGAATTCAAAACAGCAAGAGAATTCTTAACAAAAAGATTGTCTGGTGACTGCAGCTTCAGAAGTGGGTTAAGACCTGCTTCTCAAGCAATGTAAGGAGGTGAAGAAAGATGAGCAAATATTACTTAGCTTATGGAAGTAACCTCAATATCAGACAAATGGCACATAGATGCCCTACAGCAATTCCAGTAGGAACTGCGGTTATTAAAGATTACCGATTGATGTTCAAAGGAAGTCAAACAGGTTCATACCTAACAATTGAAAAAGCCAAAGGATATGAAGTTCCTGTTGCTGTATGGAAAGTCGAAGATGAGGATGAGCATTACCTAGATTGCTATGAAGGTTATCCTACCTTTTACTACAAGAAAGACATCGAGATAGATTTCATTAGCATTAAAAGAAAACTACCGCATCATGCAAGAGCATTTGTATATATAATGCACGAAGACAGAAAACTAGGAATACCAACAAAGCATTACGTAGGAGTGTGCTTAGAAGGTTATAAAGCATTTGGTTTTAATCCAGTGAGATTACTTGAAGCCATTAATTATTCAAAGGAGGAAGTCAAAAATGGAAACAACTAGAATTTGTCCTAAGTGTGGTAAAACCTATCGAGGACACCCTGCAATATCCAGGGTGGATAATGAAACGCCAATATGCCCAGAATGCGGAACAAGAGAGGCACTTGAAGGGTTAGGAATTCCACCAAAGGAAATCGAAAACATCATTCATACAATTCCAAAAGTTGAAGATAAATAAAAAAAATGAAGTCGGCTACGGTCGGCTTTTTCTTATGACAAGGAGGAGGAATTTGTGAGAAAACTAAAAAAATATGTTCCGACAAAGTTCAAAGCAAAAGACTCCACTTACGATAAAGAAGCAGCTGATTTTGCAGTGAACTTTATTGAATGTTTATGTCATACAAAAGGGACGTGGGCTGGTGAGCCTTTTGAATTAATAGACTGGCAAGAACAGATTATAAGAGACATCTTTGGCATTCTTAAGCCTAATGGTTATAGGCAATTCAACACCGCCTACATTGAAATTCCAAAGAAACAAGGAAAGTCAGAACTTGCAGCAGCAGTAGCCTTACTTCTTACCTGTGGTGATGGTGAGGAAAGAGCTGAAGTTTATGGCTGTGCAGCCGATAGACAACAAGCATCGATCGTATTTGAAGTTGCGGCGGATATGATTAGGATGTGTCCTGCACTTAATAAAAGATGCAAGATTCTAGCTGCAACAAAAAGAATAGTGTATTTACCTACAAATAGTTTCTATCAGGTTTTATCTGCTGAAGCATATTCAAAACATGGATTTAACATTCATGGAGTTGTCTTTGATGAACTTCACACTCAACCTAATAGAAAATTATTTGATGTTATGACTAAAGGTTCAGGTGATGCACGTATGCAACCTTTATATTTTTTAATCACAACCGCAGGAACTGACACTAAATCGATATGCTATGAAACTCATCAAAAAGCAAAAGACATCATTGAAGGTAGAAAAAAGGACCCTACATTCTATCCAGTAATCTATGGGGCTGAAGTTGATGATGATTGGACAGATCCTAAAGTTTGGAAGAAAGCAAATCCTAGTCTAGGAATAACAGTAGGTATCGATAAAGTAAAAGCTGCGTGTGAATCAGCAAAACAAAATCCAGCAGAAGAAAATTCATTCAGACAGCTTCGTCTAAACCAATGGGTAAAGCAAGCAGTCAGGTGGATGCCTATGGAAAAATGGGATGCTTGCTGCTTTGATTTTAATCCTGATGATTTGAAAGGTAGAGTTTGTTACGGCGGATTAGACTTATCATCAACAACCGATATTACTGCTTTTGTTTTAGTGTTTCCTCCTACTGAAGATGATGAGCATTATTATGTTTTGCCTTACTTTTGGATACCAGAAGATAACATGGACTTAAGAGTAGCAAAAGATCATGTGCCGTATGATCTATGGAATACACAAGGATATATCGAAACTACTGAAGGAAACGTAATTCACTATGCTTACATTGAACATTTCATTGAAGAACTAGGGCTTAAGTACAACATCAAAGAGATAGCATTCGACAGATGGGGTGCAACAATGTTAGTGCAGAATCTTGAAGGATTAGGTTTTACTGTCGTTCCATTCGGTCAAGGTTTCAAAGATATGAGCCCACCCACAAAAGAACTAATGAATCTAGTTTTATCAAAAGAACTAAGGCATAATGGTCAACCAGTTTTAAGGTGGATGATGGACAATGTGTGTGTAAGAACTGATCCTGCAGGAAATATCAAAATGGACAAATCAAAGTCCACAGAAAAAATCGATGGTGCTGTGGCAACTGTTATGGCACTTGATAGAGCAATAAGAAACAAGAATGGGACTTCTGATTCGGTATACGATTCAAGAGGTCTTTTATTTATCTAGGAGGTAGCAAATGGGTTTATTTAAAAATCGAATTAAAGCAAGAGACCATCCGAAAGTTGAAGATAGAACTGCTGGTAGTTCCTATTCATTTTATATGGGAGGCTCAAGTGCTGGTAAAAGCGTAAATGAAAGAAGTGCAATGCAAATGACTGCAGTGTACGCATGCGTGAGAATTCTCTCTGAAGCAGTCGCAGGACTTCCCTTACACCTTTATCGATACAAAGATGATGGTGGAAAAGAAAAAGCAATAGACCATAGCTTATATCATCTTTTACACGATGAGCCAAACAAGGAAATGAGTTCTTTTATCTTTAGAGAAACACTAATGACTCATTTGCTTTTATGGGGTAATGCTTATGCTCAAATCATTAGAAATGGAAAAGGTGAAGTTATAGCCCTTTATCCTTTAATGCCAAATAAGATGAAGGTCGATAGAGGTGAAGATGGAGAGATTTATTATCTCTATTCAAGAAGTACTGATGAAGCCAATACAAAAGAAGACTCATCAGTAGTATTAACACCTCGTGAAGTTCTTCATATTCCAGGACTTGGCTTTGATGGTCTTGTTGGTTATTCACCAATTGCTATGGCTAAAAATGCTATAGGACTTGCAATAGCCACTGAAGAATATGGTGCGAAGTTCTTTGCAAATGGTGCAGCACCAAGTGGTGTACTAGAACATCCTGGAACAATAAAAGATCCTAAGAGATTAAGAGAAAATTGGAACTCCACCTTCGGTGGTTCTGCAAATTCAGGTAAGGTTGCTGTTCTAGAAGAAGGAATGAAATACACACCTATTTCGATATCTCCTGAACAAGCTCAATTTTTAGAAACAAGAAAATTTCAAATAAATGAGATAGCTCGAATTTTTAGAGTGCCACCTCATATGGTTGGCGACCTTGAGAAGTCGAGCTTTTCTAATATAGAGCAACAGTCTTTAGAGTTTGTGAAATACACACTTGATCCTTGGATTATTCGTTGGGAACAAAGCCTATCTAGGTCTTTACTCAGTTCAGACGAGAAGAAGACATACTTTTTCAAGTTCAATCTAGAAGGCTTGCTTCGTGGTGATTATGCATCTCGAATGAACGGATATGCGACAGCAAGACAAAACGGATGGATGTCCGCAAATGACATAAGGGAACTTGAAAATCTAGATAAGATTCCTGCTGAACTTGGTGGGGACTTATATCTAATCAACGGCAATATGCTTCCGCTTAATAACGCAGGAGCTTATGCAAATACAAATAAGGAGGAGGAAGCCGATGAAGAAGTTTTGGAATTGGAAAAATCAAACGGAAACAGGCGAAAGAGTACTCGAACTTAATGGAACGATTGCGGAGGAGTCATGGTTTGATGATGACATTACTCCACGAATGTTCAAAGAGGAACTCTTGTCAGGAAGTGGCCCAGTAACAATCTGGATTAATAGTCCTGGAGGAGACTGTATCGCTGCTTCACAGATTTATTCAATGCTAATGGATTATAAGGGTGATATCACAGTCAAAATTGATGGTATTGCTGCAAGTGCTGCATCAGTTATTGCTATGGCTGGAACAAAAGTCGTAATGGCACCAACTGCACTCTTAATGATTCACAATCCATCAACTACAGCTATGGGTGACCATAGGGACATGAAAAAGGCAATTGAACTATTAGATCAAGTCAAAGAATCAATCATCAATGCCTATGAAATCAAGACGGGAATGTCAAGAACAACCTTAAGTCACTTAATGGATGCAGAAACGTGGATGAATGCAAACAAAGCCATCGAGCTTAAATTTGCAGATGAGATTTTAGAGGACGATAAAAAGAAATCCTCTGATGTTAGTTTTGCATTTTCAGCTCATGAGTTTGCTACAAACTTGCTAAACAAAATCGCAAGTAAGGAAAGTACAGAGCCTATAAAGACTGGCAGAAAAGTCAGTGAGCTTAAGAACGAGCTCTCAAAAATCAAAAAATTAATTTAATGGAGGATAACGAAGATGACTTTAAATGAAATGTTAGAAAAGAGAAAAAATCTTTTAAACACAATGGATGGGTTCTTAGATACCCACAAAAACTCAAATGGTGCTTTATCTGTTGAGGATGATGCTACCTATTCAAAGATGGAAAAAGAATTCGATGAATTAACTGCTTCCATCACACGTGCTCAAAGACGTGCAAATATGGAAATGGAAATGAACAAACCAGTAAATGCACCTATTACAGCAAAACCAATGGTTATGACAGAGCAAGAAGAAAATACTGGTAGAGGTTCAAAAGCTTATAAAAAGAACTTCTGGAATGCGATGAGAAGAAAACAAATGACTCCTGAAATGTCAAATGCTCTTCAAATTGGCACTGATTCAGAAGGCGGATTCCTTGTACCTGATGAATATGAAACTACTTTAGTTGAGGCTTTGGAAGAAGAAAATATCTTCAGAAAATTAGCACACGTAATTAGCACTTCATCTGGTGACCGTAAGATTCCTGTTGTTGCTTCTAAAGGTAGTGCTTCTTGGGTTGATGAAGAAGGAACAATTCCAGATAGCGATGATGCATTCAGCCAAGTTTCCATTGGAGCATATAAGCTTGGTACTTTAATTAAAGTCTCAAATGAACTTTTAAATGATAATGTATTCAATCTTGAATCATACATTTCTAAGGAATTTGCTAGACGTATCGGTGCTAAGGAAGAAGATGCATTCTTCAACGGTAATGGAACAGGAAAACCTGTAGGTATTTTCAATGCTACTGGTGGAGCAGAAGTTGGTGTTACAGCCGCTAGTGCTACTGCAATTACAGCAGATGAAATTATCGATTTATTCTATTCATTAAAAGCTCCATATAGAAAGAAAGCTGTATGGATTTTAAATGATGCAACTATCAAAACAATTAGAAAACTTAAAGATAACAATGGTAACTACTTATGGCAACCAGCATTAACAGCTGGAACACCAGACACTATTTTAGGTAGACCTGTGTATACTTCAAGCTATGTTCCAACAATTGCAGCTGGTGCAAAAACTATCGCATTTGGTGATTTCTCATATTACTGGATTGCAGATAGAGCAGGTAGAAACTTCAAGAAATTATCTGAGCTTTATGCAGCAAATGATCAAACAGGATTTGTTGCAACTCAAAGAGTTGATGGTAAGTTAATTCTTCCAGAAGCAATCAAAGTATTAAAAATGAAGGCATCTGCCTAGTTAAAAAGTGGAGGTAGCAGTTATGATAGCGAATGAATTATTAAAACAGGTGAAAGATAACTTAATCATAACATTCAACGACGATGACAGTCTGATTCAAAACTTCATAGCTGCTGCCATCACCTATGCAGAAGAATATCAGCATAAAGACTCAGGCTATTATGAAAACAATGAAATGAGCGAAACCACCAAACAAGCAATCGTAATGCTTGCAAGCCATTTTTATGAAAGTAGAGATGGTTCGACTGGTGGTTTCTTTGCTGATAATACTAATGCTGCAAACAATGTGTGGTTAACGGTCAATAGATTATTACTTTTGAATAGGGAGTGGAAGGTATGAGTTTAGGGTTAATGAACAAGCCTGCAAAACTCTGTGAGAAGGTTTCTAAAATCGATTCTGAGGGCTTTTCTGGGCGCACTGTGGCCTTTGTTTCTGATATTCGAGTGTTTGTTGAAGGAAGGCATGGAAGCGAACGTTGGGCGAATTTGGCGGCTTTCTCGGAAGCAACTGAACTCTTTAGATTTAGGGCAATTCCAGGAGTTGAAGTTACTACAAAGCAATTCATTCTTTTTGAAGGTAATGAATACAACATTTTATCTGTTGAGAATGTCAAAGGACGAAATATGTATATTGAAGTTTTAGCAAAAAGGGTGGTGGCATCAAATGGCTAAGTGTATTTGTATGATGCCAGAAGATCTTTTGAAGAAGTTATCTAGACTAGGAAACAAGATGGATTCAATAACTGAAGAGGTTCTTCAAGTTGGCGGTGAGGTTGTCTTAGACAAAGTCAAATCTAATCTTGAAGGTGTATTAAGTGGTGAATCGACTGGTGAACTTGCTTCATCATTAGGTCTATCAAAAGTATTAGTTGGTAAAGATGGTAATGCCAATATTAAAGTAGGTTTTGCTGAACCTAGAAAAGATGGTAAAACCAATGCGATGATAGCTAACATCATCGAATATGGAAAGGCAGGACAACCTGCTAAGCCATTTTTAAAGCCTGCAAAAACATCATCAAAAAAGCCATGCATTGACGCAATGACTAAAAAACTAGAGGAGGAAATAAAGAAAGCATGAACATATTGTCTCAAGTTAACTTACTCTTATCTAGATTAAACATTCCTGTTGAAACAGGATCAATGAAAAAGGTTGCAAGTGATAAATATATCGTGCTTGTGCCTTTATCTGATTCTTATCCGATTTCTGCTGATAATCTACCTATTGTAGATTTGCAAGAATTAAGAATCACAATTTTCTCAAAAGAGAATTATATAAAACTTAAAAACCAGATTATTTCGCTATTGCTTAGCAATGAACTATGCATAACTGATAGGAAATACAATGGTTATGACGCTGATACAGGCTACTATCAGTACACAATAGACGTAGCCAATAACTATGAAATTGAGGAGGATAATTACTAATGGCAACAATTGGTTTAGACAAATTATTTTATGCTTCCATCACTGAAGATAAGGATGGAAACGAAACATACGGTACTCCCGTTCAACTTGCAAAGGCTATCTCTGCTGATTTAAGTGTTGAACTTAATGAAGCAACTTTATTTGCTGATGATGGCCAAGCGGAAGCTGTAAAAGAGTTCAAAAGCGGTACTTTATCATTAGGAGTTGATGATATTGGAACTGAGGCTGCTGCAGGATTAGTTGGTGCAACAGTCGACAAGAATGGTGTATTAATCTCAGGTGGAGAGGATGCAGCAAAGCCTGTGGCTATTGGTTTTAGAGCAAAGAAATCAAATGGCAAATATAAGTACTATTGGCTTTATAGAGTTTTATTTGGCGTTCCTGCTACAAACCTTGCTACTAAGGGCGATTCCATTACTTTCTCAACTCCAACAATTGAAGGTACAATCTTCAGAAGAAATAAAGTAGATGGTAAAAATAAACATCCTTGGAAAGCTGAAGTCACTGAATCAGAAACAAATTCAACTGTTATTAGCAAGTGGTATACAGAAGTTTATGAACCTGTCTACGATGAAGGAGGTAGCATCTAATGGCTGATGAAAGAAGTGCTGTTATCAAAATTGGTGATAACGATTATGAGCTATTATTAACCACTAAGGCAACAAAGGAAATCGCAAAGAAATATGGTGGACTTTCTGATCTTGGTGATAAGTTAATCAAAAATGAAAAATATGAAGATGCTATTAATGAGTTAGTTTGGTTAATCACTACACTAGCTAATCAACCTATTCTTATTCATAACTTTAAAAACAAAGATAATCCTAAGCCACTCTTAACTGAAGATGAAGTTGAGTTATTAACAACTCCTACTGACTTAGCTTTATATAAGAACGCAATTGTTGAAGCTCTTTATAAAGGGACAAAAAGGAATGTTGAGAGTGAAGAATCAAAAAACGCAGCGGGCGAGTAAGTGACGAAGAGTTGTTTACTCGTCTTTTATATTATGGCTTGAGTCAGCTACACCTTTCACAGGATGAAGTTTGGTTCATGCCTTTTGGTCTGCTTTTGGATTTATGGGAATGCCATAAACAATATAACGGTATTTCAAAGCCAAAGGTAGAAAGATTTATTGATGACATTATTCCAGATGGCATATAGAAGGAGGTGAACGCAAATGGCAGATAATTTTGGATTGAAAATAGGTCTTGAAGGTGAAAAGGAATTCAAAGCATCATTAGCTCAAATCAACCAGTCCTTCAAAGTATTAGGTTCAGAGATGAAACTTGTTGATTCTCAATTCGACAAAAACGATACATCAGTTCAAGCTCTTACTGCTAGAAATGGTGTACTTGAGAAATCAATAGAAGCTCAAAAAACAAAAATTGATGTATTGCGTTCAGCTCTTAATAATGCAGCTGAGTCATTTGGTGAAAACGATAAAAGAACTCAAAGCTGGCAGATCCAATTAAATAATGCTCAAGCAGAACTCAACAAAATGGAAAAAGAGCTAAAAGAAAATAAATCGGCTCTTGAATCAACTGGTGATGAAATGGATAAAACCAAGAAATCAGCAGATAAAATGGGTGATGAAATTGAAGATGCAGGGGAACAAGCAGATGACTCATCTTCAAAAATGGAAGCGTTAGGCTCTGTTTGTAAAACAGCAAGCGTTGCTATGACTGCGGCATTTGCGGCGGTTACAGCGGCTGCTGTGGCGGCAGGGAAGGCTTTAGTTGATATGACAAAAGAAGGCGCTGCCTTTGCTGATTCAGTTTTAACTCAAAGTACAGTTACAGGTATTTCTACTGAAAAGCTTCAAGAATATATGTATGCTGCAGAACTTGTTGATGTTTCTGTTGAAACCCTTACTGGTTCAATGAAGAAGAACATCAATGCCATGAAGAAGGCACAAGAAGGATCATCAACTTATGTTGAAGCATATGAGAAATTAGGCGTTGAAGTAATGAATGCTGATGGAACTTTACGTGATAGTGAAGAAGTCTACTGGGAGATTATTGAAGCTTTAGGAAAAGTTGAAAATGAGACTGAACGAGATGCACTTGCAATGGCTCTATTAGGTAAATCCGCTACTGACCTTAATCCATTAATTGAAGCAGGCGCAGAAAAGATGGAAGAACTCGCTGATAAAGCACACGATGCAGGATATGTAATGAGCGATGAAATGTTATCAGCTTATGGAAAACTTGATGATCAGCTTCAATATTTAAGTGTTGGAACAACAGCAATGAAGAATGTTTTAGGCACTATCTTGCTTCCTATACTTACTGACTTAGCGACTGATGGTGTATCTTTGCTTGGTGAATTCACTAATGGTATAAGGGAATGTGATGGTGATATCTCAAAAATGTCTGGAGTCATCAGCGAGGTTTTACCTAAGTTTCTAGGTATGATTTTGCAGTATATCCCTCAAATAATGGACCTTGCTATGAGCATTGTTTCATCAATTGGAACGGCAATAATGGACAACCTTGATATCATAATCGATACTGCAACAAAGATAGTTTTGTCGTTATTAAATGGATTAATTTCTGCTTTACCAAAGATAGCAGAAGGTGCATTAAAACTAGTTCTTACTTTAGTAAAAGGATTACTAGCAAACCTACCAAAGATACTTCAAGCCGCAGTTCAAGTAGTAGTTACATTAGCAAAAGGTATTGCGGCTGCTTTACCAGAATTAGTTCCTACTATTGTGAGCGTGGTTGTCGAATTATGTCAAACATTGGTGGATAATCTTCCGCTTATTTTAGATGCAGCATTACAACTTATCACAGGACTTGCTGAAGGACTAATTGAAGCAATACCAATTTTACTTGAGGCACTACCAGAACTAATTATCTCAATCGTTGATTTTTTAGTTGGCGCAATTCCTCAAATTATCGAAACAGGTATAACTTTATTTACAAGTATCATTGATGCTCTTCCTGAGATTATTCAAACAATCATTACAGCTATACCTCAAATCATCAACGGAATTATAACCGCTATTGTTGAGAGTCTACCACTAATCATTCAAGCGGGAATTAATCTCTTTACATCAATAATTCAAGCCTTACCAGAAATCATCGAAATGATACTAACTGCAATTCCTACAATCATCAGTTCAATAATTAACGCTCTAATTAGTAATTTACCGCTTTTAATTAATGCTGGTG
Organism: uncultured Anaeroplasmatales bacterium; assembly: GCA_964634685.1. Taxonomy (GTDB): domain Bacteria; phylum Bacillota_I; class Bacilli_A; order Acholeplasmatales; family JAEDCM01; genus CAZWLD01. The sequence continues at coordinate 130,645 of CAZWLD010000001.1, forward strand.
TTCAGTTATTTACTTCATTAATTACGAACTTACCAACAATTATTATTGAGATAGTTAAGGCGGTTCCTCAAATTTTATCATCTATAATAAACGGCTTTGCTACAGGCTTTTCTCAAATGGCTGATGTCGGTAAAAATCTAGTAAAAGGACTATGGGAAGGTATCCAAAGTTTAGCAGGCTGGATATGGGATAAAGTTTCAAGTTGGGCTTCTGATTTATGGAATGGAATTAAAAACTTCTTCGGTATTCATTCACCTTCAAAGAAGATGTCATGGATTGGTGATATGTTAATGGAAGGTTTAGCAGGAGGTATTGATGAGAGTGCTTCTGATGTTATTGACTCAGCTAACTCAATGACTAAAGATTTAAATTCTGTATTTAATGATCTATCCGCTGATATGAGTGGTGTTCCTACGAACTTTAACGTTTCAAGTACTACAGGAACAATAAGAGATGGAATTAAGCAAGCCTCAAGCGGTCTAACATTGCAACTTCAAATAGAGAATTTTAACAATTACTCGAATGAAGATATAAACAGTCTCACAGAAGAAATTATGGAAACAGCAGCAAGCTTCACAAGAAGGAAAGGAGTGATTTACGGATGAACTACTTCATTTATAACGGAATAAAATCATCTGACTTGGGTGTATATATTCAAAATAAGAATACTTTTTCTAGTCCAAAATATGATGCAAGTTTTGTATCTATTCCAGGCAGAAATGGCGACTTGATTTCTTCAAATGGTAGGTATCCTAATTTATCCATTTCCTATACTTGTTTCATTGTTGCAAAGTCCATAGAAGAATTATCTAATAAAGTAACGCTTGTGAAAAATTGGTTATATAAAGAGCCTGATAGATATCATGATTTGATAGATAGCTATGATTTAAAATTCAAAAGAATTGCTCTATTTAACACAAAACTAGATATCTCTGATGAGGTTAATAAGATAGGAACATTCACTGTAGTGTTCTCTTGTAAGCCTCAAAGATATCTAGTTTCAACTCTTGAGAAAGAAACCTATACTGAAGAATTTGTAGTAAATAATCCATATTCGCTTAATGCAAAACCATATTTGAAGATTTATGGCAGTGGAGATATTACTCTTACAATTAGTTCTGAAGGAAGAAATAAAATATGGATAATTAAAAATGTTGAAGAGTTTATTGAATGTGATTCTGAAACAATGAATTTTTATAAGGAAACAGAGCTACAAAATGGAAAAGTAACAGGTGACGACTTTCCAGAGCTTTTTAATGGAAATAATTCTATTGCTTGGAAGGGTGAAGTTACTAAGGTTGAAATCATTAAAAGGCTGGTGACTTTATGATACCTATTTTATTTCAAGAAACTGCGACCGAATTTACAACGTTTGGTATTGGCGTTTTAAGAGAATGTACAAGCTGTGAAGTAACAGAAGAAAGAAATGGATCATATGAACTAACTTTAAAATATCCAACAAGTGGTGACCTATTTCAATATCTAAAGAATGAAAGAATTATTGTTGCTAAGCCAAATGATCTATCTAAAAATCAGGCTTTTAGAATTTATAAAATTACTACTCCATTAAAAGGTGAAATAACAGTATACGCTCAACACATTTCATATGATTTAGCAACCATTCCTGTTATGCCTTTTGATATAGAAAATGCTAGCCCACAATATGCAATGGACCAAGTGTTCCTTCATTCATCAATTCCTAATAATTTCTCGTTTAGAACTGATTATTTAACAGTTAAGCAATTTACTGTTCAAAAGCCTGTAAGTATTAGAAGTTTATTAGGTGGAAGTAAGGGTTCTATTTTAGATCAATGGGGCGGAGAGTTCGAATGGGATAATTTCAAAGTAAAACATTATAGCCAAAGAGGTAGTGATAATGGTGTAGTTATTTCCTATGGAAAAAACCTAACTAAACTCCAACATGAGTCAGACATCACTGATATTTATACACATATCTTGCCTTATGGAATAATAAAAGATGATAACGATAGAGAAACAGTAGTAATTCTTCCAGAATTTGTCATTCCACTTACTAAAACAATTCTCAAGGTTGGAAAAGTTTATATAAGAGATTTCACTGAGAATTTTAAAGAAGATGAAAGAATAACTGAATATGAACTTAGAACAAAAGCAAATGTCTGGATTAAAAATCATCCTCTTGGAGTAGAAAATCCAAGCATCGATATTTCTTTTGAACCTTTATGGAATCAAAGCGAATATGCAGCAATTCACGAAAGATTATCACTATGTGATACGGTGACAGTCAAACATGCTTTATTAGGTATAACAAGTAAGATGAAGGTTGTAAAAACGGTCTATGATTCTTTGAAGGAAAAATATAAATCTATTACTTTAGGTACTTTAAAAGCTAACCTTACTTCAAAGATAAATGATCTAGAGAATGTGGTAGCAGATACACAGAAATCTATTGATAGATTACCTAGCTTACTAAATTCAGCTATTGATAATGCTACAAAACAAATAACTGGTAATAGAGGAGGAACTGTAGTACTTCATTCAAATTCAAATGGATCTCCTTATGAATTATTAATTATGGATTCTGATGACATAACTAAAGCAGTTAATGTGTGGCGTTGGAACTTAGGAGGTCTAGGTTTTTCAAGTCATGGTTATAACGGGCCATATGAAACCGCGATTACTGGTGATGGTGCAATTGTAGCTGATTTCATCACTGCTGGTACTTTAGCTGCAAATATCATTAAAGCAGGAACCTTATCTAGTAACGATGGTAGTTCTTATTGGAATCTAGAAAGTGGCGAAGTAGTACTAAGGGCGTATGCAACAACCGCATCAGTGGAAGAACAAACTAGTCGAATTGATAACATTGAAGAACAAAAAATGTATCGATTAGTCATCAGTTCTTCAAACGGAAATATCTTCAAAAACGGAAATATATCAACAGTGCTTTCTGCGACAGTCTTTTCTTGGGATAAAGATGTCACTGATGAACTTGATGATAATCAGTTTATATGGACTAGAGTGTCTTCAGATACTGAAGCAGATAAGGCTTGGAATTCAGCTCATTTTGGTGGAACAAAATTTATCACAATAACAAGCGATGATGTTAAGGCTAGAGCAACCTTTTATTGTGACCTCATCGATACAACAACAAGAGAAAGCCTACTAGGCTAATTAAGGAGGATTATTAAAATGTCTAAAGCACAAGGACAATTTACAATTATTGATTATAATGATGCCTTAACCTTAACAGGTTATATAGGCTCAAATCTTGCAAAAACACAGATGTTCAATCCAGACAATAGCACGTATTCACCAGACTGGGCATCAACCAATCTAGTATTAACACCAAGTTTATATATTATTGGTACAACAACAGACCAAATAACATCGACAAATGTCCAATCAGTCAAGTGGTATGTTGGTTCATCAACAACCGCAATTACAACTGGTGGTAATTATTCTTTATCTGGCACAAAGAACCATATTTTAACAGTTAAAGGAAATACTATGGCTGGACTTCCTGGAATTGATTATAGATGTGTTATCACTTATAAGGACTCATCTACAGGTCTTGAAATAACTCATCCACTTACTATTTCGTTTTCAAGAGTAGTAAATGGTGGCGGTATTGTCGATTTGCTTGTTACTACACCTTTAGGAAATGTATTCAAGAATTCTGAAGTTGCAACGTTAACTGCAAAAGGAGAGTTATGGCGTGGTTCAAGTGTAGATACAACTAATGTTACTTATAAATGGGCAATTATGGATTCATCAGTTTCGTCAACTTCATCAGCAGGATATGATGCTGACTTTGGTGTCGGTTGGTATAAGCTTTCTGATACTTCTGGAAAATATACTGGAACAACAACCGCAACGATAACTGTGTATGCTTCGGCAGTCGAATCATATGCAGTATTTAAATGTTGTTGTAAAGATACTGATTCAGCTTCAGCAACTTATAATTCAAAATTTTATGACGTTGCTACATTCATTGATAATGCAGATCCACTTCAAGTTCAAATAACATCAACAGGTGGAGACGTATTCAAAAACGGAGTAGGAAGCACAGTATTAAAAGCAGTTGTATATCAAGCTGGAGTTGAAGTAGATGCAGCAGGTTCAGGAACTTATACTTGGACGAAATATAACAAAGATGGTGCTATTGATACTAGCTGGGGTACAAGCGGAAAGAAGACAGGTAAAACATTATCTGTTTCAAGTTCAGATGTGGCAACAAAAGCAACTTTTATGGTTGAAGTAGTGATTTAAGGAGGATGATACTATGAAGTCACAGAATCAATTTACAATCTATTCATTGAATGATGTGGTGACTCAGTCAACTGCTCCAGAAAATCCATATAAAGGTCAGTTATGGGTGGATACTTCAAAAACTCCGCCCGTAACTATGGTCTATAACGGCGCTAAATGGGTAGAACAAAATGGCACTGATACGATAAGAACATCAGTAAAGACCGTTGAAGAAAAACAAGCTGAGTTCAAAACAAATCTTGATGGATTAACTAGTACTGTAGGTACTCAAACAAAAACAATAGAAACCATTGAGTCAGATATTGATGGAATACAAGAAGACGTGACTTCTATTGAAAGTGAAGTATCAACTCTAAAACAAACTGCAACTAATATCTCTGCAGAGGTCTCAAAGAAAGCCGATAGTGCGTATGGAAACTCTAGCTCATCATTTGGTTGGAAACTTGATAGTAGCTCTTTCGAACTTTATGCTAATAAAAAAACAGTAATGAAAGCCACCTCAACAGGACTTGATGTAACGGGTAAAATTACCTCAACTGAAGGTTCTATTGGTGGCTTTACTATTTCTGATAAAGGCATTTATAAAGGTGTAGCATCGTTTAATGATACAAGTCATAATGGCGTATATGTAGGAACTGATGGAATCAGGGTTGGACCAAATTTCACAGTAGATCCGACAGGAACTGTCACAGCAGTAGGTCTAAAGATTAACCTTACAGATACACAAAAGACTGAACTTAAAGGTGAAAAGGGCGATACTGGTGCAACGGGTAGTCAAGGACCTAAGGGCGATAAAGGAGATACTGGCGCAACTGGTGCCACAGGTTCACAAGGACCTAAAGGCGATAAAGGAGATAAAGGTGCTACAGGAAGTCAGGGACCAAAAGGGGATACGGGTTCTACTGGACCTCAAGGCCCTACAGGTGCAACAGGACCGCAAGGTCCTACTGGTCCACAAGGTCCAACTGGAGCGACAGGTCCTCAAGGTCCTGCTGGTTCAGATGCTACAGTGAATTGGACTAACATTTGTAGTGCTTTAGCAGGCTCTAAAAACTCTGAAGGTGCATCAAGAGGTATCTATACGAGTGGTGGATATGTGTATGTTTTGGCGGATGCAATTGATGCTACTTGGGTTAATTCAGGTATACTTTCTGCTCTTCAAGGGAAGATCGGTGGTTTTACAATTGACTCAAATAGACTTTATGCAGGAACTCCTGGAACAAGTAGTGGTATAGAACTATCGTCTGTTGGTTTAATTGCATATAAGTCAAATAACCAAGGAGTAGCATCATCGTATGCAGTAAGCAAAATAACAGTAAATAAATCAACAAATCTTACTGTATATATCCGTTCTTATGCAGAGTCAAGTTTTGACTATACAATGATTTCAACTCCAAATGCAGCATCATATCCAACTGTTTATTCAAGTAGTTATGTAAAAGCTCATACAAGAGCAAATCAAAATAGCAGTTCAGCTTTAACTGGTTATACAAAAGTTGAGTATTATGGTTTGAAACAAAATGACTATATTTATATCGTTTATAGGAAAGATGGAAGTGCAGATGTTGGAAGTGATACTGGGTATCTTTTGATTCCAGAAACAACCGATATTTCTATTACAACAGGTGGTGGCACTTATTACTTTGTAAGAGATAGTTCATTTGATATAAAGGGTGCATCAATTAAGGTAGGTGCTAACTTTAGTGTTGATAGTACTGGTGCAATTAAATCAACAAGTGGAACTATCGGTAATCTAAGCATTAGTTCTAGTGGGTTATCTTACAATGGCTCGTGGGCATCTCAATTTAGTATTGGTTCAGAATCGTCTGATTCAAGAATGCCTACTTATGCAATATTTGCAAGAACTCAAAGAATAGATGATTGCATTATGGGATTAAAGAATACATCTTATGGAGAAAATTTCTGGGTTGAATTCAGACCTGAAGGATATTGTACATATATGTCTAGCGATGCTGAGGACGCTTCTCTTACTGGTAAAATCCCATATAACCAAATGAATAAGATTTGTTGGCTTAATTCACCACTTGGTTCTGCTCATACTGGAAGTAGTGCTACTTGTCCTCAAATAATCGTTTTTAACGCTTTAGTTAGTAACGGAAGTTATCAAACATATGATTTAACTGCCTATGGAATTAATGAGATAATCGGTGCTCAGTTAACTGAAAGGGATACACCATCAACAGGTTCAAATAACCAATGGTTCTCAATTAGTGGTAAGAGCATAACGGTAAGAAATACCACTGGTGGCAAGAAGACATATTCATTATTAGTTATCGCAGTTTAGGAGGTACGTATGAAGAAAGTAAAAATAAACAAAGAAGGCTTTTTAGAAAGCATATATATTTATGATGCCACCATTGAAATCGAAGTAGATGATGAACTTTATGAAACTCTTATGTGTTGCAAAATAGGTAAGAATTGGAGGCAAATTAACGGAGTATTCCATATGGTTGATCTTTTAAATGATCAGGTTATTAGAGAAAGAAGAGACGTCGAATGCTTTAACTTAATCGACAATCGTTCACCTCTTTGGTGGAGTCATTTATCTGAAGAAAGAAGAAAAGAGCTAGATGCTTGGTATGAGGCTTGGCTAGTTGCTACAGAAACAAAAATCATACCTGAAAAACCTACGTGGTTAAATTAGGAGGACTTATGGATTTAGCACAAACAATAATTACAATTGCATCTGTTATAACGGCTCTTGGAGTAATCTTCGGAGTCGTTTTTACTATCTATAGATGGTATCTCAAAAACGAGAAACAAGATGATTCGATAAAAGAAATAAAGACAGAACAAAGCATACTTACTAAAGGTGTGCTTGCTTGCCTTAAAGGACTTCATGAACAAGGTTGTAATGGACCAGTTACTCACGCAATCGAGGAAATTGAAGAACACATAAATAAACAAGCTCATAAATAGGAGGTATTCAAAATGAATGAGATTTTACTTAATATTTTATCGGTTTTACTAACTGCAGTTATTTTACCTATGATTTCTATTGCAGGAACTCAACTAATTAAATTCATCAATTCAAAGATTAAGAATAATGAATTAGCAAAACAACTATCAACAGCAACTACTATCGTGACAAATGCGGTAAGAGTAGTATTTCAAACTTATGTTGATGCATTAAAGAAGAATGGAAATTTTGATAAAGAAGCTCAAGCTGAAGCTTTGACTCGAGCAAAGAATATAGCCTTATCACAAATTACTGAAGATACTAAAAAGTATATCGAAGATAACTATGGTGATTTCAATAATTGGTTAACAATTCAGATTGAAGCAACTATTGATTTACTGAAAAACTAACTTTTTTCAAAAATTTTTAGAAAAAACACGAAAAATCGACTATATATAATAATGAGGAGTCATGAATCCTCCGTAATTGCATAAGTTATCGTTGCTCGTGGACAGCGTAGTGCCTGGACCACGTTAAAAGGCCAGCGCACATTCGAACTGCGGAAGCAGCAGTAGGTCTTGCCTCGGGCCTTAAACCACAGATAGTGGAGAGGTTTTTAAATTATTTTATAGAAAATGTTTTCATAGGATGTTTGATGAGTTTTTTCTCAAAAAGCATCCTTTTTTCTTTTGCTTTAAAAAATAACTTAAGTATTTCTTTCAATTTTTCTCAAATTTTCTTCTAAGAAGAAAGAGTGCAATTTGACATATAAAAAATTGGTGGTAAACTATACGCGAATTCGCTAGATCTAATGAATAATTTTTATGAAAGGAGTGCTTTTGCTATGGATTTTTCTAATGAAGAAATTGATTTTTTAAAAGGTGTTTTATTAGTGGAAGTCAATGACTTGAAAGAACTTATTGACTTACCATCACAAAATGAAAAGGATAGAAAAGAATTGATGAACACATTGGCAGTAGCTGAAGGGTTATTATCAAAACTTGGCTAAAGTTTAATACGCGTAATACTTCATAATCTTGGCGGTATATTGGAAAGACATCGAATAATCTCGGTATCTTGCAGTATATCGCCATTTTTTTATTTTTATTTTGGCAGTTTGTCGATACGTTGCCATTAACTCTTGAAGGAGGGTAATGACCTATGACAACTGACGAAAAGAATCTAATTCTTAAAATGAGAAAAGAAAACAAGAGCTATAAAGAAATAGCAGAAGCTACAGGTAAATCAAGGAGTTCAATAATCTCAATTATTCTTAGAGAGGAAAAAAAACCTGATAATAAATGTTTATTTTGTGGCAAAAATCTAGTTCAAACAAAAGGGCATAGGCAGAAGTCATTTTGCGACTCCAAATGCAGAATGAAGTACTGGTTAGCCAATGGATGCAGTAACAAGAAAATTCATAAATGCAAAAACTGTGGTAAAGAGTTTTATGGATATGAGTCTCAGCATCCGTCATTCTGCTCTAAGAACTGTTTTTATAACTATAGAAGAGGCGATGCTTATGATATTAAGTAATGTCGAAAAGTATATGACCTCGCTAGCGCCTATAACTTCTTTATTTAATGAAGGGATAATTACTGCTGAAGAATATAAAAAAGCAGAACAATTTTTAGCTGATAAATATTGTATCAAACCTGAAGATATTCATCGTCCAAATGACTTGATAATAAGTGGATTTAGAGTGATATATATGCATGAAAACAAGGAGGCAAATAATGGAAAAGAAAATAGTTCAAATAGACGCGTTACCACAATTGAAAAGAAAACTTAGAGTTGCAGCATACGCTAGAGTTTCGTCTGCTAAAGATGCAATGCTTCATTCATTATCAGCTCAGATAAGCTATTACAATAAGTTCATTAGTTCTAATGATGACTGGCAATTTGTCGGAATTTATGCAGATGAAGGTATTTCTGGTACTAAAGATAAAAGAGAAGACTTCCAGCGTATGATTCAGGATTGCAGAGAGGGGAAAATAGATCTCATCATCACTAAGGCAATCTCAAGATTTGCAAGAAACACAGTAACAATGCTTGAGGTCGTCAGAGAACTTAAAACATTAAATGTGGATGTTTATTTTGAAGAACAAAATCTCCATACCTTAAGTGGAGATGGAGAGATGGTTCTTACTTTTTTAGCATCTTTTGCTCAGGAAGAAGCAAAAAGCGTATCAGAAAATCAAAAATGGCGAATAAGAAAAGACTTTGAACAGGGTTTAATCTGGGGTGGCGGTATATCCTATGGTTATAGGGTTGTTGATAAAAAGCTGGTACTAGTTCCCGAAGAAGCAGAGATAGTTAGAAAAATATTTGACCTATATCTTAATGGATTAGGTTTTCAATTAATTGCTAGAAAACTAAATGAAGAAGGCATTTTACCGATGTTTGCTAAAAAATGGAATAAAGCAACCATTCAACAAATCGTGGCAAATATTAACTACACTGGTGATTTACTTCTTCAAAAAACATATAGAGAAAATTTTCTAACAAAAAAGACTCTTAAGAATAATGGAGAACAAGACCAATTTTATATTGAAAATGATCATGAGCCTATTATTTCTAAAGAGACTTATTATGAAGCACTAGAATTAAGAAGGAAAAGAGTAGAGTTCTTTAAGTTAGATAATTATAAAGTAACTAGATATCCTTTATCAGGTTTTGTTAAGTGCGGTATTTGTGGCAAGGGTTATAGCCATAAAAAAACTAGATATAGAGAAAAATGGTCTTGCAATACATTTCAAAATGAAGGGAAGAATGCGTGCTCATCAAAAAGCATACCAGATTCAGAGTTAACAAGAATAGCTCTTGAGGTACTTGGTATTGATGAATTAAAGGTAGAAAAAATTAAAAGAAAATTAATATACATAGAGGTCTTTCCAGATAATAGATTAATTTTTCATTTGAAAGGTGAAATTGACGTTGAAAGAAAGTGGAACGATATATCTAGAAAAGACTCCTGGACTGATGAGATGAAAGAAGAAGCAAGAAGAAAAGCTAAGGACATTTATAGAAAGGAGCAGTAGTATGGGAAAGGTAACAATTATTCCTCAAAAGATTAATCCAGTAACAAGAATTGCACACGATGTAATAAAGAAAAGAAGAGTAGCTGCATATGCTCGTGTTTCAACTGATAGTGATGAGCAAGCAACATCCTATGAAGCTCAAGTTAATTATTATTCAAACTTTATAAAAGAAAAGCCAAACTGGGAATATGTAGATGTTTATTCTGATGAAGGAATCACAGGAACAAATACAAAACGAAGAGAAGGTTTTAATAGAATGATTGCAGATGCGCTTGACGGAAAAATTGACTACATCATTACAAAATCAATATCTCGTTTTGCTAGAAACACTCTAGATACCATCAAGTATGTAAGGCAATTAAAATCTAACGGAGTTTATGTTCTTTTTGAAAAAGAGAACCTTGATACTTCAGATCCTAAAAGTGAATTGATACTTACCATAATGGCATCAATAGCACAGGAAGAAAGTAGATCCATTTCTGAAAATGTCAAAATTGGTAAACGATGGGGAGTGCAAAATGGAAAGGTATCATTTGCCTATGCTAATTTTCTAGGATATGACAAGGTGGATGGAGAGATAAGAATTAATGAAGAACAAGCACAAATAGTA
>CAZWLD010000001.1:141538-232651 GCA_964634685.1 uncultured Anaeroplasmatales bacterium
ATCCTGGACTATTAATAACATAAATTCAATTCTTACAAACGAAAAATATAAAGGCGATGCTCTACTTCAAAAAACATATATTGCAGACTTTCTAGAACATAAGCCAATAAAGAATAAAGGTGAAGTAGCGCAAGCTTATGTAGAAAATAACCATCCAGCAATAATTCAAAAAGAAGACTGGGAATTGGTACAGGCTGAACTTAAAAAGCGTGAGAAGATAGGTGCATCATATTCTTCAAACACTGTGTTTTCATCAAAGATAAAATGCGAATGCTGCGGTTCATTTTATGGAAGAAAAGTGTGGCATAAAGGAAGCCCACACGAAAAACTAATCTATCAATGTAATGGAAAATATAATAAGAATCATAAAACTTGCAAAACTCCACATTTTACTGAAGATGAAATAAAAACAAAGTTCATCGAAGCCTACAATGAAGCGATGAGTGATAAGCAAAGAATAATTGATGATACTAAAGAAGTCATAACAATTTTGTCTGACACTTCAGAAATTGATAAGAGAATCGCTGATGCTAATATTCAGATTGAAGTTACTGCTGGATTAGTTGAAAAGCTAGTAAGAGAGAACGCTAATGTTTCTCAAGATCAGGAAGAATATGAAAGCAAGTATAATGCTTTAGCAAACAGATTCGATGAAGCAAAAATTAGATTAAAAGAAGCTGAAGACGAAAGACTACAAAAGACAGCAAGGAAAAAAGAACTTGAGGCTATCCTTCAGAAAATGATAGAAGCTGATACAGTTCTGCTAGATTGGTCGGATGAATTATGGCTTACACTTATAGATGAGTGCATAGCTCACGAAGATAAAACGATATCCTTCAAATTTAAAAATGGATATTTAATTACTAAATAATATTTAGAATCAGCCATATGGGCTGATTTTTTTATGTTCGCAGAAACAAAAATAGAGTACTTGTGGTATAATATTAGTCGAACTATGAAGCATTTTTATTTGCTTCAATAATTAGATAAATTAGAATTTGGTGGTGATAATATGCTAATAAAAATAGGCGATTTTGAATTCACTGTAGTATGGGATGGTGTGTTCTATAAGAAACTTTCTAATTATCCACAGATAACAGATTGGGAGATTAGAACTATTATTGAATTTATAGAGTATGAAAACAGATATGGCAGGGAATGTGTAATTGAATGTGAAGATAGTAATGTATTAAAGTTAGTTAACGAAGGTATCACGCATAAAGAAATGTATTTAAGCACACCGCGACCGAAGTTGTTGACAGAATGTACAGCATGTCCTTATAGAAAAGGATGTGTTACAGATTATGTATGTCATACGACTTCTGTTGAGAATGCCATTAAAATATTTGAATGTGGAAAACTGTTATCTGCACTAAATGCAAGGAAAGTACCTGTTGAAGAGCTGATGAGTGAAAATCGAAATGCAGCAAATGACCCAGCTGATTATTTTGAATACATAATGCTTTCATGGGGGAATTGCCAAGCAGGAGATAGATTGGTTATGGAACGAGCATTAGAGCGTTTCCCAAATGAAGATGATTTGAGTATGCATTTTAATCCTGGAGTGAGATTTTACTTCAAATATGAGCAATTATTAAAGCATCCAAATACGGTGTGTGATGGGGTGCTTCCTATGAAAGTTAAAGATGAAATAATACTTAAAGATTGGGTCTACAAAATTGTAGTTCCTATGAAATTAAAAGAGAAATTGGAATCGCATATACCTTGCGAGTTAAAAGATAGGATTATTTATGTTGTGAATGATTGCAAAGATATTTGGGATTGGTCTGAAAAGGTGTACCAAATCATAGAAAGTTAGAGCATGTGCAACTTTCAGTTTGTTAGAGCGATAAATTCCAATTTGTAAGAGAGATTATTTTTATAATTTCTCTTTTTATTATTGACAAAACTAATTTGATTAGTTAAAATAATAATATGATTAGTTTTGGAGGATAATATGGCAAAAAATAGTATTAATAATGAACTTATTATTGAAACTTCTGCTTGTATTGTAAATAAAATTGGATTAGAAAATTTGTCACTTAAAATTATTGCTGAAGAATTAAATATTAAATCACCATCTTTGTATAATCATATATCAAGTCTTGATGAAATAAAATCAAGGCTTATGGTTTATGGTTGGAAGCATATGGAAGAAAAAATGCTTGATTCAGCTATTGGTGTATCAGGGTATGAAGCTTTAAGAAATATGTGTTATGTTTTTTATGATTATGCTACTAGCAATAAAGGGGTTTTTACTGCAATGCTTTGGTATAATAAATATGAAAATGCTGAAAAAGAAGATGCCACTAGAAAATTATTTAATATGCTGTTTAAGGTAATGAAACCCTTAAATATTAGTGATGATAATATAAATCATATTGTAAGAACATTAAGAAGCTTTTTAGAGGGATTTTCTTTGCTTGTAAATAATAATGCTTTTGGTAACCCAATATCTATTAAAGAAAGCTTTGATGTATCACTTGAAATAATTATGAATGGCATAAGGTCATTAGAGGGAATGAAAAAAAATGAATGAATATATAAATTTAACAGTTGAAAATATTGATGATGAGCATATATGTTGTGCAATCGGAGATAAAAAACACCAAAAAGGTGTTGATAGTAAAAAAGAATGGATTAAAAGTAAATTAGAAGATGGACATGTTTTTAGAAGGTTAAATGCTAGAGGAAAAGTATTTATTGAATATGAGCCAATAGAAACTGCATGGGTGCCAATAAGCGGTAAAAATTATGAATATATATATTGTTTATGGGTTGCAGGAAGCTTTAAAGGAAATGGAATTGCTAAAGAATTACTTGAATATGCAATAAAAGACTCTAAAGAAAAAGGTATGAGTGGTATATGTACTTTAGCTTCTAAAAAGAAAAAGCCTTTTATTGGGGAAAAGAAATTTTTTGAACATTATGGATTTAAAGTTGTAGATACTATTTTAGATTATGAATTATTAGCACTTCAATTTGATAATAGTGAAGCACCTAGATTTAATGATAATGCTAGACTTATGAAAATAGATAATCAAGATTTTACTATTTATTATAGCAATGAGTGTCCTTATGTAGAATATGAGGTAAATGAATTAACAGAATACGCAACAAAGAATAATTTAAAAATAAATTTTATAAAAATAGATTCATTAGAAAAAGCAAAGAATGCACCTTGTATATTTAATAATTGGGCTAACTTTTATAAAGGAGAATTTGTTTCAAATACTATATTAAATGCTAATTCATTTATAAAGTTAATAGACTAACAAATTACAATTTATCAATCAGCGCAACAATGCCAAGGCAGAGTGTTTTTAAAGACGAAAGGATTTTTAGAGGAGAATTTATTGATTTTACATAAAATTTACTAATTCTGATAACATTGTTAATTTTACTTAATATTCAAAAAAATAAAGAATATGAAAGCAAGTATAATGCTTTAGCAAACAGATTCGATGAAGCCAAAATCAGATTAAAAGAATCTGAAGACGAGAGACTACGAAAGACAGCAAGGAAAAAAGAACTTGAGGCTATCCTTCAGAAAATGATAGTAGCTGATACAGTTTTGTTAGAATGGTCAGATGAATTATGGCTTACACTTATAGATGAGTGCATAGCTCACGAAGATAAAACGATAACCTTCAAATTTAAAAATGGATATGAAATTACTAAATAGTAGTTAGAATCAGTCATAAGGGCTGATTTTTTTATGTTCGCAGAAGCAAAAATAGAGTACTTGTGGTATAATATTAGTCGAACTATGAAGCATTTTAATTTGTTTCAATAATTAGATAAATTAGAATTTGTAGGAGGAATTAAAATGGCAGCATTTATAACTGTTTCAGGATTAGGAATACTGATTTCTATTCTTGGTATAATCAATATGACAGGTAACATATCCTCTCTCCATTGGTATCATAGACAAAGAGTAACCGAGGAAAACAGAAAGCCGTTTGGAAAGCTCATCGGCTTGGGAACGCTGATTATCGGTCTTGCGATGATAGTGTTCGGTGTTCTATTCTTGATTTTTGAGTTAACGCAACTTGAAGCTCTTGTGATTATCGGAGTAGTAGAATTGATTGCAAGTATCATTGTAGGAATGGTTGTTAGCTTCTATGCAATGAAAAAGTATAATGGCGGCATATTTTAACCGTCAAATTCCAATTTATCCATCAGCGCAACAATGCCAAAACAGGGTGTTTGCAAAAAACGAAAGATGTATTCAAAAAACGATAGGGTGTTTGCAAAATTTTATAGGTGTATTCAAAAAACGAAAGGTGTTTGCATTTTGTATTAAAATGGTTCATCTTTGCCATTTTGATTGATTTTAATGCTTGATGAAAATCAAGCTTTTTTTTTGCTCGCTTTAAAAAATCCTTTTTCTTTGCAATATTAGGTAATGATGTAGTATAATATTTTTTGAAAGGAAGAGATGACATTTGAAATATTCAATTGAAAAAAATAAAGCAGGAAAATATGCTGTCAAAAAAGAAGGGGCGAAGCGCGCATCAAAGGTTTTTGATACGGAAATTGAAGCTCGTGATTATGTAAAAAAACAGGGAGGCACAATTGATGCTTTCGATAACGCTAAGCTTGTGGCCGCAGCGGGGCATAAGGTTTTAGTTTGGGTTATTTTGATTGTTATTGCCATATTGGGAATTGGTGGCGGTGCAACGGCAGTTGTTGTCTTAAACAATAATAAACCAGCTGTTGAAGGGGTTGTATATGATGGCTTTCAGGCCCACTTTTTGATGCTTGGAAATGAATATGCTGGTGATTGCACATATTTAAAGGTTGGCGATGTTGACATTTTAATCGATGCGGGTTCGCGACCAGCCTCCGGAAAAACAATCAAGGCTTATGTTGATAAATATTGTAAGGATAAAAAGCTCGAATATGTAATTGCCACGCATGCCGATCAGGATCATATTGCGGCCTTCACTGGTAAGGAAAGTATTTTTACATATTATGATTGTGAAACCATAATTGATTTTGCTTATTCAAATAAAACAACCTCTACCTATAATAATTATCTTGCCTTGCGCGATGAAGAGGTTTCAAATGGAGCTAAGCATTACACTGCTAAGGAATGCTTTAATAATGAAAACGGAGCTCAATCGACATACCAATTAACTGATTATGTAAAGATGACAATTCTCTATAACAAATACTATTTTGAAACTTCACCTGATGAAAATAATTATTCAGTTTGCGTGTTATTTACATATACTAAAGGTGAAGAGGTCCATAATTTTCTCTTTACTGGTGATTTAGAGCGTGAAGGAGAGGAAGCCTTAGCTGAATATTATCAAAGTCATGAGGGTTTGGGCCATGTCGATTTATTTAAAGGTGGACATCATGGTTCAAAGACATCATCTAATGATTGTCTCCTTGAGCTTATTACGCCAGATATTTGCTGCGTATGCTGCTGCGCTGGTTCAACCGAATATACTGTTAATCGAGTTAATACCTTCCCAACCCAAGATTTCATTAATCGTATCAGTAAATATACTGACCGCGTTTATGTAACGACAATGTGGAATGAGGAAAAGGAAGAATTCGAGGCTTTGAATGGAAATATTATTGTAAGCTGTGGTCTTGCAACAATTACAAACGTTGATGGAACAACAAAAGAGGAAGTTTCTATTGGTTTGGCCGCATCAAATAATTTAACCAAATTAAAGGATTCCGAGTGGTTTAGTCATATTGTTTATGTGAATGATTTGGATCAGATTGTTGATAAAAATGCGGAAGGAGCGAAGGGCGTTGCTTGCCGAGTTTGGCCAACGAATTAATTATGGTAATTGAAGTTTTTGAAAATAAAAAGAAAATAATAAGCGAAGAATTTGAAACGGCTGGTTTCTTTTTCCTCCCGCTTGTAGAGCTTGGAGATAAATATGGGATTACTAATGATTTATTAGAATACCATGAAAATACCAAGGAAGCCCTTATGCTTAGGAAAAACCGTCGTCTTTCAAAAGAGGAATTAAATCAACTCAATAATAGTTCCTTAGATGGAATTGATCAAAGGATTTTAGATTTGCTAAATAACGAAGTAATTGAGCTTAAAGGAAAATCCGAGGTAAAGGATTTTTTGAGATTATTAAACAATACACGTTATGGTTCCTTTGAGGATGTTATTTGCTTTTTTGAGGATAATGAGATTGATTCAATAAAGGATTGTATAGTAAGAATTACAAGATAAAGCTTTGTAGGTAACTACCTATAAAGTTTTTATTTCAAATAAAGGATGATAAAAATGGATTGGTTTAATTATCTTGGATTATGTATTATGATAATCATATTAATACCAAATTTAATTTATTGTATGAAAAATCCCAATGGATTTGAAAATAAATACCATAATCGTTTTATGGAAGTACTAGAAAAAATTGGAAGATTTGGTTGCTTTGGCTTGATGGTTTTTAATATTCCTTACACTTTTTTTAATTTTTGGTTTGATTATGGATTATTAGTTTACATTATTACAAATTCAATATTAATAATCTTTTATGTTTTGGGTTGGGTTTATTGCTGGAATAAAAGAAAGCTTCTACGAGCTTACCTCCTTTCAATTATTCCTTCTCTTATTTTCTTATTTTCAGGAATTATGCTTTTAAATATACCATTAATTATTTCCTCAATTGCTTTTGCCATAGCACATATTACAATTTCTCTTAAAAATGCATATCTAAAGGAAGGCGATATTTTATGAAAAAGATCAATTTAAGAATGCTTACCGAAGGAGCAATTATCGCAAGTATGACGGTTTTGTTATTTTTGGTTGCGAATAATACGCCTGATAGTATCTTTTATTATATTGTCCCAATTCCCCTTGCAATCTATGCCTATCGATATAATCTGGTTTCAGGAATTTTAGTTTTATTAACATCCTTTTTGACAGGCTTTCTTTTTGGTAATCCGTATTATTTGATGATCTATTTTTTACCCAATTTATTGATTGGATTAAATCAAGGCTTGATTGAAAAAACTAAGCTCAATGAATATTTAAAATATGCAATAACCTTCGCTTTATGCTTGGTCTTTGATATCATGGCAACATATTTATTAAATATATTTTTGAGCATTGACTTATTTTCTGATTTAGAATTCATTAAAGAAATTAATGTTAATTTATATGATATTGTAAGAGGATTAATCCCAACCGTTTTTGTGATTAATGCCATTTTAAAAACGATCATTATTTTTTTCATTGAAAGAGAAATATTGATTCGAATTAATCTAATGGAAAGAAAGAATCGTATTCTATATTTTGGCCCAAGCATTTCGATTACAAGTATTATCTCCTTTATATTATTTATTGCATTTTTATACCTTCACATTATGTTTAATAATATCCTTACAATTATTCTTGTTA
Organism: uncultured Anaeroplasmatales bacterium; assembly: GCA_964634685.1. Taxonomy (GTDB): domain Bacteria; phylum Bacillota_I; class Bacilli_A; order Acholeplasmatales; family JAEDCM01; genus CAZWLD01. Next base: position 148,926 of record CAZWLD010000001.1, read on the forward strand.
ATTCAGCTTTAGTCATTTTAATGATTATTGGAATGTATTTATTATTACAAACAAATATCTATTTTTCTAGCAAGCTAAAAAAGAAGAATTTGGCTCCACTAGTATCTTTACTAGTATTTTTTCTCTTTCCAGCCTCAGTGGTTATGGGAATAGTATTAAATTTTCTTTTTAGAACTCATCAATGATTATCTTTAATGCATTTTGTTTATTTTAGAAAACTAGATTGTATAGCCATTCTCAAAAAAACTTTTCTAAAAAATAATGCGATTTTATTCTTGCAATATAGTTTGTTCTGTGATAATATATATATTGAGGAAACCGTTTACATCAAAAGGAGGGGTATTTATGCAATTTTACGTTGTTCGTAAGGATGCCAATTACCTAGCAGAAATCAAAGGTCATGGTTCAAAATTCGTTGATAATTTATTCGAATGTATCATTTATAATGATGAAGATAAGGCAAAAGAAACAGTAGAGGAATTGAGCTTCTACGGAATTGATGCGCAGGTATGCTTTATGCAATTTGCTGAATTTGATAATCCAAAGCAATTTACAAAAAAGGGTGGTATCTTTGTTATTAAATATAATGATGAAGAAAATACCTATTGGATTTGGGATTACTTTAATAAGGATCTTCAAAGAACTCATCAAATTACCAAGGATTGTTTATTCAGAACATTTAAGGATGCAATGTGGAGAATTAAGATTGATTCCTTAAATGCTAAAACAGTCGAGATTAAGAGAATAAACTAATAGGTCCGAAAGGGCCTTTTTGCATTTTTTAAAATAAAAGCCGTAAAATATAAATGGAGCCTACATTTAAAAATTTTTGAAAAAAGGAGTTGTATAATAATTAGGCCTTATTATACTAGTATAAGTCATGCGTAAAACGAAGATTATTTGTACACTAGGACCAGCCGTTGATGATGTTTCAATGTTAAGAAAATTAATATTAAACGGAATGAACTGTGCTCGAATTAATTTTTCTCATGGAACTCATGAGGAACAAAAAATAAGAATGGATAAAATAAAGATGCTTCGTAAGGAATTAGGAATTCCCCTTCCAATTCTTTTAGATACTAAAGGTCCAGAGATTCGCTTAAGAGATTTCGAAAATGGTTCCATTAATGTTAAAGAAGGAGATATTTTTACTTTTTCGAGCGATTATGATTTAATTGGAAATGATAAAGTGGTAGGACTTACTTATCCCGATTTAGCTAAATATGTTAAGCCAGGCGATAAGATTTTAATTGATGATGGAAAGGTCGCAACAGAGGTCACTAAAATCGAAGGAACAAATGTCACTGTAAAAATCCTAAATCCAGGAAAATTAAGCAATCATAAGAGTATAAATATTCCAAATGTTATTGTTGATATGAATTATTTAAGTGACGTTGATAAAAGTGACATTGCCTTTGGAATTACCCAAGATGTTGACTATATTGCGGCATCCTTTGTCAGAAGAAAACAAGATGTCCTTGATTTAAGAGCCTTCCTTCATGAGCATAATGCCGATAACATAAAAATAATTTCGAAAATTGAAAATACCGAAGGAATCAAAAATATGCAGGATATCATTGACGCAAGCGATGGTGTTATGGTTGCCCGCGGTGATATGGGTGTTGAGGTTCCATTCAAGGTTTTACCTTCTATTCAAAAGGATATGATCAGTCGTTGCTATCGCGCCGGTAAACAGGTTGTTACGGCAACGCAAATGCTTGATTCGATGCAACAAAATCCACGACCAACACGGGCGGAGGTATCTGATGTTGCCAATGCTATTTATGATCGTACGACAGCTATTATGCTATCAGGAGAATCGGCAGCGGGATTATATCCAATCGAAAGTGTTAGTGCAATGAGCGAAATTGCCCTAAGCGCTGAGGAATCAATCGATTATGAAAAAAGATATCATGAAAATGCTCTTGATTTAGGAAATGATTTCCTAAGTGCTATTTCTAATGGTGCTGTTAATGCCTCCTATCAGGTGAAGGCCAAGGCCATCATTTGTGTTACCAGAAATGGTTTAACCGCGATGAAGCTTGCAGCATATCGTCCTAATTGTCCAATTATTGCGATTTGCGTTAATGAAAAGGCTTGTCGTCAATTAAATCTAGCTTGGAATGTTTTCCCAGTTTATTCAACCGAGCAAAACACAACGGATGAGATTTTCCTAAATGGTATTAATATGGCCTTAAAGACAGGTTTAGTTGAAAAGGGCGATAAGGTTGTTATTACCGGAAGCTCAGCTATTGGTGAAAAAGCTACGGATATGTTTAAGCTTCATGTCATTTAATTAAGACACTTCGGTGTCTTTTTTTATGAATTCTGAAGGTATTTTTTTGTTAAACTTATAGTTTAAAACTCTTTTCTTTTTTAAATTTTTATATTATATTATTAATGGTAGGTGATTTTAATGCCGTTTATTTTTATTGTTGCTATTATAATAATTATTATTGCAATTAATAATAAAGAGAAAAAAGGGACAAATAATTCTAGTCAAGGGATAAATAAATATAGTCCCCGAAATTCTGATGATTTTGAGGATTTAGAAAAAAAGCCAACAGAAAAAAAGGCGGAGCCAGTCAAGACAGAAGAATCATTAAACAATAAAACAGAATATACTTATAGCTATGATTATTCTTATGGACGAAAATCTGTTCTTGATGAAGTATATGATGATAAGACAGCTTCTCAAAAAAATGATGATATTTTAATGGATAATTATAAAGAAGAAAATCATACTCTTTATTCTTCAAATGAAGATCTTTTCAAAGAAAACGATGAAATAATTGAGGAGAAGAAGGAGCTTTTAAAAGAAGAACCAGTAGTGGAAAACACCTTAGAAAGCTTTATGAAGCAAGACTTTTCAGAGGATGATGTATATTCATTTATTGACAAACTAAAAAAGGTTCCTAATGTTAAGACAAATTATTTTTTAGATCCGGTTATTGATGAAAAGCCGGATACCTTGCCAATGGATGTTTGGGTAAAATATAAACAAAAAGTCAAGACAAGATATTAATAAAAAAAGAAGTTCAAAAACTTCTTTTTTTAAATAAGGCTTTACAAAGCCTTATTTTGTTTCATATGGACAATCAATATTATAATTCCATTTAGGTGAAAAGCTATTTTTACTGTGATTTGTAATTATTAAGCCTTCATATCCTTCGAAGCAGTAATCACCAATATGGAGGGTCTTTTCCGGAATTGTTATTTCCTTTAGTCCTTCATCCTCAACCCAAGAATGCGCAAAGGCTTTTTCACCAATTGAAAAACAATCTAGTGAAAGGCTTTTAAAATTGCATTCATAAAAGGCGTAGTCGCCAATATAATCACAATTCAATTCTAATGAGGTTGTTCTTAAAGAATAGGTAAAAGCATTATTGCCAATAATCTTGACATTTTTTAAATCAAGATTTTTTAAGGTTCCACATTTATAAAAGGCGCGATCATTTATTATTTCCAATGAATCAGGTAATGTAATAGAAATAATCCCTGATGTTGTACTTGTGGCCGGTCTTTCAAAGGCCGATTCCGCAATGAGCCTCGTTCCTTCCTTTACAGTGAGACTATAATCATCTCCCTGCTCGTTATTTTTATATCCAATTAAGATATCATCGATATAAACGAGTCCAGTTTGGTTTTTATAATAAGCAGTTTTGTAAAAAGCTAAGGCTCCGATTTTTTCGACGGATTTGGGAATGGAAATATTATTAAGCTTTTCGCAGCCATAAAAGGCATAGGATTCGATTGTTTTTAATTTGTCATTTAATTTTAGTTTACTGATATTGGAATTACTAAACGCAAATTGCTCAATATATTCAATCGAATCAGAAAAGGTAATAGATGTAATTTTACTGTCACGGAAGGCATTTTCCTTAATTCCTAAAATCGGCAAATCATTGTGATTCTTTGGAAGAGTCACATTTTTATTGCTTCCTAAATAGGAAGAAATAATATAGCCATTGTCAACCATCTCATAGGTGAAATCATCCTCCTTAGTTTTTCCGCAGCTCATAAGGATAAAAAGAAGAGGAATAAGGATAATTAGTTTTCTCATAGCCTAAAGCCTTCATCTTCATGATATTTTTTTTCTTCAATTCTAGCCTTTAGGGTTGTATCAATGACATGACATTTAAATAAAAAATCATGCGGAGACATTTCATCATCTCGTGACATAACTATGATTCCGCTTATGATTGGATAAATCCCAAAGGTTAATACCGAAATGAAATATTTAAAAAAATCCCTTATTATGATTTTGAATTTTGGTAGCTCATTATCATCTAATCCAACAACCTTAATCTTATTTAGTCTTTTTCCCAATGTTTGTCCAAAAATCAATAAAGGTATTAATAAATAAAGAAGCCAAACTGAAGCACAAACGACCCAGGAAATAATCGGACCTAGATATTGCGAGATTCCAGTTGATAATAAATAAACTCCTGCCAAAAAGAAACAATCGATACAAAAAGCCATCACCCTTTTTTGACCATTATTTGTTCGTATTTGTTTTTCCAAGAAAATCAACTCCTTAATTTATAGTATAATATTAATTAATATGATAGTCAACGAAGAATATTTGGTGAAAATTACTGTATTTATAATTATAAATATGTTATGATATTTAAGAAAGAAGGATAAAAAATATGAATTTTGATTTAGATTATTTTAAAGAGATTGCTAATGAAATTTTTAATACACCATCCCCTACAGGCTATACGATTGAGGCTATTAAATTAATCCAAAAGCTTTTACTTGAAATGGGCTATGAATCAAAAATAACCAAAAAAGGAAATTTATGCGTTGAGATTAAGGGTAAAGATAATTCCTATACTGTTGCGACAAGCGCTCACACTGACACCTTAGGATTAATGGTTCGTTCAATTAAGCCAAATGGTTATTTAAGTGTAACTAACTTAGGAGGACCGATTATTCCTACCCTTGATGGCGAATATTGCCAAGTTAGAAATCGTGATGGAAAATGCTATAGTGGAACTATTTTATCAACATCTCCATCTTCACATGTTTATAAGGATGCGACCAAGGAAAGAAACATTGATAATATTGAAATTCGCTTAGATGAGGTAGTAAACAGCGCTCAGGATGTTAAAAATCTTGGTATTGATAATGGCGATTTCATCTTCATTGATCCGAAGTTTATGATTACTGAAAGTGGTTTTATCAAATCGCGTTTTATTGATGATAAGGGCTCGGTTTGTGTCATCCTCACCGTTTTAAAATATATGCACGATCACAACATCATTCCCAATTATCGAACATTAGTCTATTTTGTTGTCCATGAAGAGGTTGGACATGGTGCTAGTACCGTTAGTGAGGAAATTGATGAATTTGTAACGATTGATATGGGCTGTGTTGGCTTAGATTTAGCTGGCAGTGAAATGAAGGTTTCAATTGCCGCAAAAGATTCAGGCGGACCATATGATTATGAATTAACAACAAGATTGGTTAATTTGGCTAAGAAAAATAATATTGATTATGCCTTAGATATTTTCCCAATGTATGGATCAGATATCGGCGCCGCCTATCGTTCTGGTCGCGATATTAAGGGAGCCTTGATTGGTCAAGGCGTCAATGCGAGTCATGGAATGGAAAGAACCCATATGAAGGGCTTAATAAATACGATGAAGCTTCTTTATGCATATCTAACAGAGTAAAGGGTGATTATCTTGCGGATTGGAGTTATTGGGGCAGGACCTTCTGGAGTTGCCCTTGCGATTAGATTACAAAGAGCAGGACAAAGAGTAACGGTTTTTGAACGACAAAAACAGCCATTAAAAAAGATGCTGGTAACAGGTAATGGAAGAGCTAATATCGGCAATCAAAATATGAATCCCAAATTTTATAATAATGAAGTCTTTGCAAAAATGATTCTTGATCAATTTGGTAATCAAGAATTAGTGGATTTTTATCAATCATTAGGTCTTCCTGTCCGCTTTGATGGTGAAGGAAGAATGTACCCTTACAATGAGCAGGCAAAATCGGTTGTTGAGGTGATGATTCTAGAGGCTAAGCATCTAGGAGTTGAATTCGTTTTAGGCGAAGAGATAAAGGAAATAAAAGTAGAAAATCATTTTATCATCAACAACCAAAGCTTTGACTATGCGGTTCTAGCGATGGGAGGAGCCTCCCAAAATAATGGCTTAGATATGCGAGGATATGATTTAGCTAAGGGCTTAGGATTAAAAATTACGAATCTTCGTCCCTCCCTTTGTGGATTTAAGACCAATGATTCCTTGATCGAAGGCTTAGATGGCTTAAGAGCCAAGGCATTGGTTTCATTTAATGATTTCAAGGAAGCAGGAGAGATTCAATTTAAAAAGGATGGAATTAGCGGAATTGTCATTCTTAACCTAGCTGCCTATGTGAATAAGTATAAGGGAAAAAATCCCCTTATTTATCTTGATTTTTTAAATGGTATGGATTCTCAATTCTTAGAGAATATTTATAAAAATGATTGGAAATATTTAGATGTTGCCTTCAATGGCCTTATCAATAATAAGCTAATGAATAATATTTTAGGAAAGCTAAGGATTAATAAAAGATTTGTTTCCGAGCTTACTAAGGATGATAAAGATAAGATTTATCATAGTCTAACTCATTGTCCATTACAATTGGGTGAGGTATATGATTTTCAAGCCTCTCAGGTAACTAATGGCGGAGTTTCCTTGGATGAAATTGATGATACAATGCAATCAAAAAAAGTCAAGAATTTATATATTGTCGGTGAATTATTAGATATCGATGGTAAATCTGGAGGATATAATCTTCATATGGCCATTGCTACTGGATATCTAGCAGGAGGTGGTTTGCTTGATGATATCAATCGCAAATATTAATATGCCTCTTGATTATACCAAAGAGGATTTACAAAAAAAATGTGCAAAGCTTTTACATGTAAAAGAAAGTGACATTTTAAAAATTGAATTATTAAAGAAATCTTTAGATGCCCGAAAAAAAGATAATTTGCTATTCGTTTTAAAGGTGGACATTGAGCTTAAAAAGGGCGTTTCTTACAATAAAAATGTGGCAATTTCCTCAAAGAAGCTCGAGTTTAAGGTTCCTTTATCGAATAAAGATCAAAAAATAATGATTGTCGGGAGCGGACCGGCTGGGCTTTTTTCGGGATTGATTTTAGCTCTTTCAGGACTAAATCCAATTATTATTGAAAGAGGAGAAGACGTCGATAACCGAGTTGAATCCATCAATAATTATTTTAATAAAGGCATTTTTGACAAGGGCTCAAATACCATATTTGGGGAAGGGGGAGCCGGAACCTTCTCGGATGGTAAGCTAACAACAAATTTAAATGATCCATACATTCGTTTTATTCTAGAACAATTTGTGGAGTGTGGGGCTAATGAAGAAATCTTATATCAAGCTAAGCCGCATATTGGAACTGATATCTTAGTTAAGGTTGTTAAAAATTTACGTCAGAAAATCATTGCTCTTGGTGGTGAATTTCGCTTTAATTCAACGCTTATGGATATTGATATTCTTGATGGAAGGGTCAATAAAGCTATCATCAAATATCAAGATGAAATCTATGAGGAAAATGTTGATGGTTTGATTCTAGCGATTGGCCATAGTGCCCGTGATACCTTTGAAATGCTTTTTCGAAAGGGTGTTCATATGGAACAAAAAGCCTTTTCAATGGGTGTAAGAATTGAGCATAAGCAGGAAATGATCAATAAAGCGCAATATGGTCGTTTTTTTGATTCGAAATATTTAGGCGCTGCCGACTATAAGCTTGCGACTCACTTAGAAAACGGAAGAGGAGTTTACACCTTTTGTATGTGCCCGGGTGGTGTCGTTATTCCCGCTAATAGTGAAGAGGAAATGATTTGTGTCAATGGTATGAGCTATCATGCTCGGGATAAGGAAAACAGCAATAGTGCGCTTTTAGTGGAGGTTAAGCCTGAGGATTTTGGTAGTGTTCATCCCTTAGCCGGAATTTATTTCCAACAAAAATATGAGCGTTTAGCCTATATGGTCGATAATTCCTACAAGGCTCCGGTTCAATTAGTTGGAGACTTTCTCCTTCATAAGCCTTCAAGTGAAATAAAAGATGTCAAGCCATCATATCCTTTAGGCTATGTGTTGACGGATCTTCATCAAATATTGCCGAATTTTGTATCCGAATCCCTCGAAAAGGGAATCCTTGCATTTGATCACAAAATTAAAGGCTTTGCGCAACCAACGGCAGTAATGACAGGAATCGAAACGAGGTCATCATCGCCCGTAAGGCTTTTGCGTGATGATGAATATCAATGTAATTATCAGGGAATTTATCCCATTGGTGAGGGTGCAGGCTATGCAGGTGGAATTACATCGGCGGCTTTAGATGGCATTCATTGCGCCATTAAAATATTAGAATAGGAGGATTTTTCTATGAAAAGTGCAGGCGAAATATATTCATTTAAGGTTTTAAGAAAAACGGATATTGGCTATATGCTACAGGATGAAGAAAGCAATGAATATTTTCTTCATAAAAATCAAGCTACTCATGATTTAGTTGAAGGTCAATATGTATTGGCGTTTTTGTATTTTGATGGTCAAAAAAGAATTACCGCCACAATGGAGGAGCCATCGGTTACCTTAAGTAAACCAGGATGGGGAATTGTTAGAAGTGTTAATCCGAATTTAGGCATCTTTATGGATATTAATATATCAAAGGATATTTTAATATCTAAGGATATGTTGCCAACTGATTTATCAATTTGGCCCCAGATAGGAGACCATCTTTATATTCATCTAAAGGCTAAAACCAATCAACTAGTGGCAAAGATTGTCGGAAAAACTCTTCTTACAACCAATGGAAAAAATTTAGATGAGGGCATTTTGGTTAAGGCCTATGTCTCTCGTCTTATGTCAGAGGGTGTTTCTTGTTATACCGAGGACTTAAATGTTATTTTTATTCATAAAACGCAAATGCGGGCTAATGTTAGACTAGGCGAGGAATTAAGTGTAAAAATCATTAAAGCTAATCCCAATGGCGAATATAGTGGCTCCTTGATTCAAAGGAAAGAAAATCAAATGAATGATGATAGTGCGATTATCCTTGAGTTTTTAGTCACTAACAATGGCAAAATGCGTTTTGGTAATGATTCAACGCCGGAAGAAATATATAAAAATTTTAATATGAGTAAAAAGGCTTTTAAAAGGGCTTTGGGACATCTATATAAGGAACGTAAAATTGATTTTGTGGATGGAAAAACAATTCTTGTAAAATAAGAGTGCAAATTGCTTGTTATTTATTTTTTAGTGTTGTAAAATATGAGTGTAAGGAGGAATAAAAAAATGAAATATAAATGTTTAATTTGTGGACAGGTTTTCGAAGATAGCGATGAATGTCCTGTATGTCATGCTAAGGGTGACAAAATCGTTCCATATGTTGAGGAAGAATTAACTTGGGCTGATAGCCATGTTGTTGGAGTGGCTAAAGGCTTAGATGCTGAGGTTGTTGCTGGATTAAAAAATCATTTCAATGGAGAATGTACTGAGGTTGGTTTATATCTTGCAATGTCTCGTCAAGCAATGCGTGAAGGATATCCTGAAATCGCCGTTGTTTTAGAAAAAATTGCTTTTGAGGAAGCAGAACATGCAGCTCGTTTCCAAGAAATGCTTGGTGATATGATTGGAGATACTAAAGCAAATCTTGAAAAAATGCTTTTAGGTGAAAATGGAGCTTGCAAGGGTAAAAAAGAAATTGCTACTCGAGCTAAGCAATTAAATTATGATGCTATCCACGATTCAGTTCATGAAATGTGTAAGGATGAAGCTCGTCATGGAAAAGCATTAGAAGCTTTATTGAAGAGATATTTCTAAGAAATGGATAAGAAAGGCTATATTTTATAGTCTTTTTTTTTCGAATGTGCTAAAATTATATTAAGGGAGGGCTAAAGATGCAGATGTTTGTTTATTTATTTAATAAAAATGATGTTCCGATTGGAATATATGAATATATCAAACCATTTATTAATTCAGATTTAAGTGAAATAAAATTTATGAAAACAAGCGCCGACTATAATGATGATTTTATTTATGGAGAAAATTATTATAGCGGCCTATCATTGACTCTTGAGAATATATTTAAAGGAACAAAGAAAATTAATATTACGCAAAATAAATGCATTTATCGGGGTAAGGAATCAATTTTTTATATCAAAATTGATAAAGATGAATTGCCAAATACAGTGACATTAGAGCCTTATTTTAAGAATGTGAATAATCTAAAATTGGAACATAAGATTGTTAATAAGTATCAAAAATATTTAGCTAATGTTAAATCAAAAATAGATCATATGTATTTTAGTTTGCTTAAACCTTCGCTTTATGATGTTTTATTTATGCTATTATCGGCAATTGTGGTTGGTATTTCCTTTGTAGTTGATATATCTGCTGGAAAATATTATATGATAATAATTCTACTAATTTCAATTGGGAAGTGGTTATTATCATCATTTTACAAAATGCTTGATTTTAAGTTAAGATATCATGGAACTAATTCTGTATCCTTTTCTAAAAAAAAGGAAATTCATGATGGAATAATAAATAATTTAATTGGAAATTATAAGAACTTTGAGGCCTCCTCATTTGAAGCTGGACCCGATGATAATTCTGATTGCTTTTTATTCTCTGATACGGAAAATGAGAATTTACAAAAGTGTGGAAGTAATATTAAGATTGAACTAAGCCATAATAGGGTTAATCAAAATAATAATTCTAAGACAGTTTTAGGTTATGTATTTAGAGAAAAGGTTAATTCAGGAAAGGTTATTTATGACTCATCATTGTGTGGAATTGATTCTGAATTGCATTTTTATGAAAATGCGACCATTAAAATAAAAAAGGTAAATTATTTTAGCTATGTTTCTAATGATGAGATAATATATAAGAATTTTACTTTGTCATCCGATCCCAAATATTATTTAGATGGAGCTAAATATACCTTATATCCTAATGGCGGATTTAAAAATATTGAAGGAAGTCCTCTTACAAATTTAATTGGTATTAATATTATTTGTCTTCTTAAGGTTAAGGATAAAAGGTATGTTTTAATTAATCGCCAATGCACCTATAGCGATGTTAATCATTCGAAGTTTGTTCCGTCTGGCTCAGGTTCTTTAGAATATAGAGATTTTAAAAAGTGCCGTAACAAGTCGTTTTCTGCTCTTTTACAATGTGGAATGTATCGTGAATTAAAGGAAGAAAGCTTTATTGATTTAGATTTATTTTCCAATCATAAATCAAACTTTTCTTTATTAGGATGTGCAAGATTATTTAGTAAAGCTGGCAAGCCGGACTTTTTTGGAATGGTCGAAATAGAAGTAAAAGAAGAAGAAATTGATGATATCTTAAGAAACTATAATCAAAAGCAAAACAGTATTATTAGTGTTAATAGAGGAATTTCTAATCTAGAAAGTACATTTATGGGAATTGTGGATTATCAAGAATTTATGAAAAAGGATTCCCTTGGAAATTTGATTTTTAGAAAAGAAGAATCCCCGCAATTACGATACACAAAATATTTATTAAATAAATTTAATTAAAAAAATGGAGGCTAATAAAGAGCCTCCTATTTTACTTCATTGATGATTTTATTAGTTGTAAATCCCTCAATATTAAATTTGACGATATTAAGTAAACGTAATCGCGCTTCCTCAGTCGCCCACGCAAGATGTGGAGTGATTATTAGGTTTTTCGCCTCTAAAAGGGGGTTGTTGGGCTGGCATGGTTCAATTGATAGAACATCACAAGCCGCTCCTTTGATTGTATTGTTATTAAGAGCTTCCTTTAAATCATTTTCATTTACAACCGGTCCTCTCGATGTGTTAATCAAATAGGCGGTTTTTTTCATCTTGGATAAGAAATCCTTATTGACCATATCCTTAGTTTCGATTGTTAGGGGACAATTAATGGAAATGAAATCGGATTTTTTGATAAGCTCATCTCTTGATACAAATTTTGTGTCATTTGTCATAGTGCGTGAATTGATAATAACATTCATTCCAAAGGCTAAAGCAATTTGTTCAATCTTTTTGCCTATTTTTCCATAGCCGATAATTCCAAGTGTTTTGTGAGCAATTTCCATTTGATTAGTTGCCATATACATAAAATCAGGGCAATTACACCATTTTCCATTAAACACTGATTTGCTTTCGACATTGACATGATTAGCAAAATATAAAATGTAGCTAAACACTAATTGGGCAACCGAATCGGTACTATATGAAGGAACATTGCATACAACAATTCCTTTTTCATGGGCGTAGGAAATATCAATATTGTTATAGCCAGTAGCTAAAACCTGAATCATTTTGATATTTGAATTATCCATTATTTCTTTATCAATGACAACTTTATTAGTAAGGACTATATCACAATCCTTTACTCTTTCGATAATTTCCTTGTCACTAGTTCGATCATAGGAAATTACCGTTCCGAATTCCTTTAAAAAATCAAAAGAAAGCTTACCTTGGGTTATGGAATAAGCATCTAAAATTACAATCTTCATGAAAACACCTCAAGGTTAATTATACACAAAAATAATTATATTGAAAATATTTTTCTTAAAGAACATTGTTTTTAATATGGTAATGATTATAGGTTTAAGCAAGAAAATTTTTTACATATTTTTTTAATAGATTTCTTTTGCTTTTATTTTATCGTAATGTGTAGTATAATGGAGAAGAATAAGGCTGGTGATGATTATGAAAACTGAAAATATTCTTTTTGATGAGATGAAAACAGATATACCCGAAACTCACCCTTTTGCAAAGCTATTAAAGGATTCCTTGGCAGGAAAGCCAAATTGTCAATATGAATTGGCAAATAATTATTTGAACGGAACTAATCTTCCTATTGATAAGGAAAAGGCTGCCCTTTTGTTTTTAAAAGCAGCTAATGATGGCTATGCGGCTGCCCAATATATGATGGGCTATTGCTTGGAGAATGCTTTGGGTGTTGAGCCAGACATTAAAAAAGCAAACTACTGGTATCAAAAATCAGCTGACCAGGAATATTCCTTGGCAATTTGGGCCTTGGGATCAAGCTATGAATTTGGTAAGGGCTTTAAAATTGATTTGAAGAAGGCTTTTTCTTATTACCAGCAAGCTGCTGTATTAGGATTGCCAAGGGCTCAGGTTTGTCTTGGTCGTTTTTATGAATTAGGATTAGGCGTTCAAACCTACGTTACAAAGGCTGTTTATTGGTATCAAACAGCTGCGGATTTGGGCGATTCGGAAGGAGCTTATCATTTAGGATTTTGTCACGAATATGGAATTGGTGTTCCTAAAAGTGATCGCAATGCCATTTTTTTCTATGAAAAAGCTGCCAATAAGGATAATAAAGAAGGCTTAAACAAATTAGGTGTCTTTTATTTAGAGGGACGAGAGGTTGAAAAGGATTCAGAAAAAGCCTTTGCATTATTTAAGAAATCAGCGGATTTAGGCTCAGATGAAGGAGCATATAATGTTGGCTTGTGCTATGAAAAGGGAATTGGCACAGCTATTGACTATAAAGAGGCTCGTAAATATTATGAATTATCTGCCCAAAATGATCTTCCAAAGGGATTGATCGGCTATGGCTTTTGTTTTGAAAAGGGAATCGACACTATTATTGATTTAACTAAAGCTTTTGAGTGCTTTCTCAAAGCTGCCAAGGTTGGAAATGAAAATGCTCAATTTTTGGTTGGATACTATTACTATAATGGCTTTGGTACCCCTCAGGATTTTAAAAAGGCTTATTATTGGTTTCAAAAGGCCGCAGAACAGGGACACTTCGAATCCAAATTTTATTTGGCCAAATGCTATGAAAAGGGCCGTGGAACCCTCGTGGATATTTCAAGAGCTATTTATTGGTATGGTCAAGCTGCCATAAAGGGACACACTGAAGCAATGTATTCGCTAGGGTGCATTTATGAAGAAAGCCTTGATAGCGATGAAGAGGAAGCCTTTAATTGGTATTTGAAGGCGGCTAATTTGAATCACCCAATGGCAATTAACAAGGTTAGTCTATGTTATCAATTTGGACGTGGCGTTGAAAGAGATTTAGCTAAGGCATTTTATTATTTTGATAAAGGCGCCAATCTTGGTCAGGATGAATGTCAATGCAATTTAGGATACTGCTATGAGGTTGGTCAAGAGGTCACTCAGGATTATGAAACGGCCTTCTATTGGTATCAAAAGGCCGCTAATCAGGGTCATGCTCGCGCTCGCAACAATTTAGGTGTTTGTTATGAATTAGGAAATGGTGTAGAGAAAGATTTAACAAAGGCTATTGAGCTTTATCAACGAGCTGCGGATCAAGATCAGGAGGAGGCTCAGTGTAATTTGGCATTATGCTATTACAATGGTAGTGGTATTAAGCAAGATTACAATTTAGCCTTTAAATGGTTTTTAAAATCAGCCGAAAAGGACTTACCACGAGCACAATACTATCTTGGCCTTTGCTTTGAATATGGCTTTGGAACTGAAAGTGATGATGATAAGGCCTATTTTTGGTATAATGAAGCCGCAAAAAGATACTATGAGGATGCTATTCCAATGCTTGCCCGTTTTAAGAAAAATTTGACTGGTAAGTGGGTAAAAATTAAATAACATCTTTACAATATTGCCTATTAATAGTATAATATTATAGGCTATTAGCAAAATTGGAATTAAGGAGAAATATTATGAATTTTGAAAAAATTGATGGAAACAAAGTTAAAGTTTGTTATGATGTCACTGCCGAAGAATTCAACGAGGCTTTAGATTATGCATTTGGTGAAGCTCAAAAAAAGGTAAATGTGCCTGGATTTAGAAAAGGACATGTCCCAAGAAATGTTTTTGAACAAAGATTTGGTGTTGAGTCTTTATTTGAGGATGCATTAAATTATGTTATTAATCATCGTTATGATGAATTATTCTCAACTGATGAATTTGTAATTGTTGGTCGTCCTGAGGTTGATTTAGATTGGACTACCTTAGCTAAGGATAAGGGATTCTCTTTCAGCATTATCGCTCCAGTGAAGCCAGACGTTACATTAGGTCAATACAAAGGCTTAACAGCTACTAAGGATTCAGCTATCGTTACTGATGATGAGGTTGAAGCTGAGGTTAAGCGTTTATTCAAGGATCAAATGGAAACAACAGTAAAGGAAAATGGCGTTCTTGAAAATGGTGATACAGCTATTCTTGATTATAAAGGATTAAAGGATGGAGTTGCCTTTGATGGTGGAACAGCTGAAAATGCTGATTTAGTAATCGGAAGTCATACCTTTATTCCTGGATTTGAGGAACAAATGGTTGGTATGGCTCCAGGAGAGGAAAGAGAATTAAATTTAACCTTCCCTGAAAACTATGGACATAAGGATTTAGCTGGTGCCAATGTTGTATTCCAAGTTAAATTACATGAAATTAAGGTTACTAAGCTTCCAGAATTAACTGATGATATGGTGGCTGGATTAAATCGTGAGGATTGTAAGACTGTTGCGGAATTAAGACCAGCGCTTGTTAAACAATTAACTGATCGTAAGATTGAGGCAGCCGACAATAAATTAGAAGAGGAATTAATCCAACAAGCTGTAAAGAATGCATCATTTACTCCATCTAAGGAAATGATTCAAACTGAAAAGAAGAACTTAATTGATCGTCTTGAGCAACAATATAAGATGTATGGATTTGATATTGATTCATTCTTATCTTATACAGGAACAACAAGAGAAACCTTCGAGGCTCAACAAGAGGCTGAAGCTGAAAGAAGAATTTCTAATCATTTAGTAATCGATGCAATTGTTAAGGCAGAAGGCTTCACTGCAAATGAAGAAGAGGTTGAAGCTAAATATAATGAATATGCCGAAGCCTACAAAATGCCAGTTGATGATGTTAAGAAGCATCTTTCACACGAAGACATTGAGTATGAGGTTTGTTTCCGCAAGGCTATTGATTTGATTGTTTCAACAGCTGACGTTAAATAATTATTCAAAAGGGTTGCCAAGCAATCCTTTTTTTTAGAGGTAAACTTATGAAATATACAATTTTAAAAGGAAATACTTATATACAAAATAATTTTCAAAAAATTAATTCTCAATACCGTTTAAAATATCATTTTGAACCGTTAATTGGGTGGATTAATGATCCTAATGGTTTAATATATTATAATGATGAATTTCATTTATTTTTTCAATATTATCCCTATGATTCAAAATGGGGGCCTATGCATTTTGGTCATGCCACTTCAAAGGATCTTTTAACTTTTACGGATTTAGGAATTGCCTTAGCTCCTGATCGTTATGATGAAACGGGATGCTTTTCCGGAGGGGCTATTAATGTAGGGAAAGACTTAGTGATTACGTATACCCGCCATTTTGACAATGGAAAAGAGTATTTTGAAAGTATTGCCTTGGCTAAATCGATTGATGGAATTAATTATCAGAAAACGGAAGTTGTATTTGACAATAATTCGTTGCCATCTAATATTTCAAGAAATGATTTTCGAGATCCATACCCTATTTATATTAATGGAATGTATTATGTTTTGGTTGGCGCCAAAAATACAATTCAAAATAAAGGAATGATTGTGATTTTAAAGGGAATTTCTTTAGATAAATTAGAATATCATTTTGCAATTGAATCAATTGATGAGTTTGGCGAAATGTGCGAGTGTCCGAGTTTCTTTAGGAATAATGAGAGTGATTATTTAATTTGGTCAAGCATTAACGTTAAACCAAAGGGAAATGATTATATAAAAACCCATTCCTCAATCGGAGCGATTTGTCATATTAATTTTGAAGAAAAAAAGTATTCGTTTATTCATATCCAAGAATTAGATAAGGGAGATGCGTTTTACGCTCCTGAATTTATTAATTGTTATCATATGCCTGTAATGATTGGGTGGATGGATACTTGGAATAAAGAATATTATACTGATAAGCTTAATCAGGGGTATGCCGGTGCATTTAATCTACCTAGATTATTAGAGATAAGGGATAATAGCTTTTATCAAAAGCCGTTTTTCTTGAAAAATGATTGGAAAGAAATAAAGGAAATAAAAAAGAATTGTTTATTAAAAATATGTGGAAACAAATTTTTAATTAGAATAGTTGGTGATAATGGCAATGTCTCTTTTGGAAATGATGGTGGATTTTTTTTAAATACCAATGAAGCTAATAATTTGAATCCTAATATTTGGCGTTCAAATGAGAAATATGAAATGGTTAATCTATTAGTCTTTCTAGATACAACAAGTATTGAAATATTTATTAATGATGGAAAAGAAGTAATATCCTCTCGTATCTTTATTGATGGTGCTTATTCAATGCTAAAGGAAGGTAGCGTTGATTTTAAAATATACGAAATATAAATTTACTAAATATATTTAATGGCAAAAAATGATGTGTGTTTATCTATTTTGCCTCTTTTTTTCAATTGCTAGTTTATTATTTTTTCAATTGACAATTTTTTTTGTTTTTTTATTAAAAAAAAGTATAGAAAAACGTTTACAAATAGTTTATAATAAAAATAAGAGAGTGCGTATTAAAATAGGTATGCCATAATTGAGTTGAAAGGAGAAAGTCATTATTTTTTATGACGATGTGATAGTATGAGTGTAGTTGCTGCAAAATGTCCATATTGTGGAAATACAATTGATGCCGAGACTGAGCGTGTTTTCGGTATCTGTCCTCATTGTAACTTAACATATAACACACAAAATGCCATCAGTATTGTTAATATAACTGATGAAGAAACACAAAAATTAGTAGAAAATCGTGAAGCCCTAAAGACAGCTTTAGCAGAAGGAGATTTAAATAAGGTTCGCTTTGCCTCCCGAAGCATATGCAATGTCATCGGTGGCGATTTCTTAGGAAATTATTATTATTCATATGCTGCAAAGGAGAAGGGTAATCCTTTCTATTATGTTGATTATCTTAAGCTAATGGATAATGAAATTGGTACTCCAGAAGAACAAGAGGAAGTTCTTAATCATTTGATTGCTCATGCCAATTTAAATGATTGCCAATTGATTGATGAGTATATTGAAAGAACAGTTACTAATCAAGCAGATTATATTAGTTGGCTTAAGAAGCTAAAAAAACGCCAAGCAGATATCAAGCAAGAAAATAATTATAAGCTTGTAAAGCGTGAATGCTATATTTGTTATGCACCATCGGAGCTAGATGTTGCTTTAGAGGTTGCTTCTGTTTTAGAAAGCTTAAACATTCGTTGCTTTATTAAGGATCGTAACATCGATAAATCAAAGGCGACCGATACTTCGATTGAGGAAGGAATTCAATCCTGCCGTATGGTTATTCTTATTGCCAGCAACCGTTCTTTATTAGCTAATAATATCAAAGAGGAAATGGTTATTGCAATGAATAAGGGCCTTAAATTCATCGAGTTCAAGATTGATGAATCAAAGAGTGATATCGCCTTTAAATATGCGATTCCAGTCGAGAATAAAATTGAAACCTGCCGTCGTCGCGGGGAATTCTATGGTGTTTTGATTAATACTGTAAGAAAAGAATTAGTTCCTAATAACGAACTTAAAGCTCGTTATTTAGAAATGATTAATGCTGAAAAGAAGGATATTGAGGAACAAGACAAATTATTTGTTAAGGCTGCTCCTCAGAAATCACAAGCTCAATCTGTTGAATCAATGATTGAAAATGTTGTTTCCTTAATCAATGATGGTAAAATTGATAAAGCCGATGCTTTAGCTGATGAATTAATGCAATCATACAAAAATGATTATCGAAGCTATGTTGCTAAGGTTCGTGTTTGTACAAAGAACTTTACGAATATTGAAGACACTACTCACCGTGCCTTCCTAAAGCAAGCATTAGCTGTAGCTAATCAGGAACAATCAGCCGAGGTTGTTGATTTATACGCAAACTATCAAGCTTACCGCTTCAAGACAATGGTTGAGAATGTTAAGCTTGATGCTAATCATTATGATGAATGCTTAGATGTTTTGGCAATGCTTGAGGATGAATACAATTATTATCCACAGGAAACAAAGGATAAGATTAGCGTTGAGACATACGAAAAGATTGATGATGCTCGTAAGGAATTAGAAAATCTTTATAACAAAAAACGTGAAGAACAGAAATATTCAGACTTTGCGAAAAAATCATTCTTTGAAACTGATGGTGATACCCTTCTTAAATATACCGGTCGTAATGCAATGGTCCAAATTCCTGATGGAATTAAGGTTCTTGGTGAAGGCTGTTTCCAAGGCTTAAAGAGCTTAAAAACAATTTCGATTCCATATGGCGTTACCGCTATCAAGGATAGTGCGTTCAGTGATTGTTCAAATCTTGAAAGCATTGATCTTCCAGATACCTTAGTTGAATTAGGTGATGATGTTTTCTCAAATTGCGAAATCATCCGTGAGGTTAAGATTCCAGCTGGAGTAACTCGTGTTGGCTACCGTTCATTCTATAATTGCTCAAATTTAGGTATTGTTTCCTTAGGTGACAATGTAACTGAAATTGCTGGTCTTGCTTTTAGTAATTGTTCAAGCTTGTATTCAATTAATATTCCTAGTACAGTAAAGCTTATCGCTAAGAGTGCCTTCTCTCAATGTACTTCATTACAAAATATTACCTTACCTGAGGGCTTAGAGGAAATCAAAACCGAATGCTTCTATCATTGTACACGTCTTGAAAACATTACAATTCCTGAAGGAGTTAAGACAATTTGCCAAGAGGCATTTAGTGGATGTACGCGTTTATTAAGTGTTAAATTCCCGAAGACATTAGAAGTAATCGGACGCCGTTCATTCTTAGACTGTGCAAAATTAAGAACAATCAATTTGCCAAAGTCATTATTATCGGTTGAAGAACAAGCATTTAAGAATTGTACCGGAATCAAGGATTTAAAATTTGATCCAGAGTCATTATTACAAACAATTGAAAAGGAAGCCTTCTATGGCTGTGAAAATATTGTGTCTTTGAATTTACCTAAACAATTAACGAAGATTAGTGAGGGTGCCTTCTATAATCTCAAAAAATGTGAAGAGGTTGTATTACCTCCTAGTCTTGAAAGAATTGAAAAGCTTGGATTATATGGATTTGAATCATTATTATCTTTGACCATTCCAGCTTCTTGTAAATTCATTGGTGAAAAAGCTTTATATGGTGGAACTATCAATACGGTTTACATTCGTGATAAGGAAATGTATAAAGAGTTTAAGAAGCAATGTAAAACTGAATTCTATCAATTCGCAGTTGAATTAGACAAATAACATTCCAACTACTTTCTGGAATAAACCAGAAAGTAGTTTTTTCTAAAAATGCTTTTTCTTTTATTTGTTTTTTATTAAATTATTGTATGAGAAAATGATAATTATGACTATTTATGTCCTCGTTAATATGTATAATATAACTGAGAAACGAGGTCATTATATGAGAATTAAGGAATAATAAATCATAACGAATTATAAAACTATGTACGAATAATATACTGGGAGGTCATATTATGGAAAAAGAAAGAGTAGAGTTACATTTACATACCAAAATGAGTGCTTTTGATGGGGTAACTGATGCTTTAGATTATGTTAAGACGGCACTTTATATGAATTGGAAGGGGATTGCCATAACTGACATAAATGGGGTATATGCTATTGATTCTATTGAACGATTTTTGCGTACTAATAATATAACAGACTTTAAGCCAATTTATGGTACTGAACTTGTATACATTGATGATTCAAAGGGCGATACTACAGTTTTTAAGGAGTCTTATGCTACTTTTTTAGCAATTAATGTAACTGGTAAAAAAAATCTTTATAAATTACTTTCTGATGCTTTAACAGAACATTTATATAAAAGAGAAGCTAGGGCATTAAGAAGTGTAATTGAAAAATATCGGGGAGGAATTCTTGTTGGATCGCCAAGTACAAATGGTGAGATTTGGAAAATAGCTTCAACTGGAAGTGAAGAAGAGCTTTTAGAGGCAATGAAATTTTATGATTATATTGAGGTATCTCCAACTTCGTGTTATGCTCATATGTTTGAAAATTTTTCGGGTGGAGAGTCTACGATTAAGGAAATTATTAAGAAAATTGTAAAAACTGCTATAGGATTAAATAAGCTTGTTGTGGCTACATCAGACTGTTATTATTTAAGTCCATTTGATAAGAAATATCGTGAAATACTAATTCATACACCAAATCGAGATGGTAAACCGCATAAATTAGCAAAGGCGTCGATTTTACCAGATAATCATTTACGAACAACTAATGAAATGCTTGAGGAATTTGAATTTTTAGGGGAAGAATTAGCTAATGAAATTGTTATTGAAAATACAAATAAGATTTTAGATATGACAGAAAGATATGATGTTTTTCCTAAAAAAATGTTTTTTCCCAAAGATGATGAGTTTTCTAATAATCCCTTAGTTAATTATGTAAAGTCAATTAATGAAGAATCAAGAAGAATTGTATATGACAATATTAAAGAGACCTATGGTGATAATCCTCATCCAATAATAAAAAAACGTGTCGAACGTGAATTGAATTTAATTTTGAAATCAGGATATATGTCTGTTTATTATATTTCTTATTTGCTTGTTAAAAAGTCACTTGAAGATGGTTACCTAGTTGGTTCAAGAGGATCAGTTGGTTCATCACTTGTAGCTACAATGATGGGTATAACAGATGTTAATCCTTTAAAGCCACATTACATTTGTAAAAAATGCAAATTCCATACAATTAAAATGTCTCCAGATGAAATCGAAGAATATGGCTTATTAGATATTGAAAAACCATTCCAAGAGGCATTATTATCTGCTCATTCAGGCTTTGATTTACCAAATGCAAAGTGTCCAAGCTGCGGTAATGAGCTATCTAAAAATGGTCATGAAATTCCCTTTGAAATTTTTTTGGGCTCTGAAGGAGATAAAATTCCGGATATTGACTTAAATTTCTCAGATGAATATCAAGCAAAGGCTCAAGAATATCTTAATACTTTATTTGGAAAAGAACACACTTTTCGTGCAGGCACTATATCAAAAATTACTAATTGGTATAGTATTGACTATGTAAAGGATTATTACAAAATTAATGGTGTTAATAAAAGTAATTTTGAAATTGAAAGAGCTGCATCTTATCTTGAAGGTGTAAGAAGGACAACTGGGCAGCATCCAGGGGGGATTGTAGTTGTTCCTAAAGAAGTAGATATTTATGATATCACACCTATTCAGTATCCTGCCAATGATAAAACTAACCGTTGGCAGACGACTCATTTTGATTATCATTCTTTGGAAGATAATCTTTTAAAGATAGATATTCTAGGACATAACAATCCAACAATTATCAAATATTTAATGGATTATGTAAATTCACATCAAGGAGAATTTCCATTTGATAAAGCGCAGGATATTCCTATTGACGATCCAAAGCTTTATAGATTATTTAACAATACCGATGTTATAGGTTTAACTAGAGATGATCTTGACGCTGAGGTGGCATCCAATGGCATTCCTGAGTTTGAAACAAGTTTTGTTCAAAATATCCTTAGCGAAACAAAACCAATGACATTTGCGGAGCTAGTTAAAATTTCTGGTCTTTCTCATGGAACAGGTGTATGGACAAATAATGCAGAAGATTTAGTCGGTGGTAATACAAAATATGGTAAGATTACATTAAGTAAGGTTATTGGATGTCGTGATGATATTATGCTTGATTTAATGACATTTGGTATGTCAGTTAAGGATTCATTTGATATTATGGATTTTGTTAGAAAAGGCAAGTCCCAATCTCAACCTAAAAGGTGGGAAGAATACATTTTAAAAATGAAAGAGGCAGATGTACCTGATTGGTATATTTTCTCATGTTCTAAAATCTATTATCTTTTTCCTAAGGCTCATGCAATTTCTTATGTAATGATGGAACTTAGAATTGCATGGTTTAAGGTTTACTATCCAAAATTATTCTATAGTGCTTGGTTTTCAAAATTGACGAATAGCTACGACATTAAAGCCTTCATAGGGGGTTCCAAAGCTATTAAAAATAAAATGAATAAAATAATGGCGAAGGTTAATCTTTCTCCTTCTGAAGAAGATTTGTTAAAATCTGTAAAAATGGCATATGAAATGACTTTGAGGGGTATTAATTTTCTTCCAGTTGATATTAATAAATCTTCTGCCACAAATTTTGAAATTGAAGGAAATGATTTAAGAATTCCATTTATTGCTATAGATATGCTTAATGAGGAAATTGCCTTAAATATTGTTAAATGTCGAAGTGAAAAAGAATTTACTTCAATTGATGATGCAGTTAATCGATTAAATCTTTCATCTGAGTTGGTTCAGGTATTTAAAAAATGGTTTTTTTAATGTTTTAAAGGTTTAAGTTTAGCTCAAATAACTTTCCAACTACTTTTTGGTTTCTTCCAGAAAGTAGTTTTTTTAAGCTAAATCTGGTAATAATAACCACGGAGGCTTTTTATGGTAGAAATTGGTTTTACCCCAAAATATATATATGAAGAGTTGAACAAAAATGTTGTTGGGCAAGAGGAAGCTAAAAGAATATTAGCAGTTGGCGTTTATAATCACTACAAAAGACTAAATAATCCTTTGATTGAAAAGTCTAATATTTTATTAATTGGAAATTCGGGAACAGGAAAAACCTTTATGGTAAAGCAATTATCAAAAATAATTGATGTTCCAGTTGCGATTTGTGATGCGACCTCTTTAACTGAGGCCGGATACGTTGGAGATGATGTTGAAAATATTTTGACGAGGTTGTTAATGGTTTGTGATTACAATATTCCTTTAGCCGAAAAAGGAATTATTTTTATTGATGAATTTGATAAAATAGCTAAGAAAGGCCCGAATCTATCCATTACAAGAGATGTTTCAGGAGAAGGAGTTCAACAAGCATTATTAAAAATAATTGAAGGAACAATTGTCAGTGTTCCTCCCCAAGGAGGACGAAAGCATCCCTTAGCTCCTTCCATAATGATGGATACATCTAACATTCTTTTTATTTGTGGAGGGGCCTTCGTGGGCTTAGAGTTAAAAAAAAGTCTCGGCTTCTCGAGTAAGACAAAAGAACTAGATGCAATAGAAGCAATTAGAAGCTATGGAATAATACCAGAGCTATTAGGGCGCATATCGTATATTGCTAAATTTAATCCTTTAACGATAAATGATTTAATATGGATTTTGAATAATACATTAATTAAGCAATATCAATTATTGTTAGATATTGATGGTGTTAAATTAGCCTTTACCGAGGATGCAATTTCTGAGATTGCCCGTATTGCTTTTGAGAATAAAGAAGGGGCACGAGGACTTAGAAGAATATTAGATATAATTATGTTAGATATAATGTTTGAATTATCTTCAAAAAGTGTTATAATAAACAAAGAGCACATTGATATGGCCTTTTTAAACCAAAGGTCAAAATGGTTGCAAATATCATAAAATTATATTATTATATAAAGGTAAGGATGGTGGTATAAATGGACATTATTAATAATAGTCTTCCGGCTTTAGCTGTTCGTGGAATTTGTCCGATTCCTAATAGTGAGATTCGAATTGAGGTTGGTCGTGAAAATTCAATCAAAGCCATCGAAGACTCCGAAAAAGCTAACGGTGGAAACATATGTTTGCTTATTCAAAAAAATCCAACTATTGAGGTACCTTCTTGCGATGATTTAGAAAATGTCGGATTACTTGCAAAAATCGTGATGAAAATTAAATTACCTGGTGGATCATTAAAGGTAAAATTCAAAATAATTGAAAGAATAACCATTAATTCATTTGAGTTAGTTTCTCCTTTTTTTAAGGTTTCTTATCAACCATTACAAACGGTTATCGGTGATCAGGATGAAGAATTAGCTCTTGTTCGTTTAGTAATCAATCAAGTAGTAGATAATCCTAATGTTTTTAACACTAACTCTCAAGAGATTATTAAAGAGATTCAAGGGGGATTATCCTCAGAGATCTTATGTGACGTGGTTGCGTCAAACATTAAAACCTTAGACCGCGTTAAATATTTACGTGAACCGGAGCTTAATAAGCGTCTTCGCTTTATTTTAGAGGATATCGGAAGAGAAAAGCAAATTTCTTATTTAGAGAATAAAATCAACGAGGATGTTAAAAAATCCATTGATGAAAGTCAAAAGGAATATTATCTTCGTGAAAAAATGCGAGCTATTCAAAATGAATTAGGTGATAAGGCTCGTCAAGAAGAGGAGGTTGACGCTCTTCGCAAAAAAATTCTTGATGCCCATATGCCAAAAAACATTGAGGAAAAAGCTTTACAGGAATTAAAACGCTTTGGTTCAACTCCACCAAGTGTTGCTGAGTCAGGTATTATTAAAACCTATCTTGATTTTCTAGTGGCCCTTCCTTGGGATAATGCTAGTGTCGATTGTACCGATTTAAAGCTTGCGAAGGAATTGCTAGATAAGCATCATTATGGTTTAGATAAGGTTAAAAACCGTATCGTTGAATATTTGGCTGTTAAAATTATGACTGGCCGTAATCCTCAAACCATTTTATGCTTAGTTGGTCCACCTGGAGTAGGTAAAACCTCTCTAGCAACTTCTATTGCGGAAGCTTTGGGAAGAAAGTTTGTTAAGCAATCCCTAGGTGGCGTTCATGATGAATCAGAAATCAGGGGTCATCGTCGTACCTATATCGGTGCCCTTCCAGGTCGTATTTTGAAGGGTATGAAGGAAGCTGGTACAGTTAATCCTGTCTTCTTGTTAGATGAAATTGACAAAATGGCATCGGACTATAAGGGGGACCCAGCAAGTGCAATGCTTGAGGTTTTAGATCCTGAACAAAACGCGAAGTTTAGCGATCATTATGTGGAAGAGCCTTATGATTTATCGCAGGTTTTATTTATCACAACCGCTAATTATTTGGAAAATATTCCGGCTCCTCTTCGTGATCGTATGGAAATTGTTCAATTATCAAGCTATACCGAAATTGAAAAATTCCATATTGCGCGTGAGCATTTAATTGGTAAGCAATTAGCTCTTCATGGCTTAAAGGAAGAACAATTTACAATTACCGATGAGGCTATTTATGAGGTTATTCAAAAATATACGCGTGAGGCTGGTGTTAGAAGCCTTGACCGTCAAATTAGCGCCTTGATTAGAAAGGCCATCAAGGATATTCTAATTGACAAGCTTGATAATGTGTATGTTGATGTTAATAAGGTTCATGAATATTTAGGAAAAACGATTTATGATCACACCTTAGCTGAAGAAAAGAGTCAGGTTGGAGTCGTTACGGGATTAGCCTATACGGAATTTGGTGGTGATATCCTTCCAATTGAGGTTACCTATTATCATGGAAAAGGTGGATTAGTTTTAACGGGTAAGCTTGGCGATGTTATGAAGGAGAGCGCAATGGCCGCTTTATCATTCGTTAAATCGCATGCTGATCATTTTGGTATTGACTACAAGCTTTTTGAAGAGAATGATATTCATATTCATGTTCCCGAGGGAGCTGTGCCAAAGGATGGTCCTTCGGCTGGTGTAACAATGGCAACGGCTATTGTTTCAGCATTAACTAACCGCGTTGTTCGAAATGATTTAGGTATGACCGGTGAGATTACTCTAAGAGGATATGTTTTACCAATTGGTGGCTTGAGAGAAAAATCAATTGCCGCGCACCGAAGTGGCCTTCATACAATCTTAATTCCGAAGGAAAATCAACGTGATATTGATGAAATTCCAGAGGAAGTACGTAATAATCTCGAAATTATTCCGGTTGATAATGTTGATGATGTCATTAAATATGCCTTCAAGTAGGTGATTTCGATGATTATTAAGGAATCAGAATTTGTTTTGAGTGGAACTAATCTTTCGCATTTACCGAAGGATAATTTACCAGAATTTATGCTTAGTGGCCGTAGTAATGTTGGAAAAAGTTCATTTATTAATATGGTTTTAAACAATCATAAAATGGCTCGGATTTCCTCAAATCCCGGGAAAACCCAAACCTTGAATTTCTTTTTAGTAAATAAAGAATTTTATTTAGTTGACGTTCCTGGATATGGCTATGCTCGGGTTAGCCAGCAACAAAGAGAGCTTTTTGGTAAGATGATGGAGGAATATATTTCCCAAAGAGAAAATCTTAAAATGGTCTTTTTGCTTGTGGATTTCCGCCATAAGCCGACAGGCGATGATTGCCTAATGTATGATTTTGTGAAATATTATCATATTCCGGTTACGATTATCGCCACCAAGAAGGATAAGGTTAAAAGAAGCCAATACAAGGCTCAAGAAAAATTAATCAAAGAAACATTGAAGCTTCAAGAAGGGGATACCTTTATTACGACATCAAGTGAAACTAAAGAAGGACTTTTAGATGTTTTAAAGGTTTTAGAGGAGAATCTCAAGTAATAATTTAATCACTTCCTAAATATAAATAAATAGGGAGTGATTTTTTTGTTATTAAAGGTTTCGCAAAAGCAATTTTTAGAAATAAGTGGAATTTCTCATTTAGTTGATTATGAGATAACAAATCAAAGCTTTACGATTGATGATCAGATTATAAAGGGCTCCATTTTAGTGGTTTTAAATTTTTATTCAACAAAAGAAAATAATGTTATCTCGGAAAGTAAGGAAATCAATTATCAAATATTAATTAATAATGATAAAGGAATTGAGAAAATTAATCTTGATAATATTGCCTTTCAGGTCATCGATAATCAAGGAATCGATGTTGAATTTGAGCTTGAGCTTGACGTTTATGAGATCAAAGAAAAAATCAAGGATGAGGTTTTAGATGAATTAGATGAAGCTTTAGAGAATGCTTTAGATGATTCCCGAAATGAATCGATTGAAGAAACCAAAGTACAAGAGAAAATTGAGGAAAATCAAGTAATTGCTTTAGAAGAAATTGAAGAATCTAATAATATGAATGTTATTGAGGATAATAATGAAGATTTAATGTATAAGCTTGATGAGGACTATCAAACAATCAAAATAATCTTTACTAATAGTGAAGCCGATGTCGAAAGGGTATGTGAGCTCTATCATAAAACCTTAGCTGAAATATATGAGGAGAACGATTATCGAGTTGATAATCGCATTATTCTAAAGGTCGATGAAATTTGATGAATTAGAAAGTGATATTGGAGAAATAAAAGGCTCTTCGAAAATAACTGAGAATTCTTATTTAATTGAGGCGTCAAAGCTCTATATCTTAAAACGTAATTACAAAAACTTAGACCCTTGTTATAATTATTTAGAAAGCCAAGGCGTTATGAATGTATCCTATCCCATCAAAAGATACAAAATTGGAAATGAAAAATATTTGTTATTTGATTATTTAGTCGAGGTTAAATATCCAACTGATAAAAAGATTTATGATTTAAGAGATGCTTTATTAAATCTTCATGAAAAAACCAAGGTCTTAAAGGAAACAAAGCGAAATAGCTTCAAATATTTGTATCGCCTATATAAAAAGCTCGATTATAAATTTCATGTTTTAGATTCATATATCAGTGAAGCGGAAATGCGCGAAAAAAACGATGATTTTGATTGGATTGTTTTATCTAAATATAAAACATTTCTAGACGCAAAAAAGGAAATGTATCGACTTCAAATGAAAATTCATGAAGAAATCGATGCGAAAATATCGATTTATTATGCCATTAATCATGGAAGACCATCCTTATCACATTTGGTTTCGAAATCCTTGATCAGCTTTGATGAAAGTCGGTTTGGCTTTGTCGTCAATGATATAGCTCGATTTTATTGTTCAAATGAGGATATTAAAATTGATTGGTTTATGATGATTGATGAGTGGCTTAATTTATATGAATTACCTTTTTATAAAACCTATTTTAAATTTATGGTCATGTATATTTTTATCTTGAATTTACATATTGATTTTGATAATTCCTATTTATCGATTTCTAATTATATTCAAATTCATAATAAGCTCGAAAAGATAATGATTACCTTTAAAGATTATTAAAATGGATATTTACTTTTATTTGCTTTTATGTTATGCTAGTTGTAGAAAAACAAAGACCTAGAGGAGTAGAATGACAACCCTTTTAGCGAGGAAAGAAGAGTGGAAGCTTTCTAAGGAAGTGTTATTTGAAGGTAGCTAGCGAGTTGTATTAGCGAAATAGTAGTAGCTAGTATCGTATTTCTGCGTTAAAGAATCAAGAGCTAGATTTATTTCTAGAACTAAGGTGGTACCGCGTTATTGACGTCCTTATTTTAAGGATGTTTTTTTTTGGAGGTGATTGCTTTGAAAACGATTGAAACGGAAAGACTGATTTTAAGGCCCTTTAATATCTTGGATTGTGATGATGTTTATGAGTATGCTAAAGAAAGCATCGTTGGATATAATGCTGGTTGGAAGCCGCATGAATCGATTTCTGAAACGATTGATATTATTCAAAATGTCTTTATTAAAAATGATGATGTTTGGGCTATTGTCTTAAAGGAAGAAAACAAAGTAATCGGATCAATGGGATTGCACAAAAGAAATGCCGTGGGCTATGAGTTAGGATATGTCATCAATCCCTTATATTGGAATCGTGGCTATGCGACGGAAGCGGGAAAAGCAGCTTTGCTTTATGGCTTTAAGATATTAAATGCCCCAATCATCACCTGTGTTCATTTTAGTGACAATTTACGCAGTAAACGAGTCATTGAGAAGCTCGGATTTGGCTTTAAAGGAATTAATCCAATGGCTTATCGCCGTTTAGATGATAAAATAGTTGATTTATACATTTATGCAATTTATAAGGAGGAAAAATGAAATGAAAGAATTTAAACCTAAATATAATCATTTAGAGGTTGAAGAAGGAAAATATGATTTTTGGCTAAAAAATGGTTATTTCAAAGCCGGAGATAAAACAAAGGAGCCCTTTACGATTGTTATTCCGCCACCAAATGTAACGGGAAAGCTTCATGCAGGTCATGCTTGGGATACAACTCTTCAGGATATTATTATTAGAAGAAAAAGAATGCAAGGCTTTGATGCCCTTTGGGTTCCAGGAATGGACCATGCCGGAATCGCAACGCAAGCTAAGATTGAAGAAAAATTAAGAGCTCAAGGGATTTCTCGATATGATCTTGGTCGCGAAGAATTTATGAAGGTTGCTTGGGAATGGAAAAAGGAATATGCTCAATATATTCGTGATCAATGGGCATCCCTAGGCTTAAGCCTTGATTATTCAAGAGAAAGATTTACCTTAGACGAAGGTCTAAGTGAAGCTGTTAATGAGGTTTTCATTCGCCTTTATAATAAGGGATTGATTTATCAAGGTGAAAGAATTATTAACTGGGATCCAAAGGCTCGTACCGCTTTATCAAATATTGAGGTTGAGCATAAGGAAACGGATGGAGCTTTTTATCATTTCCTTTATAAGTTTACAGATGGAAGTGGAGCCGTAGAGATTGCGACTACTCGTCCGGAGACGATGTTTGGAGATACTGCGATTATGGTTCATCCAAAAGATGAAAGATATAAGGATATCGTTGGAAAGATGGTATATATTCCTAATACAAATATCGCTATTCCGGTTATTGCGGATGATTATGTAGATATGGAATTTGGAACTGGTGTTGTAAAAGTTACACCAGCTCACGATCCTAATGACTTTTTAGTTGGAAAACGTCATAATTTAGATATGCCATTATGTATGAATGATGATGGTACGATGAATGAAAGAGCCTTCAAATATCAAGGAATGGATCGCTTTGAATGCCGTAAGCTCTTAGTTAAGGAATTGACTGATTTAGGATTGTGTCCATTAGTTGAACCAATTAAGCATCAGGTTGGATATAGTGAAAGAACCCATGTTGTTGTCGAGCCACGTTTATCGAAACAATGGTTTGTTAGGATGGAGCCTTTAGCTAAGCAAGCTCTTGAAAAGCACACTATTGAATTTGTTCCTGAAAGATTCTTGAAGAATTTCACTATTTGGATGGAAAATATTCAAGATTGGTGTATTAGTCGTCAGCTTTGGTGGGGTCATCGTATTCCAGCTTGGTATCGTGGGGATGAGGTTAAGGTTCAGGTTGAATGTCCAGGTGATGGTTGGACCCAAGATGAGGATGTCCTTGATACCTGGTTTTCAAGTGCCTTATGGCCATTTAGTACTTTAGGCTGGCCTCATGAAACGGAGGATTTAAAACGTTATTATCCAACTAATGTCTTAGTTACTGGCTATGACATCATTCCATTCTGGGTTTCTCGTATGATTTTCCAAGGAATTGAATTCACTGGACAATCTCCATTCAAGCAAGTATTAATTCACGGTTTAATTCGTGATAATCAAGGTCGTAAGATGAGTAAATCCTTAGGAAATGGTATTGATCCAATGCAAATTGGTAAAGAGTATGGAACGGATACCCTTAGATATTTTATTTCCACAAACGCTTCTCCAGGTCTTGATTTACGCTACGAGGAAGAAAAAATCTTGTCTTCTTGGAACTATATCAATAAGATTTGGAATATATCTCGTTATATTTTAATGAATATTGATGAAAATACGTCATATGATGAATACGTTTCATTATTAGATGGCGAAAAATCATCGGCCTCCGCTTGGATTTTAGCTAAGCTTGATAGTGTTATCAAGGAAGCTGATGATGCTTATGAAAAATATGATTTTGGTATTGCGGCTAAGGCTATTTACAATTTTGTTTGGGATGATTTTGCATCCTGGTATGTTGAATTATCCAAGGTTGATTTAGCTATCCCTGAATTGAAAAAGCAAACTGAAGCTACATTACTTTATGTGTTAACGGCTATTTTGAAGCTTCTTCATCCAATTATGCCTTTTGTGACGGAAGAAATATATCAAATGTTACCTCATCGTGAGGAGGCTATCATTATTGCGGCTTGGCCAAAGCCAATGGGCATTGTTAATTCTGATAAAACAATGGATATCACCATTGATATTATTCAAGCTGTTAGAACAATGCGTCATAACGCCAACAAGGGTATGAGTGTAGCTTTAGATATCGATATTGTTGGACCAAAGGAATTATTAGCGCAAACAAAATATTTTAATAAATTCATTAATCCTAAACGCCTTGCGATTTTAGATGAGGCTCCAAGCTATGAGGCTTCCACAAGTGTTTTGGCTAATGCGACTGTGTATATTCCAATGGAAGAATTAATTGATGTTGAAGAGGAAATTAAAAAGCTTGAGGCTTCCTTAGAAAAGCTAAATAAGGAATTAGAGCGTTCAAGAACGATGCTTTCTAATCCAAATTTCATCAATAAAGCTCCGGCAAGTAAAATTGAAAATGAGAAAGCTAAGATGCAAGAATACGAGACACAATATCAAAATGTCTTAAAAGAGCTCAATAAGCTAAAAAAATAAAAATTGACAAATTAGAGTACATTAGATCTTTCTAATGTTAGAGTACATTAGATCTTTCTAATGTACTTTTTTTTCTTATATCCTTCAATTTATTTTATTAAATCCAATAAATTTTAATAAATTATTGTTTGTCCTTATTTTTTTTCAATTTATGACAAGGATATATTCTATAATAAGACAAAAGTATACGAGGAGATGAATTTTGTGAAAGCAGTTGTTATAGATGATGATCGATTATCGTTGTCGGTTATCAGGGGGATGTTGGATAAAATGGACATTAATAACAAATGTTTCAATAACCCCATGAAGGCTATGAAATATATTAACAAGCATAGCCAAAAGATCGATTTGGTTTTGTGTGATTATATAATGCCAAGGATAAATGGATTAAACATATATAATGAAATTAAAGATTTAGATTTAGATTTTATTTTAATTTCCAGTATTAATGTTGATTCATCAGTCAGTCAATTACAAAAGCCAATTCGCTTCAATGATTTAAAAAATAAAATATTATCATTAAAAATTGTATCTAAAACAGCTTAAGAGTAGTATAATTTTAAGTTGAAGGACGTGATATTATGTTTACTAATGCCAAAGATGCCATTGATTGGATTGAACACATTGAACGCGTTGGGGAAAAGCGAAAGGATTTATCCCGAATGAAGCTTGCCTTAGAGATTTTAGGTAATCCGGAAGCGGATATGAATATAATTCATGTTGGAGGAACTAATGGAAAGGGCTCAACCGTATCCTTTATCAAAAACATATTGATTGAGGAAGGAATAAATGTCGGTGCCTTTATTTCACCGTATGTTGTTAAATTTAATGAAAGAATTCAATACAATTATTCCTATATTTCTGATGCTGATTTAGTTTTATATACTAATACGGTCTATCAGGTTAATGAAATCCTAATCAATGAATATGATGAGCATTTGACTTTTTTTGAGGTTGCGACCTTAGTTGCGATTTGTTATTTCAAGGCTAAAGAGGTTTATTACGCCATTTTAGAGGTTGGCTTGGGAGGACTTACGGATGCGACGAATTTTTGTAATGCCAAGTGTAGTATTATCACCAATATTGGCTTTGACCATATGAAGCAATTAGGAGACACGAAGGAAGCAATTGCCCTAAACAAATTAGGTATCATTAAGGAAGGTAATCATTTAATCACAACAGTTGATAAAGAATTATTGCCTTTATTTACTAAATATGTTGAAGAAAATAAGGCGACGATGGAATATATCAATCCCTCTGATATTGTTATCTATCCGACGGAATATACATCATTTTCTTATGATATGGTCGATTATGATTTATCGATGGTTGGCTTTCATCAAGCCTACAATGCAGCCTTGGCGATTGCTTGTGTCAAATATTTAGAACCCAATATTTCTTTAAAGAAAATTAAGAATGGTTTGTTAAATACTACTTGGCCAGGAAGATTAGAAATCGTAAGAAAAAAACCAAAGGTTATTTTAGATGGTGCCCATAATATTCATGGCATTGAGGCTTTATGTAAAACCATTGATGAGATTTATCCTAATCCGATTATTGTTTTTGCGTGTTTATTTGATAAAGAGACTTCGAAAATGATTAATATGCTAAAGGACCATTGTGAAAAAATAATAATCACCGAAATTGATTATCATCGTGGGAAAAAGGCTTCGGAGCTTTTTATGGAATTTGACCACAAGGATAAGGCGATAGAGCCTGATTATATGAAGGCAATTGATTTGGCTTTATCCTATAAGAAGACGGTTATTGTGACAGGGTCGTTGTATTTTATTTCCCTTGCTCGAAAATATTTACTCAAATAAAGAGAGTTTTTCCAAAAATTCTCTTTTTTTTCTAATTATATAATGGGTGAAGAAAATGGAAATAAAAGATTTAAAAAAGGAAGATCGACCTCGGGAACGGTTTGAAAGACTAGGGGTTAAGGCACTAGCTGATTATGAAATTATGGCCATCATTATTGGATCGGGAGGAAAAAATAATTCAGTTTTAGAAATGGCCATTAATGTCATTAATCAAATTGATTTAAAGGATTTTGAGCATATAACAATTCGTGAATTAGAAAAAATAAAAGGAATTGGCCATATAACGGCGATGCGAATAATGGCAAGCCTCGAGCTGGCGAGGAGAGTAAGAAACCAAGGATTATCCAAAAGCAAAATTTTGTATTCTAAGGATGTTTATAATTTATTAAAGGAAGATGTGGAAGGATATGAGCAGGAGCATTTTATCGCCATTTATTTAGATGCGAAATGTCAAGTCATTTCCCAAAAAACGATTTTTATCGGAACGACGAATATGACAATCACACATCCAAGAGAGGTTTTTAAGCATGCGGTAAGGGAAAGTGCCAATGCGATAATCATCGTTCATAATCATCCCTCAGGCTGTAGTAAGCCCTCGTTGGCAGATATTGATTTTACGAAAAAGGTTTTTAGGCTCGGTCAAGAAATGCAAATTGAATTGATCGATCACATCATTATTGGTCGTGGTGAATTTTACAGTATGAAGGAGCATAATATTTTTTAGTTGCACATAAAATTAGATGGTGATTTTTTTGAATAAAAAGCGGGAGCTTAATCGGCTACTTATTGGAATATTGTTAATATTAGTTTCGTTGATTATTGAGGTTAAGAGCACAGGGAATGCTTTTGGCTTTAAAAATATTCAAAAATTGGTGAAAACAAATTCGAATATTTTTGACGTATCAAAATTATATAATGGCTTTTTTGGCCAGTTTTTCGTTGAAAAGGAAGAAAAGGTCGCAGCCATAAATTTAGATTTTGATTTAGGAAATAAATATTTAAATGGGTATATGATCAAGACAAAGCAGGAGGGAGTTGTCGCTTTAGTAAATGGTGTTGTCATTTCTAATACCGAAGGAGAAACGGGAAAAACCGTCAAAATTCAAGGAACCGACGGTGTGATTTATACGTATGGTTTTCTAGAAAATGTAAATGTCCATATCTATCAATATGTTAATGCCAACCAAGTCATAGGAATTTGTCATGATTCTTTTTATCTTGAAGGCTTTAATGATGATTATATCAATCTGAAGGAATTATTTTATGAAAATTAAAATTCATGAATCATTAATAATTCTAATATTAATTGCTTTGTTGGCAGGATTTATCAAAAAGATTCTATTGATTTATTCTTTAGTTTTATTGCACGAAATGGGACATATTTTAGCATGTTATTACCAGAAAAGAAGGATTATTTCCTTTGAATTGATTCCATTTGGTGGCATTATTGAATTTGAAAATGATAAAAACACAAATCTTTTATCAGAAATGCTAATTGTTATGGCTGGTCCTTTGGTGAATTTGTTATTAATGCCTTTTTTGAAAGGCGAAATGGCCATATATAATCAAATTATTTTAGGCTTTAATTTACTTCCCATTTTCCCTTTAGATGGAGGAAGAATTCTAGAAATCATTTTGATGCGTTTTTTTTCCTTTAAAAGAGCAGTATTAATTTCTCTGGTCATTTCGGTTATTACAATAATGGTATGCGCAATTTATGTTATCTTCGAAGCATTTAGCTTAAGTGTTTTATTAGTATTAGCATTTTTATTGTACAAGAATATTATGCAATACATTAAAAGAGAAGAAAGGTATATGTTTTTTTTGACTCAAAAATATTTATATCCTAATCCTAATTTAAAAAACCATTTTTTGAAAATAACTAAAAAAGGGTTTATGAATTTTTTTCACAAGGGCGTAAATAACAACATTGGAGTAAAAGAAAAATATAAGAGTGAAAAATATCTTTTAGACCGATTTTTTGAAAAATAATGAAGAAAAGGAAAATTATTGTGGTATAATCTACTTATAATGGTAGGTGATATCAATGGATAAAAAAAGAAAATTTTTTTGGATTTTGATTGGAATTGGAGTGTGCGTTGTTTTCTTGCTTTTTTTAGTAAGTAATGTTTTAGATGTAGGAATTAAGCTTCGTACTATTACTCCATGGCTTGAGTATGGCTTTTATGCCATATCAGCGCTATTAGTTTATTTTTTAATTGTTCATCCGGTTTGCGTTATTTTATTTTCACCAACCTTTTCTATAGAAACTGTTTTAGACAAGCCTTCGCGTAAAAATCGTAAATTGACGAAGAAAATGGCGAAAACAGTGATGAAAAACTCAGCAATCGACCAGGTTGATGTGGATAGGATTAAAGCAGCGATGAATAAGGATGATGAGCTAAGACAGGAAATGAATCGTATCCTCAATGGACCTTTAAAAAAAGAGCTTAATAAAATTATTATTAACAATGCAAAAACCGTTATGGTTTCAACAGCAATTAGCCAAAATGGTAAATTAGATGCTTTTACAGTTGTGACAGTTAATATTAAAATGATTAAGGAATTAGTTTTAAAATGTGGTTTCCGTCCTTCAGGGTCAAAGCTTGGAAAGCTTGCGGCTCGGGTTTTTGCGACGGCGCTTATTGCGGATGGACTTGAAAGCCTTGATTTAGAGGATATATTGCCAGCTAGCAGCACCAATTTTTTGGCTGAGGTTCCGATTTTAAAACCGATTATGTCAAGTGTTATTCAAGGAATTTCTAATGCCTTATTAACGATTAGAATTGGTGTTGTGACAAGAAAATATTTATTTGCGGATGCTGGAGCCTACACCAAAAATGAAATTAGAATGCAGGCTTTAAAGGAATCATTAAAAATTTTACCAATCGTAATTAAAGATGCGATTGCCTTATTCCCTAATAAAATAGCTCGTATGTTCTCCAAAAAATCGCAAAACAGTGAGGAAGTAGCATAAACCCTCTTGACATAAGAATTTATTTATGTTAATATAACTATGTTGTATTGCGCAACCGCACAAAAAAGGTTATAAATGCTTTTAGCTACCTTCCTGGCGTGTCTTAAATATTTATGAGGAGGTGTCGCAAATGTACGCTATTATCGAAACAGGTGGAAAACAAGTTCGCGTTGAAGAAGGACAAGAGATTTTCGTAGAAAAATTAAATGTTGAAGAAAACGAAACTTATGTTTTTGACAAGGTTTTAATGGTTGGTGGAGATAACACTGTAGTTGGTAATCCATATGTTGCTGGAGCAACAGTTGAGGCAAATGTTGTTAAACAAGGTCGTGGCAAAAAGATCATTGTTTACAAATACAAGGCTAAGAAGAATTATCACAAGAAACAAGGTCATCGTCAAGCTTACACTAAATTAGTTGTTAGCTCAATCAAGGCTTAATTATGATTATTATCCAAAAGAATGACAATGAATTAATAGTTAAGGGACATGCAAATCAAAGTATACATGGTCGGGATATCGTGTGTGCCGCTGTTTCTACCGCAATAATAATGACTATTAATCAAATCGAGTTATTTTCTAAGCTTGATAAAATTGAATATGTCATGGATGAGGGCTTTTTTAAAATTAAAAAAATAGAAAACGATTCCGATGTTTCATTAATTATTAAGAATTTAGAATTTACCTTAGAAAATTTGAAAGAACAATATCCTAAATATATAAAATAAAATCTAGGAGGTGTCAAACCATGTTAAATTTTAATATCCAATTATTCGCTTCTAAAAAAGGAGTAGGTTCTACTAAAAATGGACGTGATTCTCATGCTAAAAGATTAGGAGCTAAAAAATCAGATGGTGAATTTGCGACTGCAGGATCAATTATTTATCGTCAAAGAGGTACTAAAATTTTACCAGGTAATAATGTAGGTCGTGGTGGCGATGATACATTATTTGCGAAGATAACAGGTTATGTTAAATTCGAACGCAAAGGAAAAGACAAAAAACAAGTATCTGTTTATGAAACATTATAATTAATACCCTGTAAAGGGTATTTTTTTTGAAGAAAGGAGCATATCAATGTTTGTTGATGAGGTCAAGGTTCAAGTTGTTGGTGGTCGTGGAGGAAACGGCTTAGTCGCCTTTCGTCGTGAAAAATATGTTGAGTTTGGCGGTCCGGCCGGTGGTACTGGTGGAAATGGTGGTGACATCATTTTTGAGGGAGATGAAGGCTTATCAACTTTATTGGACTTAAGATATAATAAAATTATTAAGGCTGAATCTGGCGAAAATGGTCGTTCAAAGGGTATGAACGGGGCTAATGCTAGTCATACAATTATCCGCGTTCCGGTCGGTACGACTATTTATGATGATACAAAAGGAACGATCATTGGTGACATTACGATGAACAAGCAAAGAGTTATTGTTGCTCATGGTGGTCGTGGTGGAAGAGGAAACATTGCCTTTGCCACAAGTCGTAACCCCGCGCCTTCCATTTGTGAAAAGGGAGAAGAGGGCGAAAATCGAATGGTTCGGGTTGAGCTTCATGTTTTGGCTGATGTTGGTTTAGTAGGATTCCCAAGTGTTGGAAAATCAACCTTGATTAGCGCAATATCCAAGGCTCGTCCAAAGATTGCAGCTTATCATTTTACAACCTTAGTTCCTAATTTGGGAATGGCCTCAACAATTGATGGAAGAAGCTTTGTCGTAGCGGACTTACCAGGGTTGATTGAAGGAGCTAGCCAGGGCGCTGGCTTGGGCTTCCAATTTTTGCGTCATATCGAGCGTTGCCGTGTCATTGTTCATGTTATTGATATGAGTGGCTCCGAAGGTCGTGATCCTTATTCGGATTATGAAATAATTCGCAATGAATTAAAGGAATACAAATATCATTTGCTAGAGCGTCCATTTGTGATTGCGGCCAATAAAATGGATTTACCGGAGGCTCAAGCTAATCTTGAAAGATTTAGAAGTCAAATTGGTGAAGATGTTGAGATTTTTCCAATCTCTGCCTATACTAACGAGGGCTTAAGAAATCTTTTACTTAGAGTTGCGGATATTTTAGCGGTTACGAAGGAATTTTCTTTATATGATGAAGAGGATAAGGAAACATATCTTGAATATCGCTTTGAGAAGGGTGAGGAATTCTTCCATATTGAGCTTGAGGATAATGTTTATGTGGTGACTGGAGAGCCCCTTCGTAAGCTTTTTGAAATGACTGATTTTAACCATGATGAAGCCGTAAGAAGATTTGCTCGTCAGCTTCGTAGCTTCGGTGTTGATGAGGCATTACGTAAGCTTGGCGTAAAAAATGGCGATACCGTCCGTATTTTCGATTATGAATTTGAATTTATCGATTAAAAAAATAGTACTCAGTTTAGGCTGAGTACTATTTCCATTTTTTACGGGCTTTGAAATTAATGAGTAAATTATTGATGATAAAGCTTCGACGAGATATGATGATGGTCGAGGATTGTTTAGCGCTTTTTAAATCATCGTGGAATTGGATTTTTTCAAGCTTAATCTCATCCTGAGATGAAGCGTAGTTTTTCTCGTGAGTCGCAATGGTTTCTAGAAGCTCCTTTTTTTCTTTGTTTAATTTTTCAATTTCTTTATTTCTTTCAAGGTTAGCTTGATTGATGCTCGTTGCGTATTTTTCATTGTAAAGGTTGATTTCCTTTTCGTTTAACTGGGAGAAGGAATACAAAGTATCTTCGATTTGGGCTTTGTCAATTTCAAATTTATTATTAATTTCAATTATATGCTCTTGGTCCTTGATTTCATTTGCTTTTCCATCAAGAACAAGATATTTGCGAATATCTAAGGTATTTTCGCGTAGGGCTTTGTATTTATTTCGATAATTTAAATCAAAGGTTTTGATTTCTGATAGGTTGCCAATGATTTTACGGTTAGTTGAATCCTCAAGCAATAGAAGCTTATGAAGATTTTCATTAACAAAAATCTTTTTTTCTTTAAAGGCTTTGTCCTTCATTTTTTGGGCATTTTTGATTTGTAATAGATAACGCTTATTTTCTTCTTTGGTTCGTCTTATTTTTATTTCTCGAGCTTTAGTTTTAAGACCAAGAAGACGAACTTTATTTTTATTAATCAAATCCTTTTGTTCGGAAATGATATTTCTAAATAGAATTCCTAATAATGATTCAATTTTTTGCGTTAATTGATCGGTTGCCTTGGTTTCCTTGAGAATAATTGAGGATATCTCATTTTTCTTCGGATTTTCTGTTACCTCAAAGTAGTGCTGCATTTTATTTTCAATCGATTGATAGTTCGAAAGAAATTGTTTATTGATGATTCCAATATGATTGATCGTATCGTAGTAAATTTTTGCCTCACTAATTTTTTCCTTTTCAAGTCTTTGAATCGTTTTTTGATAAGTTTTTTCTCGCTTATTTATCAATATTTCTTGATTTTTAATGTTTCTTTCAAGGTAGCTTAAGCGGTTGTGAGTTTGAATATTCGATAGCTTTAAATTATTGCTTTCATTTTTATTCGCAATGATGCTTTTTCTTAATTCACTTATTTCACTTAAATAACGATTGATTAATCTTTCGTTTTGATATTCGGTATCCTTTTTGGTGATTTTAACCTGCTTGATTAAGAAATCGATTCGTCCCTTTAAAGAGGAATTATCCATTTCTAAATAGGCAATTTGCGATTCATTTTCTAAAATTTCTGTTTTGATTTTAGCTATTTCTTTGTGATTTTGTTCAATTTGTTCGTTGGCTTTCATCACAAAATCATCGCGACTTTCTTTATTTTCTGTTGTAAGGGTATTAAATTTAAAGCTAGCTATTTCATCAATTTTTTTATTTAAACTGTTTTCAATAAGCTTTAAGTAGGATTTAATCAATTGATGTCTTTCTTTAGTTGATTTGATCATCATTTTTGACACTTTCTCAATACCAAAGGTTTGATAATTAGGATAAATCGTCTCATCAAGGTCATTACTGATTAAATGAAGAAGTCCATTTAATGATTTGATGGAAGAGACAAAGGCTTCAAATTCAATTTGGGCGATTTTTTTATTATTTTCAAAGCGGAAGGCTTTTTGTGATGCGGCATATTCTAAGCGGTTAAGTGTTGTTTGATATTGCGATTTAATTTCGTGAAGTCGCTTCTTGTGAAGAACCTCATTGTTGCTTAAATTTTTATTCTCAAGGTTAATTTTGCGCTTAGTTTCGGTATTAACTTCAAAAATATTGAAGCGAATATTACAGATTTCTTTATTTTTTTCAAATAATAAATTGTTTCTTTTGATTAAATTATTTACCTTAGCGACATTATATTCCTGCTCAAGATGAGAATGCTCAATTGCTAAATTCATAATTGATTCATTGCGCTGCATATTAATTTCATTTTTGTAAAGCTCGATATGCTTTTTGGTTTCTTCATTTTCCTTTAGGTTTTGATTGATTGTTTTAAGAAGAAGAATCTTCTTTTCATAGT
Organism: uncultured Anaeroplasmatales bacterium; assembly: GCA_964634685.1. Classification (GTDB taxonomy): domain Bacteria; phylum Bacillota_I; class Bacilli_A; order Acholeplasmatales; family JAEDCM01; genus CAZWLD01. The sequence continues at coordinate 190,518 of CAZWLD010000001.1, forward strand.
CATTGTGGAAAGCTGATTCATTAGAGGTAGCAATATTGTCATTTTTGATTTTGGCAATTTCACTATGCTCTAGTTCAATTTCGGCATTGGCAATTTCAAGCTTCTCATCGATTTTTAAAATCCTTTTGTTACAATCGTGAATTAAGTTTTGATACTTAATGCTATCCTGAATAATCATTATATCAAAATCATTATCGGCTTTGATTTTATTGACGCGAAGATTCTTTTTGATTTCGGCTTCCTTTTGGGCTAAATGAAGATGATAAACCTGAGCATTATAGGCTTTTTCAATTTCAATTTGCTTAGAACGGGCTTCTTTTTTGATTTCTTTGAGTTCTTTTGATAGCTTTTTATACTTTTCTTGATTGTCTTTGCTTTTGCCTTTTTTTAATTCATTTCTTAAAAAAGAGATTTTATCCTTTAAAAGATTGATTTTAGTGATATAGTCATTATCAAGATTTTTTATATCAAGAAGATATTTGTTTCTTACCTCAAGCATATCACGGTCACATTTTTCAAATTCTTCCTTGAAATCAACTAAATATGGACGCTGCTCATCATTGGTTTTGACTTGAATATCCTTAATTTTTTCATTGTATTTGTAGATGTTATATTCGTGTTCGCGCTTAAGATTCTCTTCCTTTTGGATGTAGCTTTTCTGAATCTTTTTAACAGTATCATTTGTTTTTGTCGCAATCGAAAGAAGAAGGTCCTTGTTGTTTTTAATCTCACTTTGATAATGGCTTTTTGACATTTCAATAAGATTAAGCTTTTGCTTGATGTTGTCTTCATTATCACTAATGGTATTTAACACACTGAGCTTTTGATTGGCTTTAATTTTATTTTCATTATCAAGAAGTCTCTTTTTATTATCCTCATAATAGGCAAGATATTTATTAACGATATTTTCATAATTGTTATTTATTTCCTTGATTTTATCACGATATTCTTTATTTTTATGATCGTTACTTTCGATAAGGTCATTTGTATATTGCTCATGTCTTTTTTTCATTATAACCAAATCATTATCTAAAGCCCTTGATTTGTTTTGATAATCCTCATCGTTAAGGGCAATGATATTGTCTAAGCTTTTCGAATATTCTTGGGTTTCCGTTTCGAATTGCTTTTGACGGATGGTGAAATCATTTTTCTTTTCTTCACTTAAATTATGAAATTCTTCATTAGCCTTGAGGGTTTTGTTTTTGATAATCTCTTCATATTTTTTGGAATTTTCGATGCTCATGATTTTCACCTTCTTTTCGACATAAATATTATACATTATTTTTATATAAAAGAATATGGTTTTTTTCTGGTAAAGCATAAAATAAGCGATTTTCTTGCATATAATAAAACGAGGTGAAATAGTGTTAATTCATATTGTGAGGTCAGGAGAGAATATCCATAAAATATTAGATCATTACGGAATTTTGCGAAATGAATTGATTAGTGAAAACAGGCATATTACCGATTTTTCTAACCTAAAGCCCGGCACAAAGCTAAAGATACCAGTAATATCTAATCAAGTAATTGAAGCTCTTGAAGAAACAGAGCCCTTTGTTGAGGAATATTATCCGAAGGCGAAAGAGCTTACCAAGGATGAGTTTATTAAGGAAAAAAAGGAAGAGGAGATAATAGAAGAGATTAGAACTAATGAAGAAACAATTCCTTCTAATAGCAAGCCAAATAAGCCAAAGGAGCGAAATAATCCTTATCGAAATCCAAAAATCCGTAAAATTTAATTGCTAAATGGAAAAAGAAAAAGTACAATATACTTGATGGTGGTGAAATTTATGTATTCATATATGAAAGGAACTATTACTGAGATTACGCCTTCTAGTATTACTCTTGAGGTATCAGGAATCGGATACTCACTTTTAGTGGCTAATCCCTTTGGCTTTAAGCAAAACGAGGAAATGAAGATCTTTCTTTATCAACATGTTAGAGAGGATGTCTTAGATTTATATGGCTTTAAGACGAAGGATGAGAAGGAATTATTTATTAATCTCATTAGTGTTAAAGGAATTGGACCGAAGAGTGCTTTAAGTATTATTGCATCGGGAAGTGTAAATGATATCAAAAATGCAATTGAAAATGGCAACTCAAGCTATTTGATGAAATTTCCAGGCATTGGGCAAAAGGCGAGCCAACAAATTATTTTGGATCTAAAGGGTAAAATTACCTTTGGTGATGAGATTGTGCCTAATCAGGATTTACAAAATGTTGAGGAGGCGTTACTTGCCCTTGGCTATAAACGACAAGAGGTTTCAAAGGTCCTTCCAAAATTAGACAAAGAATTAAATTTAGATGGCTTAATTAAACAAGCTTTAAAAATGATGCTAAAATAATCACTTTTGGTGGTTATTTTTTTTATACCTACGGTTGAAAAAGTCCTCACAATATTTGACAATAAACAAATTATTATATATAATATTATCAAAGTTCATTGTATGAATGAGGAGGAAATAATAATGGGATTATTTAAGTTTTTAAAGAGTCAAGCCCTATCAGTAATTGAATGGGAAGACAGTACTAAAGATACAATTGTTTATCGCTTTGAATTAAAGGAACGCGAGGTTATTATGAATAGCAGTACCCTCGTTGTACGTCCATCTCAGGTTGCTTTATTTGTTCATAAGGGTCAAATTTGCGATGTTTTTGCGCCAGGAACATATAAGCTATCAACAGAAAACATTCCTTTATTAACGAAGCTTTTATCTTTACCAACAGCTTTTGAAATTACCAATCAAACCGAGATTTATTATGTAAACACAAAACAAATGACAGGATTAAAATGGGGTACAGCTAACCCAATTATGATGCGTGATGCTGATTTTGGAAATGTTCGTCTTCGTGCCTTCGGTGTATATAGCTTTAAGGTAGATAATGCGAAGAGATTTATGGAAGAGGTTTTTGGAACAAACCCAATTTATAAAGCTGATGATGTTATTGAGCATGTTAAGCCTTATGTTATTCAATGCTTTAGTGATGCCGTTGCCGAAAGCAAGATTAGTGCTCTTGATTTAGCCGCTAGCTATCGTGAATTCTCAGAAACAATCCTTACAACCGGACAAGAAGAATTTGAAAAGCTAGGACTTAAGCTTTGTTCAATTATTATTGAAAATATTAGTCTTCCAGAGGAAGTTGAAAAAGCTTTAGACGAGCGCACAAAGCTTGGTGTTTTCTCAGACAAGATGGGTACATATACACAAATGGCTGCGGCTGATGCAATGCGTGATGCGGCCAAGAATACTAGTGGTGGTAATTTAGCTGGCCTTGGCGTTGGCTTAGGGGCTGGAACTGGAATTGGTAAATTATTTGCGGATTCCTTAGCTGGTGCCCAAGATACACCAAGAGAAACAAAGAAAGAAGAACCTAAGGAAGAGGGCGGTCGCGTTTGTGTTAAATGTGGAGCATCCTTGAAGGCTAACGCTAAGTTCTGTTCTGAATGTGGTGAAAAACAACCAGAGGATACAACGAAGTTCTGTACTAATTGCGGATCAAAGGTTAAGGCTAATGCTAAGTTCTGCCCTGAATGTGGTGAAAAGTTTTAATGGATGAAATTGTAAGAAAAAAAAGCACCAATGAAAAGTGTGCTAACTGCGGATCAAATTTGGTGTTTGATCCCGAAACTCAAGCCTTAAAATGTGCAAGCTGTCAGAGTACATTTGGCTTTGAAAAATCGCAAAATGTCAAAAAGCATGCTTGGGAAATGCGCACTAAGGTTGGCGATTATGATAAATGGATAACCGAAAAGAAATTTGTTAAATGTAGCTCCTGTGGCGCTCAGGTTATGCTCGATAAGCTTGATTTAACGCAAACCTGCCCTTATTGTGGTTGTGATTATGTTTTAGAGAAAGAACAAATTGCCGGATATCAGCCCGATGCGGTTTTACCGTTTATGCTTGATTATGAAAAAATAAAGGAAGCGTATATCAAAGGGGTTAGAAAAAAATTCTTTGCCCCACGCGCTTTTAAAAAAATGCCGCCAGTTGACAAGATTAGAGGTATTTATGTTCCTTTGTTTATTTTTGATGCCGATTCTGATACAAATTATCGGGGAACGTTAACTAAGGTTGTAACAAAGACGAATAGTAAAGGAAAAACCGTGACTGAACGTAAATCCTTTAATATTAGTGGTAATAAAAAGATGAATCATCGCGATTTTATTGAGGAATCAAGCAGTAAAATTAATCGCAACGATTTGCTTAATCTTTTACCTTATGATTTAAGTCAAAGCTTTACCTTTGATGAAGATTTCTTACGAGGCTACTCCGTTGAGCATTATGATGATGACTTAGAAAATGCCTATACAAGATCTCATCAATATATGGAAACAGATATTAAAAATGTTATCCTATCAGGCTATGATTATACATATGTAGATTCCTTTAATATGAAAGTAAATTTCTTTAATGAATTATATACATATCGTCTAGCTCCTGTTTATGTATTTGAATTTACTTTTAAGAAAAAGTTCCGAAGAATATTAGTAAACGGCCAAAATGGAAAAATTGCGACCGGAGTTCCGGTTAGCGGTTTAAAGGTTGCGGCTGTCAGTATTTTAGGTATCATTATTTTAATTGCTTTAATCATTTTATTTATTTATTTCGATTAAGAAAGGAGAATAAAATTTGAATAAGATTGAAAAAGGAAGAGCAGGATTAAAGTTTTTAAGCTTTTTTGTAATGCTTATTGCCATCGGTGGAATTGTTGGACTAGTTTATTTAGATGTTTTTGGATTCAAAAATTTTGATTTACCTTTAGCGATTCTTACATGCATAGGTTCGGTTATTGGTATCCTTTTATGCTTATTTGGCTTCGTGTTGGCTTTATATTTCTTTATTTTAGGAAAATCACTTCATGCGACCCATGGAAGTATTAAGGAAGAAAATCTTGGCTTCAGTAATGATATTACGAAATGTCCAAATTGTGGTGAAAAAATTGATCCGCGTGATACCTTTTGTAAAAAATGTGGTCACAACATAACTGGTAAAAATATTTGTCCAAGCTGTAATGCTACAAATACTTCCGATGCGGAATATTGTACTTCCTGTGGTGCCAAGTTACATTAATTGATGAAAGAGCTAGCTTCTAGCTCTTTTTGCTAGTAATATGACATTTGTTGTAGTATAATATTTAAGGAGAAGTAAGGTGATAGAATGGAAAAACGAATCATTTCGGCAGAAGCAATTGAAGATGAGGATCAAGAGGTAAACCTTCGTCCTCAATATTTAAAGGATTATATTGGACAAAATGATGCGAAGGAAACCCTTGGCATTTATTTAAGTGCCGCCAAATTACGAAAGGAAACTGTCGACCATATTTTATTATACGGGCCTCCAGGATTAGGAAAAACAACCTTGGCGCAGATTATTGCCAACGAAATGGGAACTAATTTAAGGGTTACGAGTGGTCCATCCATCGAACGAAGTGGTGATTTAGCCGCTATTTTAAGCTCACTTGAGCCGGGAGATGTTTTATTCATCGATGAAATTCACCGTCTTCCTCGGTTTGTTGAAGAGATTTTATATCCGGCAATGGAGGATTTTGTTTTGGATATTGTTGTCGGAAAGGATTCAAGCGCGAAATCCATAAGAGTTGATCTACCACCTTTTACTTTAGTTGGCGCTACGACAAGATTCGGTGATATATCTTCGCCTTTACGTGATCGTTTTGGCGTTGTCGAAAGATTAGAATATTATTCGAATGAGGATTTATTAAATATAATTAAACGAACCTCTAAGGTTTATAATGTTCCTATTTCGGAAAAAGCGGCTTTAGAATTGGCCTCAAGAAGTCGCGGTACTCCGCGTATTGCCAATCGACTTTTCCGAAGGATTCGCGATTTTGCCCAGGTCTTAGGCGATGGTAGTATTGATGAGGATATTACCGATAAAGCTTTACAAAAGCTCAATATTGATAAATTGGGATTAGACTATATTGATTATCGATATTTAAAGGGCTTGATTGAAAATTTCAAGGGCGGACCCGTTGGCCTCGATGCCCTTGCGGCTTCTATTAGTGAGGAAGCCACGACGATTGAGGATGTTTGTGAGCCGTTTTTATTGAAGGAAGGCTTTATTCAACGAACTCCTCGCGGAAGAATTGCGACAGAAAAGGCCTACAAGCATTTGAAATATAAGTATTATGAAGGGTTTATTGACTGATGAAAACAGATGATTTTGATTATGAATTACCAGAAGAGCTTATTGCCCAAACACCTTTAAAGGATCGAAGCTCTTCAAAATTATTATTACTTAATAAAGAAACAGGAACGATTTCGCACGATCGTTTTTCGAATATTATTGATTATTTGCATGAGGGCGATGTTCTTGTTTTAAATGATACTAAGGTTATTCCGGCTCGTCTTTTTGGCGAAAAGGAGGATACGAAGGCCCATATTGAGCTTTTGTTGTTAAAGAATGATGGTGACAATTGGGAGGCTTTAGTAAGACCAGCTCGCCGCGTTCATTTGGGAACTGTTGTTTCCTTTGGAAATGGCTTGTTAAAAGCTCATTGTATTGAACAATATGATGAAGGAAGAATGCTTTTTAGAATGGAATACGACGGTATTTTTTATGAAATATTAGATAAATTAGGGGAAATGCCATTACCACCATATATTCATGAGCATCTGGAGGACCAAGGACGCTATCAAACAGTTTATGCAAAAAATGAGGGTAGTGCCGCCGCTCCAACGGCTGGTCTTCATTTCACGACGGAGCTTTTAGAAAAAATCAAGGCCAAGGGTGTCATCGTTACCTTTGTCACCTTGCATGTGGGACTAGGAACCTTTAGACCGGTTTCGGTATCGGATGTTACAAAGCATCATATGCATAGTGAATATTATGCGGTATCACAGGAAACTGCGGATATTTTAAATAAAGCCAAGCTTGAGAAGCGACGTATTATTAGCGTTGGGACAACTTCCTTAAGAACCTTAGAGTCGGCTTATGATAATGGCTTTACGGAAAAAAGTGGCTGGACCGATATTTTTATTTATCCAGGATATGAATTTAAGGCAATTGATGCTTTAATCACTAATTTCCATTTGCCAAAATCAACATTGATTATGTTAGTTTCAGCCTTAGCGGGAAAGGATAATATTATGCGGGCCTATAAGGAGGCTATTGATCATCATTATCGTTTCTTTAGCTTTGGTGATTCGATGTTTATTAGTTAGGAGTATTTTTTATGATTTCGTTTGAATTAAAGCACATTTGTAAACAAACAGGGGCTCGTTATGGTATTTTACACACCCCTCATGGCGATTACGAAACCCCGATTTTTATGCCAGTTGGAACCAAGGCTACTGTTAAAACCTTGACACCAGAGGAAATAATGGAGGTTAGTGATGGCCTTATTTTAGGTAATACCTATCATCTATGGCTAGCGAATGATGAGCTCATCAAGGACCATGGTGGTATCAGGGGCTTTATGAGGTGGAATGGCTCTTTACTTACCGATAGCGGTGGCTATCAGGTCTTTTCCTTAAGCAACATTCGAAAAATCACCGAAGATGGTGTAACCTTCCGTCATCATAAAAGTGGAGAAAAGCTCTTTTTGTCGCCAGAAAAATCAATCAAGATTCAAGAAAATCTTGGAGCGGATATTATGATGAGCTTTGATGAATGTCCGCCCTTTAATTCTAATTACGATTATATGAAAAAATCCGTGGAAAGAACAGTTCGTTGGGCGAAAAGAGGACTAGAGGCTCATCAAACTGACCAAGCCTTATTTGGTATTATCCAAGGAGGACCTTACAACGATTTACGTCAGTATTGTATTGATGAGCTTTCTAAATTGCCTTTCCCTGGTTTTTCAATTGGGGGACTATCGGTTGGTGAATCGAAGGAAGAAATGTATAAATCACTTGATTATTTGAAGGATGCGATGCCTTTCGATAAGCCTCGTTATTTAATGGGCGTGGGCGCTCCTCTTGATTTAATTAATGGTGCAATGCGCGGAATTGATATGTTCGATTGTGTCCTCCCAACGAGAATTGCTCGTCACGGCGCGGCTATGACAAGTGAAGGAAGATTGATTATTAAAAATAAGGAATTTGAACGCGATTTTTCACCATTAGATCATGAATGTGATTGCTATACCTGTAAAAATTATACAAGAAGCTATTTAAGGCATTTGATTCGCGAGGATGAGATTTTAGGTGCTCGTTTGATTACTTATCATAATCTTTATTTTTTAAAGAATTTGATGCATAACATCAGGGAAGCAATTAAGGAAGACCGATTAGGTGATTTCTTAATTGAATTCCAAGCTAAATTTGGTGATAAAGCATTTTAAGAGGATTATTTTAATCTAGAGGATTATATAATCCTTTTTTTTAAGCTTTGCTTTTCATATTTGATAGATTTATTTTGAAAACATCTTTTCACTTGTTAATCACAAATATTTTATGTTCGAATTTTTGTAGTTTTCGGCAATATTTTATGTTCGAATTTTTGTTGAAATAGGATGATAATAATGTTAAAATATTTGTGAAAGAAGTGATAAAATGAAGCTTAATAGAAAGGCATATTCAAAGCTGTTAGAATGGAAAAATGCTTCTAATGATTCAAAAGCAATTTTAATCAAGGGTGCTAGGCGTGTTGGAAAGAGCTATTTAGCCGAGGAATTTGCAAAAAATGAATATAAATCATATATTTTAATTGATTTTTCTGAGCCTATTCCTGGCACATTAAAAGCATTTAATAAATATGGAAATAAGTATATGCTAGATGAATTATTTAATCAATTATCCATATTATATTCTACTCCTTTATATTATCGAGAAAGTGTTTTGATTTTTGATGAGGTCCAGAAATATCCTAAAGCAAGAGAATTAGTCAAGCATTTAGTCGCAGATGGAAGATATGACTTTATTGAGACAGGATCATTAATAAGTATTAAGATAAATTCTAAGGATATTGTAATCCCGTCTGAAGAGGAGGAAATGATTTTAAATCCATTGGATTTTGAGGAATTTTTAGCGGCAATAGGAGACAATGTTACTTTTAATTTTTTAAAGGATTCCTTTGAAAAAAAGAAACCATTAGGTAATTTACTTAAGATATGTAATGAAAGATTGCGCACTTACATGATAGTAGGAGGAATGCCGCAATCAGTTTTGAGCTATATTCAAACTAAAAATTTTGATTCAGTTGAAAGAACAAAACGCTTAATTATAAAATTATATAGAGAGGATATAGCTAAATATGCTGAAAATTATGTTGCGGAGGCAACAGCTATTTTTAATGCTATTCCGGCTAATTTATCACATCATGATAAAAAGATTAAGTTTTCGGCATTAGATGAGGGCGACAGATTCTCTTGTTATAAGAATGCAATAAATTGGATTAATGATTCGATGGTCGGTAAAATTTGTTATGGATTAGATGAACCTACTATTTTTGATGGATTTTCATTGCAGTTTAATAAAATAAAATGTTATATGGCAGATACAGGTTTATTATTAACCCTAGCCACTGGAGAAAAGTATTTGGAAAGTGAATTATATAAATCCTTTATTTTAGGTAAATTAGCTATAAATAAAGGAATGATGGTCGAAAACCTAGTGTCACAAATGTTATTATCAAATGATCATGATTTGCGATTTTATGAAATCACTTTAGAAGAAAATGAAAAAAAGAAAAAATACGAAGTAGATTTCTTAATTAAACAACGTGATAAGGTAACACCTATCGAGGTTAAAAGTGGAAAAGCAAATTATCATCCTTCACTCGATATGTTCATTAAAAAATATAAAGATAGAATAAATAAGCCAATTGTTTTAACAAAGGGTGATTTACAGGACACAAGCGATTATTTATATCTACCCTTAGCTATGGCAATGTTTTTAAAATAAAGCTGCATAAGTATACCTGTGAATGTAGTATTTTTATAGACCTTTTTTTGTCATTTTAAGCCTTCATTTTTCATATATATTGATAGGTGATTTGTTTGCGTAATCGAATCTTAGCCTCATCAATTATATTAATAATAATTGGCGTTATCATGGTTTATAGCGCCTCGCAAATATGGGCATCCTATCGGCTTAATGATGAGTATTATTATTTAGTTAGACAAGGAATTTTTGGAATAATCGGAATTTTGATAATAATCTTTTTACCAAAAATTGATTATCATTATTATGAGAAATATGCATCAATTATCTTTTTTTCCTTTTTCATTTTATTAGTCATTGTCTTGATTCCGGGAATCGGAGTCGTAAGAGGAGGAGCCCGCAGCTGGATTGGCTTTGGGAGCTTTTCTATTCAACCGGCGGAGTTTATGAAATTAGGAATTCTAATTATTGTAGCGAAATTTATTAGTAGAAATGATATTAGTGATTTTAAAAATCTTATACTGATTGTTTTTTTGATTGGGATAACCTTTGGGTTAATAATGCTTGAGCCTGACTTAGGTACAGGCCTTGTTTTATTATTAGGAATGGTTTTTTTGCTTTTCGTTGGCGGAATAAAAAATAAATATTTATTTTTATTAGGGGGTAGCTTATTGATTGGGGCCATTGTTTTAATAATCATCGCTCCCTATCGTATCCAGAGGATTACTGCCTATCTTGATCCCTGGAGTGATCCCTTAGGTAGTGGCTTCCAAACCATTCAATCCTTGTATGCCCTCTCTCCTGGCGGTTTATTTGGTTTAGGTCTGTTTAAAAGTCGGCAAAAATTTTATTATCTTCCCGAGCCGCAAACGGACTTTATTTTCGCCATTATCGCGGAGGAGCTTGGATTCATTGGCGTTTTATTTATTTTTGCTTTATTCTTTACCATCTTTTATAACGGAATTAAGATTTCGATGAAGGCTCGTGATTCCTTTGGGTGTCTTTTAGCCCTGGGCATTGTTGGATTGTTATTTGTTCAGTTTTTTATAAATATTGGTGTAGTTATTGGACTCTTGCCAGTAACAGGAATTACTTTACCCTTCTTGTCATATGGAGGAAGTAGTCTTTTATTAACATCCCTTGAAATTGGAATATTGCTTTCAATTAAATAAAATATTACCAAATTGCAATAATAAAGTTTACCCATAAGTCTTTTTTTGTGTTATAATTGGTTATATATATGTCGAAAGGAAAAGATTTATGCGATTAAATGAAGTATATTATGGATTTGAATTAGTTGAAAAAAAAGCCTTGAAGGAATATGATTCAACATTATTTGTTTTTAAGCATCATTATAGCGATGGAACTTTAGTATATCTAAAAAATAATGACACGAATAAATGCTTTGCGGCTGGTTTTCGAACTCTCCCTGAGGATTCAACAGGAATAGCTCACATAATTGAACACTCATTATTGTGCGGATCTCAAAAATATCCTTTAAAGGAGCCTTTTGTTAATTTGTTAAAGGGCTCAATGGCTAGCTTTTTGAATGCGATGACCGCGAGCGATTTTACGGTTTATCCGGTCGCAAGTCAAAACAACAAGGATTTTGATAATCTAATGAGCTGTTATCTTGACGCCGTTTTTGCCCCATTATCAATCATTGATGAAAAGCCATTTCTTCAAGAGGGATGGCATTTAGAAATGAAGGATTGTAATGATGTGCCATCAATTAAGGGCGTTGTTTATAACGAGATGAAGGGTGCAATGTCAAATGTCAATCGTATTTTAGCGCAAAGAACAAATGAAGCTCTTTATGAAGGAACTGGCTATGCTTGTAATTCGGGAGGAGAACCCGATTGTATTCCTAATTTAACCTATGAATATTATAAGGAATTCTATAAGAATCATTATCATCCAGAAAATGGTGTTCTTTATTTGTATGGAAAAATGAACATTTTGGATAAACTAAAAATGATTGATAGTGAATATTTATCAAAATTTCCTAAACAAGGAAAAGCCACCAAAATTGAAATTCCGAAGGCTCTTAAAAATCGCAATGCTAAGGGCGAATATGCCATTGGTAAACAAGAGTCTCTAGAAAATAATACCTATATGTCCTTGGCTTTTGCGCTTCCAGAGTTTAATGACACAAGAAAGCAATTGGCCTTTGCGATTTTAGACCAAGCCTTGATGGCAACCAATGATTCACCATTAAAGAAGAAATTACTTGCGGCTAAGCTCGGAGAAGATATTTCATCATCGATTGATGATGATTGTATTTTACCTTCCTATGCGATTTATCTTCAAAAAACCAATAAGGATCAAAAAAAGAATTTCTATGATGTCTTTATGAAGTCCGTTAGGGAAATTATCGATGAGGGAATTGACCAAAAGCTCTTACTCGCAACCATCAATAGCTTTGAATTTCAAAGAAAGGAAATGGATAGCGGAAGAATGCCAAAGGGATTAATCCCATGCTTTTCTATTGTCCAAGCCTTTATTTATGGTACGGATTATAAACAAGCCTTAGAATGCTCGAGCCATTTTGCTTATTTCAAAAAGCATCTAGCAGATGGCTATTTTGAGAAGCTCTTGCGCAATGTTATCTTAAGAAGTAAGCATTATGTCCAGTATGTTTTAACGCCTTCAAATACTTTAGCTTCGAAGAAGGAAGCTTTGATGAAAAAGCAAATGCTTGAGCTTAAGAAAAAAATGACCAAGGAAGAAATTGAAGCCTGTGTTTTAAAAACAAAGGAGCTAATTGCCTATCAATCAAAGCATGACACCAAGGAGGAGCTTGCGACATTACCAAGCCTAAAAATGGCGGATATCAGCTCAAAAGTTAATTCACTTGATAGTGTTATTGATGGAAATAAGATTTATTATTATGAGAATACGAATGGCATTGGCTATTTGTCAAGCTATTTTGATTTAAAAGCGTTAACGAAAGAAGAGCTTCCATATGCCGTGGTTTTAGCAACCGTTTTAGGACAACTAGATACCGAAAAATATAGTGCTCAGGAAATCAAAAATTACGTTGATACCTATTTAGGTAAGGTTGACCTAAGATTGATTCTTGAAGGAAAGGGCAAGGAAGAAATTGTGGCAAAAATGGCCTTATCCGTTTCGGCCTTGAGTGAAAATGTTTCAAAGATTAGTGAAATATTAAATGAAATCCTTATGCATACAAAATATGAAAAAGAGAAGATTTCATTAATTCTTACTCAGTTAAAGATTACTGCTCGTAATCAAATTATTGGCAATGGTACAGCTATAGCTATTACTGAGGCTTCTAGCCAAACCTCGAAGGCGGGAGCGCTAAAGGCAATGGTATCTAATGTTAAAATGCTAAAAATCTTTGAGGATATGCTAAATGATATGGATAATACGTGTAGCTTGATGACGAAGGTTTCCCAAAAAATATTTAGGATGGATAACAGAATTGTATCCTTTGCGGGAGATAGGGAGACTGTTAAGGCCTTAGAGGAACAATTTGCTTTATTAAATCTAAATAAAGATGAATATGCAAATTGTCTCGAGGTTTCAATAAATCAAGCCAGCAAACAGGCAATTGTTATTCCGAGCGAGGTTAATTACAATGCTTGTGTGATTAATTTATCGGATTTAGCGATGACGGTTAATGGACCTTTAATGATTGCCTCGCATATTCTTCGTTATGATTACTTATGGCCAGAGGTTCGTGTTAAGGGTGGGGCCTACGGATGTAATGCGTCCGCAAAGACATCAACTAATGAATTTGTGTTAAGCTCATATCGTGATCCAAATGTTGTTAATACCTATCAAGTATTTGCCAATGCGGCCTCCTATTTGGCTAATTTCAAGTGTGAAAAACCTGAATTCATTTCTTATCTAATTGGTGCTATTGGTGGCTTTGATCAGCCGGCAAGCATTGCATCAATGATATCAAGTGAGGATTACTATTATTTGCTAGGAATCACGAAGGAAATGCGCGAGCAATTAAAGAAGGAAATGATTCATACAACCATTAAGGATGTTAATAAAGTAAGTGCTTTATTTGAAAAAATGGCTTCAAATGGTGCCTTTGTGACAATTGGCAATGAAACAAAAATTAAAGAATATAGCTTTGATGAGACAAAAGAATTATAACAAATTAGGCTCTCTTTAATTAGAGAGCCATTATTTTAAGGAGATAAAAGTTATGAGAGAAATATTTTTAAATGGTAGTGATGGCTATAAATTAACAATTCATCTTTTTGAGGTAACCAACCCTAAAGGCTTTATTCAGCTAATTCATGGAATGGAGGAGCATCAAGAGCGTTATGAGGATTTCATTGAAAAATTAAATGAAGCGGGATATACGGTTATATCCTCAGATATGCGTGGTCACGGCAAGGATTGTTTAGAATTAGGCTATTTTGCCGATCGATTAGGAAATGATTTATTAGTGTCCGATCAAATGATTATTACCGAATATATCAAGCGGGAATTTAAGGCTAATGGCGTTATTATTTTTGCGCATTCAATGGGAACGATTATTACAAGAAAGCTTCTCCAAACGAAATCTAGCGACTATGAGAGGGTGATTTTATCGGGATATCCTTATCCGAAGGCAATGTCGAGATTAGGCTTAATTTTAGGCAAAATAATTGCTTTGTTCAAGGGTAAGCATCATTTTTCACCCTTATTAGAAAAGATGGCGGTAGGAGTCTTCAATAAAGATATCAAAAATCCCAAAACAAGCGTTGATTGGCTAAGCCATAACGAAGAGAATGTTAATAAATATATTGAGGACCCTCTCTGTGGCAAGGGCTTCAAAACCCAAGGCTTTTTGGATTTGTTTCATTTAGTCATTGATATTCGAAAGCCTAAGAAGTATCGAAATGTTAATCAGGAATTAAAAATCCTCACCTTGCGAGGCGAGGATGATCCTTGTACAGGATATGAAAAGGGTTCAAAGAAAAGCTTGTTGATTCTAAAAAAAGCGGGATTTAAGAATATTAGAGATATTGCCTATCCAAAAATGCGCCATGAAATCTTAAATGAAGATAATCGTGATTTAGTATATAATGATGTTATTGATTTTCTAACAAAAGGGTAATCTTTCGATTTTTCATCAGGATTAATTTTTCGTCTTTTAAAACCTTGAGCTCACGCGAGACCGCTGAACGATTGCTGGCGAGATAATCCGCAAGCTCGGTGATTGAAAAAGGAAGATAGATATTTTTGGTTCCCTGCTTTCTGGAAAGGATTTTAAAATATTGTAAAATTTTTTCTCGGATGGTCGTTTTGGTAATAATATCAATCCTTTCATTTAGTAAGTTTGTAATTTCAGTAAATAAATCGATGAAGTTGATAAAGAAAGTTGTGTAATAGAATGGTAAATTCTTGCCCTTGAAGTGCTTGATTGTAGCGTAATCAATGATGGTTATCTTAGTTTCCTCTTGGGCAATCATTTCATAGTCATTGTTGGAAAAAGACAAAATCATCGTATTGAAGGGATTGCTTTCATCGTATTCCCCAACGAGTGATCTTTTGCCGTCGTAGTCGGTTTTATAGAGCCGCAAATAGCCTTTGTCGATTAAAACAATTTGATTATATTTATTAATCTTTTTGTAAATATTTTCGTCCTTTTTAAAATATAACGAAATTGCTTCTAGACTCCTCAATATGTCCTCTTTTTCCTCGATTTTGATATTTTCAAATAGATTTTTCATGAAAATGACCTCCTTCATTTTCATTATATCATTTTTTAAAAATGTTGCAACTGCAACAGTACATTTTGTTTTCTTGTGTTATAATAAGTGCGTATTTCAAGAAGAGGAGTAGAGGAAACATGAAGATAATTAAAAGAGATGGGCACGTTGTAGATTATTCCCCAGACAAAATTAAATTAGCGATTCAAAAGGCTAACAATGAAATGACAAATGATGAGGACAAGGTATCAGATATTCAAATTAAGAATATCGTTAAGTACATTGAAAGTCTTCAAAAGAAAAGAATGCTTGTTGAGGATGTTCAAGACATCATCGAAATGCGTTTAATGTCACTTGGTAAATATAATCTTGCCAAATTATATATTACCTATCGTTATCGCCGTGAATTAGTTCGTAAGAGTAATACGACCGATTTATCAATCAAGGAGTTAATTGATGGGGAAAGCGAATATTGGAATACGGAGAATTCTAATAAAAACGCTAAAGTTGTAACGACTCAAAGAGATTATCTAGCTGGTATTACAAGTACAGATATTACAAGAAGATTTTTATTGCCTCAAGATATTGTAAAGGCACATGATGAAGGAGTTATTCATTTCCATGACGCCGATTATTTTGCGCAAAATGCTCTCCACAATTGTGATTTAATTAATTTAGAGGATATGCTCCAAAATGGGACAAACATTAATGGCGTTATGATTGAGAAGCCTCACCGCTTTTTAACCGCAATGACCATCGCAACCCAATTGATTACGGCTGTTGCGAGCAGTCAATATGGTGGTGCTACTATTACTTTAACGCATTTAGCTCCATTTGTTCGTTCAAGCTACGAATATTATGTAAAGAGATATGAGAGTCGAGGCTTGGATAAAGAAACAGCTTTAAAATATGCCAAGGAAGACCTTGATAAAGAGATTACGGATGGAGTTCAAACCTTCCAATATCAAATTAATTCAATGACTACAACCAATGGACAAGCACCTTTTTTAAGTGTTTGCATGTATTTGGGTGAAACTGCCGAATATAAGTATGAGCTATCATTATTAATTGAAGAGGTTTTAAGACAACGAATTAAGGGTATGAAAAATGAAAAGGGTGTATATATTACTCCAGCCTTCCCTAAGCTTTTATATGTTTTGGAGGAGGATAACATTCACCCAGAATCAAAATATTACTATTTAACGGAATTAGCGGCTCAATGTACCGCTAAGCGTATGGTTCCTGATTATATTTCCGAAAAAATGATGAAGAAGCTTAAGGTGGACAAAAATGGTGATGGTCAATGCTATCCATGTATGGGTTGCCGTTCCTTCTTGACTCCATATGTTGACAAGGCTGGAAAGCCAAAATATTATGGTCGTTTTAATCAAGGCGTTGTCACTATCAATTTACCAGATGTGGCTTTATCCTCGGATGGTGATATGGATTTATTCTGGAAGATTTTTGAAGAGCGATTAGAATTATGTCATCGTGCCCTTCAAATTCGCCATAAGCGTTTAAGTAATGTCACAAGTGATGTTGCGCCAATCCTTTGGCAACATGGAGCTTTAGCTCGTCTTAAAAAGGGTGAAAGCATTCATGATTTATTACATAACGGCTATTCAACAATTTCTTTAGGATATGCTGGATTATATGAATGTGTTAAATTTATGACCGGACATTCGCACACTGACAACGGTGTCGGTAAGGAATTTGCTTTGCAGGTTATGCGTAAGCTTAATGATAAGTGTAAGGAATGGAAGGCTGCTGAGGATATCGATTACAGTGTTTATGGTACACCAATTGAATCGACAACCTATAAATTTGCCAAATGCCTTCGTGAGCGCTTTGGAAAGATTAAGGGTATAACTGATCGTGATTATATTACAAACTCTTATCACGTTCCAGTATTTGAAGAAATTGATGCCTTCACTAAGCTTGCATTAGAAAGTGAATTCCAGGTTTTAAGTCCTGGTGGAGCTATTTCCTATATTGAAACACCAAATTTAACGAATAACCTCGATGTCATCATGCAAGTAATTACCTTTATTTATGATAATATTATGTATGCCGAATTAAATACAAAATCTGACTATTGTCAAAAATGTGGATATGACGGAGAAATTTTATTAGATGATAATCTTGAATGGTATTGTCCAAATTGTGGAAATAAGGATCATGATACCTTAAATGTTGCCCGACGTACCTGTGGATATATCGGAACGAATTTCTGGAATCGTGGACGTACCCAAGAAATTAAGGAACGCGTAATTCATATTGATAATAAAAACGTTGAGGAATAATTATGCGTTATCATACAATAAGAAAAATGGATATTTCAAATGGCCCTGGAATCAGGGTCTCCATTTTTATGCAAGGATGTACCTTCAATTGTCCTAATTGCTTTAACAAGGAAACCCATGATTTTGCCGGGGGAAAGGAATTTAATGATGAGGTCATTGCTAAGGTTTTATCATTATGTTCATTAAATCATATCGTCGGCTTATCAATATTAGGTGGGGAGCCCCTTCATCCGAAAAATATTTTGGGCAGCACCGAGCTCGCCAAAAAATTTAAGGAAGCGTATCCTCAAAAAAGTCTTTGGGTTTGGACGGGTTTTCTTTATGAGGATGTCAAGGATAATGAAATATTTGAATACATCGATGTTTTAGTTGATGGACAATATAAGGATGAGCTTCATGATTTTAGGTTGAAATGGCGAGGTTCATCCAATCAACGAGTTATTGATATCAAAAAATCAAGGAAGGCTAATGAAGTAATTTTATTAGAAGAGGAATCATAATGATAATAGAACAAGTAAAAATCAAAAAGCTTGACTCACGAGCAAAAATTCCAACCTACGGAAGTCCCTATTCAGCGGGCTGTGATCTTTACGCTTTATTAGATGGGGCGGTAACCTTTAGTCCGAATGAAACTAAATTTATTAAAACCGGTTTATCCATTGAAATTCCCGTTGGCTATGCAGGCTTAATCTACGCAAGAAGTGGACTTGCTTGTAAAAAAGGATTGGCTCCGGCAAATAAGGTTGGCGTTATCGATGCCGATTACCGAGGAGAAATTATGGTTGCTCTTCACAATCATTCCAATCAAGAAATTACGATTGAACCCTTCGAGAGAATTGCTCAATTGGTAATTACACCTTATCTTAAGGCTGAATTTACAGAAGCTACTGAGCTTTCAGACACCGAAAGAGGATCGGGTGGCTTTGGTTCAACCGGAAATAAGTAATAATATTTAAGAAATAAGGAATAATGTTATTAGACATTGTTCTTTTTTTTATGCATTCTGCATAATAATCTAATAGCATTGGAGGTGGAAGCGTGAGGATTGTTATCACGGGTGGTAAGACAATGGGACATATCAAGCCAGCGATGGTTTTGGCGGATGATTTGGCAAAAAAGCATGAAATTTTTTATTTTGGAAATGACGCCAGCAAGGAATACAAGGAAGCATTACAAAGGGATTATATGACCTTCTATAAAATGAAGGTTATAGGATTTAATCGAAAAAGAATACTTGTTAATTTAAAAGCGATTTATTTATTAATAAAAGAATATTTTCACTGTAAAAAAATCATTAAAAAGCTTAATCCGGATGTGATTATCGGTTTTGGTGGCTTTGTCAGTGCTCCAGTTTTGTTAGCGGGAATAAGATTAAGAAAAAAGACCTTTATTCATGAACAAAATAGTATTCCTGGGCTTGTCAATAAAACCTTAGGTAATCGTGTCTCAAAGGTTTTAGTATCCTTCGAATATACCTTAAAATATTTTGATAATGGTATTTTATGTGGTAATCCAGTTGGTCAAGCTATCAAGTATCAAAAAAGTAATTTGATATATCAAAATCAAAAAAAGCTTCTTTTTATTGGAGGATCTCAGGGGGCAAAAAGAATCAATGAGCTAGCTTTAGAGCTTAAGGATGATTATCAAATTATCTTGATTTGTGGAGATCGATTTTATACGGATTCACTTCCTAAAGGGATAACTGTTTTAAAATATTATGATAATTTGCCAAGCTTAATGATAGAGGCAGATTTGGTTATATCAAGAAGTGGCGCTTCGACAATTGCGGAAATCTTAGCCATTGGAAAGCCCGTTATTTTTATTCCATCACCAAACGTTTCAAATAATCACCAGGAAATCAATAGTAATATCTTATATGATAAAGGGGCATGTGAAATGATTCTTGAGGCTGATTGTAATAAAGAAAGCTTAGTAAAGAAAATCAATCGTTTGTTAGAAAACCCATTTTTGTGTGAGGATATGATTTTGCGACAACGAGAGATGAATATTGATAATTCACTAGCCCGAATTAAAAGGGAAATTTTATAGGGGGATAAGTAATGTGAAAAGATTTATTAAGAAGAATAATTTAGGGGAAATAAAAAAGAATCAAAGCTTCAAGAACCTAACATCAATGAGAGTTGGCGGAAAAATCAAATATTTGATCTATCCTAATAATATCAATAGTTTTATTCGGATAATGAAAAAAATCCGAAAACGAAAGTTTTTAGTTTTGGGAAATGGAACGAATATTATTCCATCTGATCGTTATTATAAAGGAATTGTCATATCTTTAAAGAAAATGCCCCTTTCCTTTAATGAAAGAGATAATGAAATTGAGGTTTCAGCCAATTATAGTGTGATGAAGCTTGCGACCAAAATGGCCGAAAAGGGTTATGGTGACTATGCCTTTTTAAGTGGTATTCCTGGTAATATGGCTGGTGTTGTCGTTATGAATGCCGGAGCCTATAATCATCAAATTGAGGAATTATTTCTAAAGGCCTTAATCGTGGATGAATATGGTAAGGTTCGAACCATAACAAAATCGCAAATTGATTTTTCTTATCGGTATTCAACATTCAGACAGAAAAAATGGACCATTCTATCAGTCACTTTAAAAAAAGGAAATAAAGGGACCTATCTTATGAACAAAATCAAAGAATGGAAGCTTTATAGGGCTGAAACACAACCTCTTACTATGCCTAATTGTGGAAGTATTTTTAAGAATGAAAAAACAACTCCAGCCTGGAAAATAATTGAGGGTCTAGGCTTAAGAGGATATACGATTGGCGAGGCAACATATTCGCTTAAGCATGCCAATTTTATCGTTAATTTAGGTAATGCTAAAGCGATGGATGTTTATGCATTGGTTTCCCTAGCAAAAAGGAAAGCCTATGATAAATATAAGATAAACTTGGAGACAGAAATCATCTTTTTTAATTTCAAAAAGAAACAAATTTCGGCTTAGTCATCACATTATCCATTTTTATAATATTAAAATTTATCGTAAATAATAGTGGTGCCAAATAAAAACTAAAAACTTCGAAAGCAAAATCAAAATTATTATAAAAAAAATCTTTAAAAATATCTTTTCTTTGATGCATATTTATTGTAAAATATAAAAGAGAAGTATTAAGGTTAAGGTGGAGGTTTTAGTATGCTATTTGGAGAAACAGATAATTTTAATCAAAAACCCGTAATTAAGGTTTTAGGTGTTGGTGGCGGCGGCGGAAACGCTGTTAATAGAATGATTGAAAATGATGTTAAGGGAGTTGAATTTGTCGCAATCAATACTGATGCGCAGGTTTTAAAGCTTTCAAAGGCCGAAACCCGTATTCAAATTGGTCGTAAGCTTACGAGAGGTCTCGGAGCTGGAGCCAAAGCCGAGATGGGAAAAGCAGCTGCCCTTGAGAGTGAGGATGAGCTTCGCGAATTATTGACCGGAACAGATATGGTATTTATAACAGCTGGAATGGGTGGAGGAACTGGTACTGGTGCCGCTCCTGTTATTGCCCGTATTGCGAAGGAGCTAGGCTGTCTTACAATTGGTATTGTCACTAAACCTTTTGCTTTTGAGGGTCCAAGTAGAACCACCGCAGCAATCAAGGGCTTAGAGGAATTGAAGCCTTATGTTGATACCCTAATCGTTATTCCTAATGAGCGTCTTTTATCAATTGTTGATCCTGGAACATCAATGCTTGATGCCTTTAGAGAAGCTGATAATGTCTTAAGACAGGGTGTTCAAGGTATTGCGGAGATTATTGCGGTGCCAGGAGTTATTAATGTTGACTTTGCGGATGTTAGAACCGTTATTGAAAATAAAGGTACAGCCCTAATGGGTATTGGTATGGCTTCGGGTGAAAATCGGGCTGTTGAAGCGGCTCGTAAGGCCATTCATTCCCAATTGCTTGAGGTGTCAATTGATGGAGCTACCTCGGCAATTGTTAATATTACATCCGGAAAGAATATAACCTTATTTGAAACAAATGAAGCCTTAGAGGAAATTAGAAGTGCAACCAATCGTGATTTAAATATCATTTATGGTGTTGCGGTAAATGCTGATTTTGAGGATGAATTAATTGTCACTGTCATTGCGACCGGCTATGAGCTTAAGGCTCGCGAAAATGGATATGATAATATCGCTCATGATATTTTCAATAAGCGTGCCTTTGGTCAATACACTGTAACCTCAAATGGATTAGAGGCTAAATCCAATAACAAAACAGTTACGGTTGAAAATAAGACAGAATCACGTTTCGATTCAATGCGCCAAGCGGAAGAAACGAGACGTCCTGAAAAAACATCAACATTATTTGACACACCAAAGCAAGAAGCGCCAAAGAAATCAAACGGTCTTCCTTCATGGCTTAAGAAAAAGAATTAGTTTACGAAAAAGCTCAAGTTTGGGCTTTTTTTCTTACTATTGCTTAGAGCTAATGCTCTAGGCTTTTTTTATGTCAAATCTTTGGGCTTGCGTATAAAAAATAATGACATTATTTTATGTAAAAAGATTTTATACTTAAGGGCATAAAGGGGAGATAAATGTGGTCATTTATATTGAGGCAATTTTAGCGATAAATTCGATGATTCATTACAATTTTTCAATTTTGACAATGCGTTTAATTAAGCAGAAGAAATCATTGCTTCGATTGTTGATTGGTTTGCTCATAGATAATGGATATATGCTTTTATATATGAATAATCGTCTATTCGTCTTTTTTCGTTATCCACTATTAATTATTCTTTCCTTTATCACCTTTCAAGGGAAATGGGTTTTGGGGGGATTGGTTTATTTTCTTTTAAATCTTTTATTAGGAGGAACTGTCGGACTATTTGGCATTTATACAAATTACCATTATTTAATTATTACGATATGTCTGTTCCTGATTATTTTGATATCGGAATATTTTAAGAATTATTTGCATAGAAAGAAAATAACGGACTGCTTTTATTATGATTTAGAAATATGTGGCAAGAAAATAAAGGGGTATTTAGATACGGGAAATACTTTAGTAATTGATGAAAAGCCAGTTTTATTTTTAAAGAAAAAAATTAATGCCAAATATGTTAAGGAGGTATCCTTTGAAACGGTTATGGGAAGGGGGATGACAAGCCTTTATTTAGCGGATGTCTTTATTATGGTTGATGGAGTAATGAAGAAATTAGATTGCTATATCGCGTACAGTAAAATTGAGTATGATTGTTTACTAAATGTTGAGATTTTGAATCAAATATGAGGGGATGAATTGCATGTATCGATTAATTTTATTTATCATTAATTTCTTTAAGGTTCGAAGATGTAATTATATTAATAAGACAGAGCATCTACCGGAGCCTTTAGGAGAAGAAAAAGAAAAGGAATTATTGATCCAATATAAAGAAGGATCGATGAAGGCTCGTAATGAGCTGATTGAGCATAATATGCGGTTAGTTGTTTACATTGCCAAAAAATTTGAAAGCCCAAAGGCTTCGATGGATGATTTGATATCAATCGGCTCGATGGGCTTAATAAAAAGTGTTGAAACCTATCAAATGGATAAAAATATTAAGCTTGCGACCTACGCTTCAAGGTGCATTGAAAATGAGATTTTAATGTTTTTAAGAAAAGTCAGTAAAATGAAGGTTGAGGTATCATTAGATGAAACCTTAAATGTTGATAGTGATGGCAATGAATTATTATTAGCTGATATCTTAAGCTCAAATGATGATTCCTTTTATAACGATGCCATCAATAATGAGCGGATTAAGGCAATGTACAAGGCCATTAGTCGCCTTAATCATCGGGAAAAGGAAATAATTTCTTTGCGTTTTGGCTTATTTGATATTGAGGCCTTAACACAAAAGGAGGTGGCTGATTTTTTAAATATTTCTCAATCCTACATCTCTCGACTAGAAAAAAGAATTATTGGGAAGCTCCGACAGGCAATGGACGCCATCCTTGAGGTAAAAAAATAAATATATGATTAATTAAGAATAGTTTTGTCCATTTCTTCTCATACTTTAGGTAGAAGGGATGTGCGAATAATGTACAAGGTAGAGATAACAGGAGTAGATACAAGCAAGCTCGAAACAATTTCATATCTCGAAATGGAAGAATTAATGGATAAAATTAAGCAAGGAGATATGAAGGCTCGCGAACGAATGATTAATGGTAATCTTAAATTAATTTTAAGTGTTTTAAAAAAGTTTAATACAAGAGGAGAGGCAATTGATGATTTATTCCAGGTTGGATGCATTGGGCTTATCAAGGCTATCGATAATTTTGATATGTCGCATGGAGTTAAATTTTCGACCTATGCCGTGCCGATGATTATTGGGGAAATAAGAAGATATTTACGTGATAATGGTGCCATCAGAGTATCAAGGAGTCTCAAGGATATTGCCTATAAAGCGATAAGCATCAAGGATGAGTTTATGGCTAACAACCATCGCGAGCCCACGGCCGAAGAAATTGCTAAGGAAATAGGCTGCGAAGCGATTGATGTCATTATGGGCTTAGAGGCTATCCAGGATCCCGTTTCCATCTTTACACCAATCTATGATAATGGTTCTGATGTCATTGAATTAATCGATCAAATTGGTGATAATGAAACAATGGAAAATAAGATGTCGCAGGAGCGGATGATTAAGGAGGCGTTATCAAAGCTCGACGAACGAGAAAAAATGATTATTTTTGATCGCTATTTTAATGATAAGACACAAATGGAAATTGCCAATGAGCTAGGTATTAGTCAAGCCCAGGTTTCACGGCTTGAAAAAAATGCTTTAAAAAGTATGTATGATGAAATTAAGTGAGATTATTCTCCTTTTTTCTTTTTTGTGATACAATAGAAAGAAAAAGGAGTTTTTTTGTCGTGAAGTTGAATTATAAAAATACACTTTTTGTGGGACTTGCCTTTTTTGTTATTTTGATGCTTTGGCAGGTCTACAATACCTATTGTCCATTAATGCTTAAGCCTTTGCTTAAGGACGCCCTTAATATTGAGGATGAAAATAAGGTTTTATATATTGTGGGAATTATTATGGCCATTGATAATGTTTTTGCTTTATTTTTATTGCCGATTTTTGGTAATTTATCCGATAAGACGAATACGCGCTTTGGAAAAAGAATGCCCTATATTGCCTTAGGAATGATTAGTAGTGCGATTATTTTTCCATTCATTGCGGTTTTCTTTATGATGAATAGCTTGATTGGGGTCATTATCTCGATGCTTTTACTCTTGACGGTTACACATATGTATAGATCTCCGGCAGTTTCCTTAATGCCGGATATTACCCCTAAGCCCTTGCGAAGCAAAGCCAATGGCATTATCAATTTAGTTGGCTATATTGGGGCTATTATTGCTGGAGCCTTAGCGATGGTTTTCAAAAGAGAGGATCAATATCTTTTCCCTTTCATTATTTCCTCAGGCTGTATGATTTTAGCTTTAATCATTTTGTTAATTAAAATTAAGGAAAATAAATTAGTTGCCGAGGCCGAAAAGGAAATCCTCAAGGGAGAAGAGGAAGCGGAAACCTTAGAGGAAATAAAAGATGATGGTAAGCTTTCAAAAGCCGATCGTCGCAATTTCATCATTATTATCATTGCAGTTTTTCTTTGGTTTATGGCCTTCAATGCTGTTGAAACCTTTATGTCAACATATTTTGTGGATTTAATGGTAGCGCATGGAAAAGACGCCGCAAGTGGTGTTAGCGCAGCCGGTACTGCGGTCATTATTTTGACCGTTTCATCGATTATTACCTTTATTCCGGCGAGCTTTCTAGCTTCCTTAATTGGAAGAAAGCTAAGCGTTGCGATTGGCTTGTCAATCTTGATTGCTGGCTTTATTTTAGCCATTTTCCAAATTAAATTTGGCATCATCTTTATTATTGCCATTGCCCTTTGTGGAATTGGATGGGCGATGATTAATGTCAATTCGTATCCAATGATTGTGGAAATGAGTAATCAAAAAAATATTGGAAAAATCACCGGCTATTATTATGTCGCAAGTATGCTCGCTCAATCGGTTACGCCAATATTATTAGGAATTATTATGACCCTTAATGGAAAAACAAAGCCTTTATTTTACTATGCGTCGATTGTCGCTACTTTAGCCTTTGTTGTCTTTGTTTTCTTTAAGGAAAAGAATGTAAGGCATATTAAGAAAAAAGGAATTGAAGTATTTGATGTCGATTAATTGTTTTTTCCTCTATTATTTTTAAATTAAATATGCTAAAATATATTTTGTATGTTTGGAGGAATTAAAATGAGTTTAAAAGCTGGTATTGTTGGTCTTCCTAATGTCGGAAAATCAACATTATTTAATGCCATTACCAAGGCTTCGGTTTTAGCGGCTAATTATCCTTTTGCGACGATTGACCCTAATGTCGGGGTTGTTGAGGTACCTGATGACAGATTAAATTTTTTAACAGAGCTATATAATCCGAAAAGAACTGTTCCCACAACCTTTGAATTTGTCGATATCGCCGGTTTAGTTAAGGGCGCATCGAAAGGCGAGGGTTTAGGAAATCAATTCTTAAGCAATATTAGGGAAGCCGATGCTATTTGTGAGGTTGTCCGTTGCTTTATTGATCAAAATGTTCATCATGTTGAAGGAAGCGTTGATGCCATTCGTGATGTTTCGATTATCAATTTAGAATTAATTTTAGCGGACCTTGCGATTATTGAAAATCGGATTCCAAAGATTGAAAAAAAGGCGCGCGTTAAGGAAGATAATGCCCAAGCTGAATATCAAGTTTTAGTAAAATTAAGAGATGCTCTTTTAGAGGAAATTCCAGTTCGTAATGTGGATTTAGATGAAAATGAGCTTGCGATAATTAAGCATTTTAACTTTTTATCCCAAAAGCCAATTTTATATATCGCTAATGTTAGTGATGCTGATTTGCTAGATTTAGATTCGAATGAAGATTATCAAAAGCTAAAGGAATATGCAAAGAATGATAAGGTTATTCCAATTTGTGCCCAAATGGAGGCTGATTTGGCATCCTTATCGAAGGAAGAAAAAAAGGAATTCCTAGATGATTTAGGATTGATGGAATCGGGTCTTGATTCCTTAATAAAGGAAGCCTATGATACCTTAGGGCTTGCGACCTATTTTACAGCTGGCGAACAAGAGGTTAAGGCTTGGACCTTTAAAAAGGGAATGAAGGCACCTCAATGTGCAGGAATCATTCATAGTGATTTTGAAAGAGGCTTTATTCGAGCTGAGACCGTGGCTTTTGATGATTTAAAGGAATGCGGAAATATGGCTCATGCTAGAGAAAATGGTCGTGTTCGCAGTGAAGGAAAGGAATATATCGTCAAGGATGGCGATATTATGCTCTTTAGATTTAATGTATGATAAATGTTGAAAAAATTAAGGAAATTCAAAGCTTACTTCATGATGAAACCATTGTGGCAGCGACAAAATATGTTGATAGTAATGATATTATTGAATTAATGAAGGTTGGAATTAATAATATTGGTGAAAATCGTGTTGATTCCTTTTTGAAGAAATATGAGGAGTTAAACAGTTATCCGCTTATTTGGCATTTTATTGGAACTCTTCAAACAAATAAGGTTTCGGATATGATTAATAAAATTGACTATCTGCATTCTTTAGATAATTTACGTTTAGCAGAGAAGATAAATCGTTATCGAATTACGCCTTTGAAGTGCTTTGTTGAGGTTAATGTTACGAAGGAAGATACTAAGCATGGTCTTTATGTTGAAAATTTAGAGGAATTTCTTCATAATTTAGAAAAATATGATAAAATAGAGGTAGTAGGGCTTATGACAATGGCGCCTAATACTTTAGATATCAAGACAATCGATGATTGCTTTAGCCAATTAAAAGCCTTGAAAGAAAAATATAATCTACCTTATTTGTCAATGGGAATGTCTAATGATTATGAGGTAGCAATCAAAAATGGCACAAGCTTTTTAAGACTTGGCCGAATACTATTTGAAGGAGAGGATAAATAATGGGACTTTTTGGAAAAAAAGAAGATTCAAGAAAAGAATATAATCAAGCTCTCGATAATCTTAATAGTACCGAAACTGTTCGCGATCGTGTTCATTTTCAACAGGTTTTTGATAATGATGATCCCGTTAAAATAGCTGATATTTTGATTGCGGGGCAACCTTTAGTTCTTGATTTTGGTGAGCTAAATATCGATGAGGCAAATAAAGATTTAGCCTTTCTTGCGGGCGTAACCTATGCCCTCAAGGGAGAAGTTATTCATATCATTGAAAGCATTTATCTTTTTGCTCGCTCAACCGATTTTAGTGATGGTTCTTTAGATGAAATGATTAGAGAGATTTAAGGGCTTGCCCTTTTTTCTTTATGTAAAGGAGAATAATATGATAAGGAAATATAAAAGTCTTCCCCTTTGGCTACATACTTTATTATTAATGCTAGGACTTGTTTTGTTAGGACTCTTAATCAATTTTTTTCATAATAAATATTCATTAGTGCTTGAATTCTTGGTTTTATTGTTTATATTTTTTGAATTTTTTATTGGCATAACCTATAAAACAAAAAGAGGGGCTTTTGAAATTGATGAAAGGGTTTTGCCTTCCCGTAATTTTGATGAAATAAAGCAAAGCTTAATTAATGATCATTTTACCATCAATCGCTTAAATGATGATTATTATTACGTTAAAAATATCAAGGGCTTTACCGTAACCATCGATTTGCGGTTACATTTTGGAATTAAAAAATATCAACCAAAGGAAGAAAATATCATTCGTCCAATCAAGGAAGCAAAAAAGGCCATCAATATTTTGCTTTTGCCAGGAAGGAATAAAAAGACTTTGTATATGGCCAAGCACTTTGGACTTGTGGACAAGGAGAATATTGATATTTGCTTTATTATGGAAGATGGACTTCATCAATTGACAAAGCCAGATGAATTTCCACCCATTTTACAGGAAATTTATGATAAATATCTTAAATAAAGAGCGTTTTCCTAAAATAGGGTATTTTATTTTGAAAATATATTGGTATAATATAGTTAGAGCAATGAAAAGGACACGTTTTATTAGATGTTGTAAGAAAGCGAATTAGGGATGGTGCGAGCCTAAGCTTATTGTTTAATAAAATATCACCTTGGAGCTAAAAGCTGAAATTAGTAAGCTTTTACGTTTTCTCGCGTTAAGAGAGTTGAGGGCTAGATTTTTTTATCTAGAACTAAGGTGGAACCGCGATAATATCGTCCTTAGATAAGGGCGATTTTTTTTATAAAAAATTAGGAGGAAAGAAAAATGGATTATAAGGATACGTTAAACATGCCTAAAACCAATTTTGAAATGCGTGGTAATCTTGGAAAAAGAGAGCCTTTATTTCAAGAACGTTGGGCGGAGATTGATTTGTATCAAGAGGTGTTAAAGAAGAATGAAGGTCACAAAAGCTTTGTTCTACATGATGGACCACCATATGCCAATGGTAGTATTCATGTTGGGCATGCTTTAAACAAAATTTTAAAGGATTTTATCATCCGTTATAAAACAATGGATGGCTATTATTGTCCATATATTCCGGGCTGGGATACTCATGGATTACCAATTGAAACCGCAATTAGTAAAACCGGTGTTAACCGAAAAACAATGCCAGTAAAGGATTTCCGTGATTTGTGTTATCGATATGCCTTAAAGCAGGTTGAAATCCAAAAGGGACAATTTAAGCGCTTAGGTATTTTAGGTAATTGGGATGATCCATATATTACCCTACAACCATACTATGAGGCTGAACAAATTCGTGTTTTTGCGAAAATGGCCGAGCTTGGATTAATTTTCAAGGGCTTAAAGCCAGTATATTGGTCACCATCGAGTGAATCAGCCCTAGCCGAAGCCGAAATTGAATATCAGGATAAAAGGGATGCGACGATTTTTGTTAAGATGGAAGTTGTTGAGGGCAAAGGCTTAGTTGATGGCGCAAGTTTAGTTATTTGGACCACAACTCCTTGGACAATTCCTGGAAACCTTGCGATTTGTGCAGGACCAGATATTGATTATTCATTAGTAAGCTTTGATGGTGCAAATTACATTTGTGCAACAGAATTAATCCCATCATTAAAGGAGATTTTTAAAGCTAATGAAGCTAATGTTTTAAAGAACTTCAAGGGCCGCGATTTATTAGGAGTAACCTATCGCCACCCAATTGCTGGAAGAATTCAACCAGTTATCAATGGTGATTTCGTCACCACAACTGATGGTACGGGCTTAGTTCATATTGCTCCGGCTTTTGGTGAGGATGACTTTAATGTTGGTAAGGAATATAATATCGGTATGTTAAACTATATCGATGATAAGGGATATATGACAAAGGATGCTGGTGAGTTTGAAGGCTTATTCTATGAGGATGGAAATAAAGCTGTTATCACTAAGCTTAATGAGCTTAAGGCATTATTAGCTGTAAAAGAGGTAGTCCACAGCTATCCTCATGATTGGCGTACCAAAAAGCCTGTTATTTTCCGAGCTACAGCGCAATGGTTTGCGTCAATTGATAAATTAAAGGAAACTCTATTAGACGAAATTAAAAATGTTGAATGGTTCCCTTCTTGGGGAGAGGTTCGTATTTCTAATATGATTAGAGATCGTAAGGATTGGTGTATTAGTCGTCAAAGAGCTTGGGGTGTTCCAATTCCTATTTTCTATGCTGAGGATGGAACAGAAATTGTTGACCAAGAGGTAATGGCTCATGTTGCGGATTTATTTGAAAAGCATGGTTCCCAAATTTGGTTTGCGTCCGAGGCTAAGGATTTACTTCCAGAGGGATATACAAACCCTCATAGCCCAAATGGTATTTTTAGAAAAGAAACTGATATCATGGATGTATGGTTTGACAGTGGTTCAAGTCATCAGGCTGTCTTGAAGCATTATAATCTTTCATATCCGGCGGATTTATATTTAGAGGGTGCGGACCAGTATCGCGGATGGTTCAATTCATCAATTATTACCGGTGTTGCCGTTACCAAAAAAGCACCTTACCGTCAAACCCTAACCCACGGTTGGACTTTAGATGGCGAAGGAAGAAAGATGAGTAAATCCTTAGGAAATGTTGTTGATCCAAATAAGGTTTGTGAACAAATGGGCGCTGACATTCTCCGTTTATGGGTTTCATCGGTAGAATATACGGGTGATGTCCGTGTCAGTGATACCTTGTTAAAGCAAGTTTCTGAATCCTACCGTAAGATTCGTAATACCTTTAAATTCATGTTAGGAAATCTCTTTGATTTTGATCCAGCTAAGGATTATGTAAAGATGGAGGATTTATGCAATGTTGATAAATACATGATGCTTAAGCTCAATGAATTTGTTGGCAATTGCCGTAAGGCTTATGATAGCTATCAATTTAATGAGGTTTATCGTCAGGTCAATAATTTCATTGCTTCATTATTAAGTCCATTCTATCTTGACTTTACGAAGGATATTTTATATATTGAAAAGCCAGATAATAAAAACAGAAGAAGTGTTCAAACTGTCTATTATGAAATTATGCTTGCATTGTTAAAGGTTTTGACGCCAATCATTCCTCATACCACAAGCGAGGCTTATCAAGAAATGCCAGGTGAAAAGGCGAAGGATGTTTATTTATTAGATATGGCTTGTGTTCAAGACTATAGTCAATATGATAGCTTGAAGAAGGATTTTGATGATTTTGTTGAATTTAGAAATTTAGTCTTAAAGGCTCTAGAGGACGCAAGAAATGAAAAAATTATTGGAAAATCCTTTAACGCTCATCTTCATATCTATCCAGATCAAAAGACTAATGATTTGCTCGAACGTTTGAATATTAATACAGCTCAGGTCTTAATTGTTTCTAAGCTTACTGTTCATGAGGTTCAGGATAAGCTTGATGTTAAGGTTTTAGCTGCCGAGGGTCATGTATGTAGCCGTTGCTGGGCAGTTGTGGATACTGTTTTAGAGGATGGCTTATGTCCACGCTGTCATGAGGTTGTATCTAAATGAGGATTCTTTTAGTCAATGATGATGGAATCGATGCGATTGGGATAAAAATTCTCGAGGAAGCATTAGAAAATTTGGGAGAGGTTGTTGTGGTGGCACCTGAAAAGGGTATGAGTGCCTTTAGCCATACGATTCAAATTCATACGCCAATAAGGCTTGAGGAAAGAAGTAAAAATCATTATGCAATTAGCAGTACGCCTGCTGATTGCGTAAGACTTGGCGTTGATTTATTTGGTCCCTTTGATTATGTCTTTTCAGGAATCAATAATGGCCTCAATTTAGGAACAGATGTTATTTATTCGGGAACTGTAAATGCGGCCATTGAGGGGGCAATCCTAAAAACGAAAAGTGTTGCTATTTCAACAGATTTTGATTGCTTTGAGATTGTGAAGAATGAAATTGATTCGGTAATTGATTATTTGTTTGTTAATGATTTGTTTTCCGATGTTGCGACGATTAATGTCAATTTTCCAACCTCGGATTTTAGAAAATCCCAAGGCATCAAAATAGCTCGCCAGGGCATAAAGGATTTTAAAACCTCCTTTGTTAAGACTGAGCTTGGCTATGTTGCGGCGAGTGAGGAAATAACCTATGATACTAATTGTGATTCCGATGTTTATCTTGCATCAGTTGGATATATAACAATAACGGCTATAGATAAGCTTCAAAATCATGATGAGGAATATCAAAGGCTCTTAAATAAAGTTCTTTAGAAGTGGTTATTTTAGCCACTTTTTTTAAGTATGAAGGAAAAATTTATGGATTTGTTTTTTTACATATATTTATTTTAAGTAGAAAAAATTGTAAAATAGTAAAAAGAGAGGTGAGAAATGAATGCTTTTTAATTCGATAGGCTTCCTTATTTTTTTGATTATTATGCTTTTTATCTATTATCTTTGTCCCCAAAAATACCGTCATTTTGTATTACTTGCCGGAAGCTATGTGTTTTATATGTGCTGGAATGCATATCTTGTTTTTTTGATTTTATTCACCACTCTTGTTTCTTATGGTGGAGCCTTATTAATAAAAATGGCTTCAAAGGAAGGAATAAAGAAATTATTTCTTATTATGTCGATTACGATGTGTTTAGGAGTATTAGTATTCTTTAAATATATTAATTTTATTTTTGTATCAATATCGGATTTTATGAGTATGTTTAATATATCAAATGATCCGATTGTATTGAAGCTTATTCTTCCTGTTGGTATTTCCTTTTATACCTTTCAAACATTATCCTATGTTATCGATGTGTATAAAGGAAAAGTAGAGGCCGAAAAGAATCCCTTTTATTTTGCCTTATATGTTTCCTTTTTTCCTCAATTAGTTGCCGGTCCAATTGAACGACCGGAATCATTATTGCCGCAATTAAAGGAAAATGATCGTTCATTGAATCATGAAAATTTTTCAAAGGGATTAAAAATAATGCTCGTTGGCTTTACCAAAAAAATCTTGATTGCGGATTTTATTGGCATTTATGTAAACAACATTTTTAATAATATCCAAGAAACAAATTCCTTGTTAATTGTGATCGGAGCGATTTTGTTCTCTGTACAAATTCTATGTGATTTTTCTGGTTATTCCGATATTGCGGTTGGTACAGCCAAGCTTTTTAATATTAACTTAATGGAAAACTTTAAGAAACCATATTCCTCGACCTCAATTAAAGAATTTTGGAATCGATGGCATATATCCTTATCATCCTGGTTTAAGGATTATCTATATATTCCTCTTGGCGGAAATAGAAAAGGTAATTTCCGATGGGCCCTTAATATTTTGATTGTCTTTGTTGTATCAGGATTATGGCATGGAGCTTCCTATACATTTTTAGTTTGGGGCTTGATGCATGCTTTATTTCAAATAATTGGTAAGTTTACTCTTCCGTTAAGAAATAAGCTTTTGTCAATAATGCATATTAATTCAGAGGGTGTTGGTGTAAGAATTTACCGAAGAGTTGTTACTTTTTTACTTGTTGCCTTGGCCTTTATTGCTTTTAGATGTAATAGCTTTGGTGATATGATTTTTGCATATAAAACCTTGTTTACAAATTTTAGCTTTAGTATGACCTATTTTTCCAATGTTATGAAAATTACATTTTTAGGAGCATTTATAATTTTGATTCTCATTGCTTTACTAAATGTCATTGATATCTTAAAGGATTTGTCGTTTCCAACATTTTGGAAATCGTTATTGTTAAAGGGGGCTTATATTGCCCTTGCTTGGGCAATCATCATTTGCTTTATCTATTTACAAAGTGCAAATGTTTCTTCAAGCTTTATCTATTTTCAATTTTAAGGAGATGATTCTGATGAAGAGGTTTTTTATTACTTTAATGATTATGATTTTGATTACAATCGCTCCTTTTGTTTCCTTTGTTGTTTATGGAAAAAGTCTAAAGCCGGCTTATAATCAAACATTTTTGGGCGAATTGGGACCCAAATATAATCGCCTTAAAAATGAAAAGGAAAAGAAAATAATTTTGATTGGTGGTTCATCCCTTCCTTTTGGAATAAGAAGTGATTATTTAGAGGAGGCTTTAGGCTACAAGGTTATCAATTTTGGCTTATATGCTTCTTTAGGCACGACTATGATGATGGAGCTATCTAAGGTTAACATTCAGGAAGGAGACATTGTCGTTTTGGCACCAGAAATCAGTAAACAAACCTATGAGGTATATTTTAATCCTTCCGCCGCCTTACAAGCTTTAGAAACAAATGAGGAAATGAAAAAATATTTGAAATTCGATTCTCAAATGGATTTATTTTATAATTACTTTTCGTTTATAAAGGAAAAAAGGAAAGTGTTAAAAAATGGAATTGATTATGAGGCTTTAGGAGTTTATACAATTGATTCCTTTAATGAATATGGAGATATCATTTATCCACGAAAGACGAATATCATGAGTAAATATGTTGATTCGTTGGGTTCGCTTACCATTAATGATGAATTAATGGATGATGAATTTATTTCATTTACGAAAAGCTATATCAAATATGTAAAGAATAAAGGAGCTAATTTTGTTTTTTCATTTTCACCGGTAAATAGATTATGTGTAAATGAAGAATCAAATTATCAAGCCTTAGAAAAAAGAATTAAGGAAGAAATCAATTGTGATCTTTTAGGATCAATATCCGATTTTATATATAATGAGGCATATTTTTATGATACCAATTATCATCTAAATGATGTCGGGCAGCTAATGCATAGTAAAAAGCTAAGCGAATTATTAAGCGGAAAATTTTCTCTTGATAATAAATGGTCTCTTGCGATTCCCAATCCTCCGAAATTGAATGATAATCAAGGAGAAAATGGAGAATTAGATTGTTTTAATATTATCAAAATTGGAAATCAAGTTACAATAACATCCATCAAAGAGGAATACCGATTAACACTAAAAGAAATTAAAATACCAGAGGTATTGAATGATTTAACAATTAATTGTATTGGTTCAAATTCTTTTGAAGGCTGTGTTAATTTAGAAAGGATAACCTTACCATCATCAATTACAATGATTGAAATGGATGCCTTTAAAGGCTGTCCTTCACTTAAGGAACTATATTTAGAAGGAAAAAATCCACCTCTTATATCATTAGATTTGTTTGATGGTATGAGAAGTGATTTTAAGGTTTATGTTCCAACAAAGAGTTTAAGTGCCTATAAATCCAATTACAATTGGATGTCATATGCCAAAATAATTTATGGTTATTAAAGGAGAAAATTATGAAGAAGATATCATTACTATTTTTAGTTTTATGTTTATTTATTGTCGGATGTAACAGCAATACACCAAGCGATAGCTCACCTAACAATCAAACGAGCACTACCCTCGAGCAATCAACAGGAAACCCTAATACTAGTGAAATCACAAGCGCAAATAATACGACAAGCCAGTCTACTAGTGATAATCAAGGCTCAATAAATAACGAATCGGCAATGGATATATTTATCAATTCTGAAGATTATCAAAATGTTCAAAAAATTAATGACTATGGCTTCTATCGCTTTGAAGCAGACTCATTAGAAAAAAAGCTCTCTATGCCTTCTACTAATGTAAATTCATTAGAAGAATTAGTGGATGTGTTAGATTATTGTGCCTTTTATCATATCGAAGAAATAGAAATTTCATCGAATCTTTCTTCCTTTGATACTTTATTTAACAAGGCCTATTGGAGCACATCGCTTTTACCAGGATCGGTTGGCGTTGATTATACAAAAAATGGTTCCGAAATAACAATTAGCTTCTTTTATGCTGAGCCCGCAAAATTTACCTTTAATAATGATGATAGAAAATCAATTACACCTTATAAATTTCCATTATTATACAGCTATTCAAGGGGAGAATCATTTGAGGATTTTCCATACTTAAGTCGAGAAAACGAACTATCCGTATATAACTCCGAGCAATTGGTATATGCCTTATGTAAAGGATATAAACCGATTTGCGTTAAGGATTCTCCGGCTTTTAGGGTCTTAATTCGTGCTAAAGAAATCTTAAGAGATATTATTTCACCAGAATTTACGGATATCGATAAGGTTGTCGCAATCTATAATTACATCACTTCGAATGTTATCTATGATAGTATTGGCGATAGTGCCTTCGTTTATGGCGATTATAATGAAATTTTTAAGGATGAAATCATTGCCTCAACGGCTTCTAATTATGTTGAGGGCGCCTTATTTGATGGAAGTACCGTTTGTCATGGCAATGCCAAATTAACGGCATTACTATTAAATATTGAAGGCATTGAGTCGCACAAGGTGAGTGGCTATTATGCTGGATATTACAACGGATTAGAAACCAGAAATCCAATTGTTGAGGGTGGCTATTATGAGCATGGCTATTGCTATACAAAAATCGGTGATAATTTTTATATTACCGACCCAACCTATGCTTTTGGTGGCGGATATCCAAATTTTACCTTTAAGAGAGATCAAGCTATTTTGATGAATAAAAATGATTGGAAAAATGTATATAAGCTATGCGATGATTATCATAATGATAAATATCCTTGTACAGATGCTTCTTTATTTGGAACTGATATCGCCTTTTTGGAAGCTTCAAATGGAAATAAAGTTAGCCTTCATATAACAAGGGAAGAGGATATGACGAAGGTGATTGAAGCAATAGAGTATTTGCTTAAACAAAACCCTAATAATTCCTATGCATTTGTGGTCCAGGTTTCGAAAAATGATTATGATTTATATCGAAATATGGTTATAAATTCAAGTCTATGTGATAAATTAAATTATCTGCAAATAGTCAATAATATTGGCTCTGATTATGCATTAGTCTTCGGAGTTAATTCGTAAGGCTAACGAACAATTAATCCTCATTAATTTGAGGATTTTTTTGTCGGATTTTACTTGATGGAAATATACATTGCGTGATATAATTTTTATGGAAAGATGAAATACTCAAAAAAATAAAACAAAGGAGAAAAATTATGGGAAGATTAGATGGTAAGGTTTGTATCGTTACCGGATCAAATTCAGGAGTAGGAGCTGCGACAGCTGAACTTTTTGCACGTGAAGGGGCAAAGGTTGTTATTACAGCACGCCGTCAAGAATTATTAGATGCGGAGGCTAAAAAAATCGAAGAAGCTGGAGGAGAAGTATTAGCTGTAAGATGCGATGTTTCAAAGGAAGAGGATTGCATTCGTTTAGTTAATGAAGCAGTTGCTAAATTTGGAACTGTTGATGTTCTTGTTAATAATGCTGGTGTTTTAGAAGCAGGCTTAAAGCCAGTTGATCGTTGTGTTAAGGAAGACATTGATCGTGTTTTAGATATCAATACAAAGGGAACAATTTTCTGTTCACGTGAGGTGTCAAAAATCATGGCTGAAAAGGGTAGTGGATCAATTATCAACCTTGATTCTGTTGCTGGTCAATTTGGTTGTGGTGGTGCCGCTTATGTTTCAAGTAAAGCTGCAGTTATTGGATTAACTAAGCATACGGCTTTAAGATTTGCTGGAAAGGGTGTTCGTTGTAACTCTGTTTGTCCTTCAACAATTATTACACCAATGACAATGACGACAGATCGTAATTCATTAGATATGGATATGATGACACAAATGGCAAAGCATGCGGATTTAAAGGTTCAACCATGTATGCCTGATGATGTGGCAAAGGTTTTATTATTCCTTGCTAGTGATGATTCACGTCCAATCACTGGTCAAATTATTGTTTGTGATTTTGGTTCAACTTTATAAAATAATTTGGAGGCATTGGCCTCCTTTTTTTATTTAAAGATACTTGAAAATGATTTACATATAAAGAATAAGTCGAAATCTAAGTCGAAATTTAAGTCGAAATTCTTTTTGATAGATTTTTTAAAAAATGGCTTAATAAAGGCATTTATACAAAATGTGCATTTTATTGATTGAAAAAATAAGTCGAAATTCAAGTCGAAATTCTCCTTGAAAAATAATAAAGAAAATGGTATCCTAAATATAGGATGTGATATTATGAGTTTGCCGATAAATGTTGAGAATTTAATATTAGAAAGAGTAGTTGAATCGACAAGATTGGATTACAAAAGAGGATTTGATCCTAATGCGGTAGTCCATAGTATTTGTGCCTTTGCAAATGATATCGATAATACTGGTGGCGGTTATATTATAATCGGAATTGAGGAAGAAAATGGTAGACCAAAGCTTCCGGCGCATGGAGTTAATGAAGAAGAAATTGATGGCATATTAAAGGATTTGGTTGGATATTGCAATCAAATAGAGCCAAGGTATTTCCCGATTGTTGAGCCTGTTGTATTTCAAGGAAAGAATTTGATTATTATTTGGTCTCCTGCAGGCTATGGAAGGCCATATAAGGTTCCTGAGAATCTGTTTGTTAAATCAATGAAAAGATATTACATTCGTAAGATGAATAGTACTATTATTGCTAAGTCTGAAGAAGAAAGAGAATTATTTTACATTTCTACTGATATTCCATTTGATGATAGGCCAAATTTGACTGCATCATTAGATGATATTGATATAAGCTTGCTAAGAAAGCATTTATTCGATTCTAATAGTGATTTGTATGAGCATTCCTTGAATATGAGTCTTCTTGAAATTGCTCAATCGATGCAATTAGTTACGGGACCAGAA
Source organism: uncultured Anaeroplasmatales bacterium (assembly GCA_964634685.1). GTDB lineage: Bacteria > Bacillota_I > Bacilli_A > Acholeplasmatales > JAEDCM01 > CAZWLD01. The sequence goes on from CAZWLD010000001.1 coordinate 229,391, forward strand.
GAGTCCTTAAGGCCTCGAAATATTGCTTTGCTGATGTTCAATGATAACCCTGAAAAATTTTTTAGAGGGGCTAGGATTGAAGTTGTTGACATTCCAAATCCTACTGGCGAAGGAATGACTGAAAAAGTATTTACTGGTCCTATTCAACGACAATTAAAGGATGCCCTTTCGTATATAAAAAATTATGTATTAAAAGAAAAGGTATTTAAATTTGATAATAAAGCGGAGGCATTAAGAATATACAATTATCCATATAGAGCAATTGAAGAATTATTAACTAATGCTGTTTATCATAAAGCTTATACCGTGAATGAGCCAATTACTGTTCGAATTACTCCAGAAGATTTAGAAATCACTAGCTTTCCAGGATTAGATCGAAGCATTTCAGATCAAAACATAAAGGATCTTAAGCTTCGATCTAGAATTTATCGAAATAGAAGGATTGGAGATTTTTTTAAAGAGTTAAAATTGACTGAAGGACGTAATACGGGAATACCTAATGCCTTGGTTTCTCTTCGAGAAAATGGTTCGGATGATCCAATTTTTGAAATGGATCCTGATAGAAGATATTTATCGGTTACTTTAAAAATAAACAAGGCCTTTGCCAGTGATGTTCCTTTATCATCTGTTTCTAAAAAACGATTATCAAAGGAAGAAATTAAATTAAAGGTTTTAGTATTTCTAGATAATGAATCATTATCATTGAATGAATTATCCAAAAGACTAGGCTATGCCGGAATATCTAAGACCTTGACAGAAGTTATTGAAGAAATGGAAAATGATTCATTTGTCGAATATACAAAAAATGGCAGTAAATCCAAGATTAAAATAACAAATTTTGGGAAGAAATATCTTTCTGGAATGTAAAACATTATTGAATTTGCAAAATAATGGATTGGATATTTTGAAATTTATAATTGACCTAATGTCGCTTTCTATGATGATTTTGCTTTACAAATTATTAAAAAGACTTCAGCTAATTATTGAAGTTTTTTTATTATAGATATTATTGTAAAATGGGGAGTATAATTTGTTTTGCAATTCAAAATTATTTTGCTTTAGGTGTATAAAAAAATCCCTGTATTGTTAAAATCCTTAAATTATGATAAAATTTGAATGTATTTATTTGTTATGAGGGAGGATTTATATGGATCCAATTAAATTAAGAAAAATAGGTATTACCGTTTTGGTTTTAGGAATTGTAGGCTTTCTAGTAATGTTTTTTGCCTTTTTTGATTTTTCCTTTATTTCGATGTTTCTTTTTATCCCAATCTTTCCGATTTTTTGGATAATTGGCGTTGTTTGCCTTGTGATTTCTAAAAATAGCTTTCATAAGAATATTGGTACTTATTTAAGTAAAAATGGTTATGATGTTGAATATTATTACAAGCCTAATCCTGATAAAATTGAAGATATTTTGACAAAATCTCACCTATTTGAGGATATATCTACTTATTGTAAAACGGGAAATAATTTAATTATTTGCCGAGATGATAATTATTTATCCTTTGATTTTAAATACTATTATTATCGTCGTGATAGTGATGGTGATACCGTAGAACACACGGTTTTTAATGGTAGATTATATAAGATTGATTTAGGGTTTACATTAGATTTTGATTTATGTATTCGTGAAAATCAATTAAATAAATCATTTAAAGGTTTGACGTTACCGAAATTAGATATTGATTATCATTTATTTAGTGATAAATTCACAGTGTACACTAATGACTTTGTTGGCGCAAAGAATTTTTTATCAAGTGATGTGATGGATGCCATAATGAACCTAGAATTGAGTTATGATGGAAAGTTTTTTATTTCCTTTATTGATGGCTTTTGTTATGTGATGATTTCTAACAACCAACAAACCTTTAGTATGAAGGCCAACTCAGCTGAACAAAGCGCCATCAGGGGCTTCTGTCGCCAACAAGAGGTTGTTGATAAGGTTAAGCATGCCTTCAGGTATGTAAAATAGGAGGAATTTAAGAATGAGTTTACCATTAATATATTTATGTATTGTGCTTGTGATGAGCCTAATAACCTTCATTTTTTATCTTGTTGATAAGGTTAAGGCTATCTATGGAAAAAGAAGAATAAGAGAACGAACCTTAATGCTATTATCGGCTTTTTTTGGTTCCGTTGGAGGATTAATCGCTATGTACAGCCTTCGGCATAAAACTAAACATCGTAGCTTTTATTTGGTAAATTACATATCCTTGTTTATTCATATTTTGCTCGGAATTGTGATTGTTTATCTTTCTGTTAACTATTAATAAAAGGTTGATATTTATGGATAAAAACGAATATAGGAGCTTTCTTTATAAGACATCGATGGCGATGGCCTTACAAGAGGGAGGAACCATTCCTGATGATGCTTTGACTATTATTGATGATTATTTAAAAGGAAAAATTACCGATAAAATTAAAACTAATCGTCTTTTAAATATTGCGAGGGCAAAAAGTCCTAAGGAAGCTAAGGTTACCAAAAACAATCAAGGAGTCTATTATAATTCCTATATTTTGGTTAATAAATTTAATGTTAAGGATGATTCCTTGGCCGATATTGAGGCTTATTTAACGGCGGATAAAATGTTCGATCTTTTGTGGAATAAGAAGTTAACGGGATTGTTAGATTTTAGCTATTTGAAAAGCCTTCATAAATATATTTTTAAAGACATATATGAATGGGCAGGGAATATTCGCAATGTCAATATTTCGAAAGGATTTCAATTTACGGATGTTAAGTTAATAATTGATTATGCTAGTGATATTTTTAAAAAATTAAGCAAAGACAGATATTATCAGGATCTTAATAAGGAACTTTTGATTAATAAAATTGCGGATTTATATGGAGATTTAAATTGCCTTCATCCCTTTCGTGAAGGAAATGGAAGAGCTAATAAAGCCTTCATTCAGATAGTTGCGGGAATCAATGGCTTTCTATTCGATTTTTCATTAATTTCCAAGGAGGATTGGATCAACGCCTCAATTGCTTCCTGCTACGGTGATAATGATAAACTAATTCAATTATTAGAGAAATCACTTTTCGTAATAGAGGAGGAAGAAAAAAATCGATTTTTGGCTATGATAAAATAGTTATGATTATAAATAATCATATTTACAATAAATAGAAGTCATTTTTAGAATTTTCTTATAGAAATATCTTGGTGTTTGTGTTATATTATTAATTAAGGATGTGAAAATAAATGTATACAATATTAAAAAAGGAAGTATTGAATCCAACCGTAACATTGATGGAAA
>CAZWLD010000002.1:0-142490 GCA_964634685.1 uncultured Anaeroplasmatales bacterium
AGTATATTTCTGGGTTACTGTAACAACACTTTCTGTTGTTTCCCAATAATGTTCCTTCAAATCATAAGTGAGCTTGATGGTATCCTAACCATCTGTTGCGGAAACGGTAGGCATAGCCATTACCAAAGCCATTGCCGCAGCGACAATACCTGAAATAATTTTCTTAAAATTCATTGGATTAAAATCCTCCTTTAAATTATCTGTATTTATTCTTCTTTGTCAACAATAAAAATATTTGAAAGTCTTTTTACAACTTTCAAATATCATTATATCATATTTTTTTTGATATGTCAAATTTTTCTTGATTTAACTGCTTTTGTTGCTCTAGCAACTGTTCTATTTTTTGATTTAACTGATTAATTTCGTTTCTTGCGGCAATTAACGCATCTCTTCGCTCAGCAAATATATTTCTAAATTTAACCCACTCTCTTGCGTGGACTTCAGTCCAAATTTCTGAGGTCTCGTCTCTTATATAATTAACTGTAACCTCTTGAGGAAGCGCATTAAAGTCAATATCTATTAACTTATAAGCCGCTTTGCTTTTTGCGTCTTCAAGATTTTCCGCTTCTACTTCTACACTTACATTACCAAATATATTTAAATTTACCTCATATCTCATAATATTAACTCCTTATACAGAATATTGTTTATTACGAGCAATACGATTTACATAAAGTAAAAATTTATGAGCTTTTGCATAGTCTTCACTATTCCAGCTAAAAACTAAGCAATCAGTATCTTCACAGTAAGCTAACTTAGAAATAGAGTAAGTATCTCTTAATAATGAAAAATACTGCTCATATGATAAGCCAAGCATAATGGGGATATGACGCCAAGAAGAAAATGTAGCGGTGTCTGCTACATACCATTTGCCGCTGCCGCCCTGCCATTCAGATACTTTTAATAAGCTCATAATATTTCTCCTTATCGAATATTGAATTTTTCTACCAAACGAGCTATATTAGCTCTCTCTTCAGCACTTATTTTAATTTCATCAGGATTTGGAACAGAAGATACAGAATTATCTTCAAAATTTAGCTCATTACTTGCGTTTGCTGCGGGAGTTGTCTTAAATTCTACGGGAGTAGAATCTATTGCATCAACATTAGTTTTAGCACAAGTAAGAGTTACCTTTATCTGAACTATTTCCCCATCTTCCTTTAAAGGTATTCTTATTTCCTTACCATCATTGTATAAGAAACTACCTTCAAAGGTTTCAAGTATTTTCTTTGTGATAACAGATTTACTTTCAGTTCCTCTTGCCATATCTTATTCCTTCTTTCTTATTTTTTCTATATATATTATATCATATTTATTAAAAAAAATCAATAGAAGAAATAAGTTTCTAACCTATATACATTAAAATTAAAGAAATTGTTATTTGTGCTACTCTTATTCTTTTATTTTTCTATTCGCATGAAGAGACAAAAAGGAGCAATCCTAAAAAAATTAGAATTGCTCCAATAATAATTATAAACATTTTTACAGCCTATATACAAGTCGAGTCTCAAAAGGAACATAGTTGCGGAAATCAGGTATTGAAAATACTACTTTCTCAAAATGATATTTTCCACTATCAAGTTCCTGATAAAATAATTCAGCAACCTCTTCTGCGGATTGACCAAATACGCCGCAACCCCAGGCGCCAAGAATAAGAGTTTTTGTTTTAAAATAGTCAGCAATAGACAAAATGAACTGGACTCTGCTTTTTAATGCTTCTGAATTTTCGTCTGCGGAGACGCCCATTTTCTTTGCTGCCGTATAATTAGGCGCCGCACAAGTTAAAACATTAAATTTCTGCTTTATATATTTTGATTTAGTATAATAATCATTAGGTCCTTCTGACATAATAGGATATATTCTTTTCTTTTCTTCTTTTAAAAATAAAACATCTTTACTAAATAAAGCTCTATTAAAATAGAGAGCATTATTTGTATTTTTTCTATTGTTTGTATAATATGATGCTATTTTTTTATCTGAAAGAACATTATATAAAATAGAATCGTGGCAGAGAGCTTCTTCTTGTGCGGCAGATCCCTCTAAAAACATACCGCCAGGATGCTTAAAAGAAGCAAAATTTAATATTGTAGTAGAGCCACTATGATACCGAAATGCGGCTTCAGTGCTTGTAAGATTATCTACTATATATTTAGGAGTAATACCAATGGGTCTGATCTCTGATAAAATAGGGCTATTTTCGGGAATAATAGTGGTGTTATTTACAGAATAGTTTATCTCTGTAGGAAATTGAGACTCCATTTCTGTTTTGTGCATACGAGCCTTTGCCGCCCGTGCAGTCTTATTCTCCCATACTCCTGCCATATTATTTATTCTCCTTTTCTTTTAAAGTTAAATTTAGATTATCTAATCCTTCAGCTATTTTATATACCTAATCACAAATGCCGCAACTTGAAGTTAATCTCATGCATTTTCTTCCGCAATCAACTCTTTTGTCTCCAAATTTTAACATTTTAGAACAAGGTGCAGGTTCTTCTAATCCAATAATAATTTCTGTAATTGAACTTTGCCAAGTCTTTTGATTTGCGTAAATATCATAGATTGTCTCTTGAGTGTCTTTATGGAATAATTCAAAAACATCTACAAATTGACTATATACTTCAATATCTTCAGGTCTAATAAAAAACTTAAACATATCAGGTATGCTTAAATTTGCGGCTTGAGCTACATCAGGATATACTCTTACTTTGATTTTTAAAGAAGAACAAATAGCTGCAATAGCTGGTAATTCAAAACCAAGACTTTCCGCAATTATAATATCTGATAAGTTAGGAATTGTATTCGTAAACGCCATCAAATCATCCCAAGTACATATTGTAATGTTGTAGTAGTGGGGAATATCTGTAAACAATTTATCTATCATTTGAGCATAAGCAACAGAATGATTAGATAGACAGAAAGTATATTCTTTATCTGTATTTTTAACTATATTAAAAATAGTTTCAAGTGACTTATTAGCAATATAATCCTAAATATCATCTTCAAGATATATATTTAATCGTTGAGTCTCTTGCAAATTTGCTAAAACCGCCTCTATAGCTTCAACCTTTGAGTCTGGCTTTACAGTAATGCGGATTTCTTTTGCAGAATTTAATGATTTAGAATGTTCTCTATATTCAACACAAAATTTATTATTCATATTTTCCTCCATATACAAATAAGGAGCAGATTTTCTCTGCTCCTTTTAATATTAGATTGGATAATTACGCAAGAGCATATCCCATTACCTTTCTCTTGTCCTCAGTCTTTACAGTATCCTTACGAACAGTGCCTGCATTTACCATCTTGGTAAGACGAGAAACAATCTTCTGCTTGGTAACATCCTCGCCCTCAATCTGTGCTACGATTTCATCAGCAGTCTGAAGCTCGTTTGTAAGAACTGCCTTTACAGCATCAGAAAGCTCATCAGGCTCAGTCTTCTTCTTTTCAGCTCTCTCCTGAGCAGCTTTCTTTCTGTTCTCAAGAGTCTCGATAGAACCTTCGATAAACTTGAGGATATCCTCCTTGTTTTCAACCTCAGAGTTCTCAACAATCTCAGCGAGCTGGTGGAAATAATCAACCTTAGTCATCTTTACAGTATCAGCCATAATCTTTTTCTCCTTTTTTATCTCTTAGTTTTTTATTGTATATATATTATATCATAAAATTTTTTGAAAATCAAATTTTTCTGTCACTTGAAATTGATGTCGTTCTCTCGCATATAATCGTAGTCATCTTCTGTAAGTCTGCTCATAGATAAACCATTTTTAGCGAGTATCATAGCGTATTCTCCAAAAGTAAGAGAATGTTCAGCTTTTGCTTTCAAAATGCTAATTACTTCATCCAACTTTCTATGGCGTTTTTCAATCTTATCCATCTCTGTTGCATAAAGACCAAAAGCAATTTGCTCTTTCGTCAGGCGACCCATTAATACCACTCCTTTTTATCTATTTTCTTTCTATTGTAAGAGCCTTTGCCTTTCTTGGGGGCTGGGGATCCGCCCCGCTTCTTAAAATGAAGGTACATCTGAAGTTCCTCTCCAGTCTTCTTCTTCAAATGGGAAAGCTGTTCTGGGGTAATCATAATGTCCCCAATCCTCCTCTCTATCATCATATTCGCTTATTGAATGGTGATTTGTCATATATCCATCGTTCATATCACCGAAATAGCCAATTTCTCTTTCGATTATAAATTCACAATACATATAAAAAATCTCCTTTCAAAATTAAATATTAGCGACCTCTTGTAGAGATTATTATTTATTCCTCATCTACATTCTCAAGAAATTCCTCTTCTGTAATATACTCCCAATTACAATATTCCCCAGAATAGTAATCCTCTCTATCCTCTTCGGACTCAAAACCCTCTCCCCAACCTGTTGCAATATAGGAGTAAGTCTCGAGATATTCATAAACCTCAGAAGAATACATATCATTGATATAATTATCAATGATTTCATCAGAGATGTCATCAGAGAACGTTTCCTTGATATAGCGTTCCTCGTGACAACCTGCATAGCCATTAGAAAGATAAAAACAAACGTAAACAGTCTTCATAAAAGTATCACCTTTTCCCTTTCTCATTTTCTATATATATTATAACATATATTTTTAAAAAAATAAAGAAAAATCTTTAGATTAGGTAAAAAAGTGAGCGTCTGCCATAACTGGTTCAAAAGTCTTATAAATACTCTCTGCAAATGCCTAAATTGCGTCAAGCCGCCTCACCATATCAGTCTTTTGTCATATTCCACAAAGTTTCTATTTCCTCCTTTGTTAAATCGGTTTCATATGTATAATTTTCTCTTTCGTCATAACTTGTAAATTCAACATACATAAAAGTCACTCTTCCTCTAAATATTTTTTAATTGTATAATATAAACCTTTATAAGCATAATATCTTGTTGCTTCTTCACAAGTTACCGCAAGTACATCTTTTATATAAGTTCGGAAACGTAATACAACAGAACCATTTTTATACCACCAATTAGGCGGATAATGTTTTTCTTCTACAAAGCCATATTTTAAGATATACTTACGATATCTTTTTATCATTCTCTATTTCATATAAAATTCTCCTTTTATTCAGAAAATCCGCTAAAATCAAATAAAACTGGAGTTCCAGATATTGTCCAACCTATATTGTTTTCATAGAGGTCGTTTATAGAATTTTCTTTGACAAAAGATAAAAATTTAGTTAAAATATTTTTGTTAGATTTTTTCAAAACATCATTCAGCCATTCTCTTCTTAACAAAGTATTTAACTGCAATTTTGTACATATCTCATTGATTTCTTTAGCATTCTTATCAGGGCAAGTAATGTGATTATAATGATAATAATCCCAAAAATCATTTACTTTTTCTTGCATATATATTGGATATTTACTTTCACCTATTTCCGCCAAAAGATATGTTTCCGCAAAGAACTGAGATATATTTTCTTCTCTTGCTTTTGCATATAATTCTGCTTCAACCTCACAATAATTCCACGTTGGACCAGAGCCGCCCGCAAATAGAAAATCTGCATTGGCACTATATCCCCGTAAAGGAATTTTAACTACAAAATTGGCATCATCAAAAAACAATACCAATTTTGTAGTTCCAACAGAATAAGTAAAGTTAAAATCATACGGGTTCTTATCGCACATATCTGTTAAAGGTTTAATAATTAAATCACGATAAGAATGAAAATTTAAGTCACATTTCTATGAATTAAAACAGGGCAGCCGCTCTATAATACGAATAGCATCAAAACAAGAAAAACTCATATCATTCCTCCTTAGCTATCAAAATTAGAATAATCATAAAGAACAGGCATTCTTGAGTTTTTACGAATACCAACATTACCAAGATGAAGGTCTCCTATACAATGGTCGTCACAAAAAAGGAGTAAAGCATTAGCAACTTTTTCTCCATAAAGGTCAAGTACAAGAGCGAGAAATTCTGCGGGAACTGAACTAAAATAGCTCATATTATAAGCCTTATCATAGTTGCGGGAGCGGCGAGTCTTATCATCACAATCCCAATAAGAGATAGCTCTTTTCTGAATATATACAGGGTGTCCATCTTTTGTATGGCAGAAAAGGAGTGTTTTAGCAAAAAGATTTCCAATGCCCTCTTTTAATGCTCTATCATATATTTCCATCTCAGCCGCACAATAATCCCAATGACTTTCACAATCAGCTCCTTCAAAATGACAAAATTCCATATGATGATGCTCTTCTATATAAGCCTCTTCTTCCTCATAAGAATCGAAGATTTTACAATCATCATAATCTTCATCTTCTACTTCCTCATAATATCCCTCATAAGGAATTTTGATAATAAATTCAAAGCCCTTGATGTCGATAACCCACTTAGAGGCTCCTGTGTGATACTGAACACCATTAGATAAATTCTCAGGAAGTTCTCTGTTGAAGAACTCTTCAAATATATGGTTATAAGACTCAGAAATGTCGTTTGCAAAGTGGTCCCAAGGAAGCTCAAGATTAGAGAAGAAATCAAGAACCTGATTGTAGATTGCTTTTTTATTCATAGCTATCAACCTCACTTTGAATTTATTATTTTTTTATTTTCTATATATATTATATCATATATTTTTATAAAAATAAAATAAGCTCTTTTATTTAAAATAAAAGAGCTTATGTTTATATTAGTTAAGAATTTGTATCATCTTTATCCTCAGAGGCTTCAACTACTCGAATAATTTCATTTGTTATAAATTCAACGCTGTCTTCTACTGTACCACCGATCGCCGCAATGTTGTCAGGCGTTGCGTATTTAGCGGCAATTACTGCAATAAGAGTTTCTTGAGAGGGTGTAAAAAGACAAAAAAGTCCAGATATAGTAGTTGCAACAGTGGCAATTACACACGCTTTCTTGAATATTTTTCCGAAATAACCTTTGAGGTCGTCCTCTGCCAACAGCACAAAGAAGAAGATTAGAAGGACAATCAAAGCGGTAACGCCAATACCAAAGAAAATTGCTGAACAAGTTTTGACATTACCAATAACTTCAATCCAATAAAAAGTAGAAGGTGCAATAATAGGTTCCATATAAATAATCTCCTTTTAATCAATAGTGATTACAGTGTGGATATCGAGAAATTTAACAAGCTGTTCTGCTTCAGCCTTTGTAGGGCGGTAGGTAGGATAATCCTCATCTCCACCAAGAATAAAGGCGGCAACCGTTGCGGGAGTAGGCTCAAAAATGCACTTAGCCCAATTACGAGCGTCAACCCAGAGTTTTTCTTTCGTAGGTGCGGTGATACCTTCCGCATAGCAATAATCAAGAACAATACGCACAGCCTGAATAGCAATAGCATCAATAGTCATAGCACATTCTCCTCTCAATCTTCATCAAAACCTTCTTCAGTTTCAAAAACAATATCATAATCATCATAGGTGCTGTTGACATCAAGATTTCTACGAATGTAACTGTCATTTTCTCTATCATTGACTTTCCAGACTATATACTCTATTGCCTCCTCTCTGTCAGCAAAAGATGCAAGATATTCACTATAGTCATCTTTATACACTGAATAAAATGACCTTGGAAAATCATCTTCAAGCTCTTCTAAGCTGTTATATACTATTTCATCTTCATCATCTTCTGGTGTGAAGAGGATATCCCAATCATCTTCATCATTAAAGATGTCCTGACCTTCAAGAGCTTCCGCAAAAAGTTCATAGAAATCTGCGGGAGTTCCTACTGCGTGAAGGTCTATGAGAGGTTCACCATCAGGTGAATTGATTAACGTGCAAGTGTATTCTTTCACTCAGCATTCTCCTCTCTCATCATCTCAGCAATTTCATCAAGATAGTCGTTGCTCTCCATCTCCATCATTGCCTGCTGATAGTCTTCATAATTATCGGCAAAAGAGTCCATAAGGTCTGCGTTAAAACCACCAAAGAAATTGTTATCGAACATTATCTATCACCTTTTCCCTTTCTCATTTTCTATATATATTATAACATATTATATAAAAAAAATCAATAGAGAAATATGAGATTATAATAAATCTCTAAAGTTCATAATAAAAATGTCCATTGTCTTAGGTATATCATCACCTAAAATATAAGCTATAACTTCAAGCTGATTAAAAATTTCTTCTTTATAGCGGGGAGAAGTTGCTTCGGTAATTTCATCTATCATATTATAACCAAGACCTATAATTTCCTCTTTTGAAAGCATTACTTTTCCTCCTTTAACCAATAAGGATATTTAGGACATTCATCAGTAATACCAAGAGCATAACGAGCCTGACGAATGTTAATATCAATTTGATGCTCACAATTACACGATTTTAATTTCTTGGTATATGCATTTAATTCATAGGCTTCCTGAAGTTTAAATGCAGCGTATTGCCGCAGCCGCTTATAAATCTCAGCTTCTCTTGAAGATAATATCTGTATCATAATATGTTCCTTTCTTAGTTAATCATATATCTTAGGATAGTTTTTAGGTCTATCATCAATTAGTCCAAGAGCATATCGAGCTTCATCATAATCTTTTCTAAATTTATCTATCTCTTCAAGAGAGATACCTTTAGAATACATTTTACCAAAAGCATTTTGCATCTTGAAACTTATATATTCTCTCATACGTCTATAAATTTCAGCTTCTTTTGCTGATAACACCTTCTTCAATAAATCTCCCTCCAGCCATTCTTTTGTATAATATTTCGCATATTTTGAACTCCAACAGGATTCATTGAGTGAATGCGGATGGCGCCATCATATCCGACAGTCTCCAGATAATCGAGGATTCTGATGTAGTCACCGCCATCTTTAGCGAAATCTCCCGCATCGTGGTCTAGGTCAATGAGTTCAATAGCATAGCCATCAAACATATTAGAAAGGTATTGTATTGTTTCATTTACACTCTTGAGCCAGATATATCCTGCGGGGGCAGGTCTTATATCATCAACCCATATTCTCAGAGGAGTCTTTAAGATATCTATCATAAGCTGCAGTCCACTCCTTTATCATAGATTTAACTGCCATATTTTTGTTTATAGGAATTACCTCTACTGTTTTATCTATCCATATAAAAGCATCTTTTGGATTTGATGTAAGATAAATACTAAAAGCATAATTATTCTTAGCCTTAATATATACCATATTACGATAGATAAACCAATCATTTATATTGAGTTTCTCAAAAGTAATATTCTTCTTCATATAAACCTCCTATCAATAAAGACGGATTTCATTTAAAATATCCATTTTAGAAACAGGAATTACAATTTCACCGTCCTGAAATGCGACTATATCAAGGCATTTTTCATCCCCAATAAGAGTTGTAGTGGACATTAAATCTATTGCAAAACGGTAGCTTTCTTTAATATAAAGATTGTCCTTAAAAAGAAACCATTCGCCAACAAGAAGCTCATAAAAAGTAGTAGTTCTTTCGTTCATATATGTACTCCTTTCACATATGGGTCATCCATCATCCACAAAATTTCATCTTTCATTATCTCATAGCGGAAAAAGGCATCTTCTTCAGATAGCTCGCCATCTTCTACCATCTGCTGACATTCTTTTTTTAATTCCCGCAATTTTTCTTCATATACTTGCTTAAATTCCTCATTAGTCATATTATATCATCGCCTTTATTGATAATTATACAATTTTTAGGAACGCAGTCTGTTATATAAATACAATAGTTAAAATCATAATCCCAAATACTTGAACCATTATTTATTGTATTAGCAACTGCCCAATAATTCTGATAAACAGGAAAGCCCTCAAAATCAAACAATCTTTTACCTGTTGATGTAGCAATATGAAGGAATTTTTGAATAGCCGCATCTTTATTATCAATAGGATAAGCATAAAGCTCAGCTCTATCTCTTACAATAACATATTTTTGTGTCATTATTTACCACCTCTCATTTTGAGCTGATTGATTTTGATATAGCAGTTATCAATTCTTGAAAGAAGATACTGCATAAAATAGAACACATCTCTTGGCATACCATAAGCCCAACGATTTTCTTTTTTATTCCAGTATTTATCGCTAAACTCCTTATAAAATTCTTTTGCTCTTCTGATTTCTGCTTCATAATCTTCAATAGTCTGAAGATTAGGAGTATAGCGGTCATAGATAGTGTAAATAAAGTCATTCTTTAATCTTTTAGAATAGAATATGCTCATATTAAAGCCTTCTTTCTTAATTTTCTATATATATTATATCATAATTTTTATAAAAAATAAAGGGGCACTTATGCACCCCATAAACTGTTTATTTTTATTAAATAGCGTTGTCAAGTATAGAGTCAATCTTTTCAACAATAGAAACTCTATCTTCTCTGAATGAAGCATAATCTACCCATCCGCCATCATATACAAAAGATGTAATATCTGTAACAGGGAGGTTATACTCATCGAAAGGAGACTCAAGACCAGCTTCCTCACTGAGTTTATGATAATATGCGGCAGCCGCCTTTGATGTAAATATTACGAGATAAGCGTGATAAATACCATAGTTATCAAAAGGAAGTTCGTGGAAATCCTTATCATAGATAAATATATGGTCTTTTGCGTGAACCCCATCTTCATATTCAATACAATCCTTTTCTGTCTTAAAAACAGTACCGTCCTCAGCAATATAATCATATGCGGGAACCATCTTTTCTACTTTTCTCATATTATTCTTCCTCCTCTACCTTACTCCAGCCTTCTGCTCTATCATAGAACCACTCTTCTCCATATCTATCAAGAAGAGATTTAAAATCATCTTCTGATATGAGGATATCCTCACTTGAGTTCATAAGGATATCTTTTAGTTTAGCCACTGCTATAAATTTCAAGATATCTTACCTCCTTCGTATCTATCTTTTATCCAGACCATATGCCTGCCGCCTTTTTCTCTTGTGATATTTGCTATTTGAGAAATTGCGGCATATGCACCATAATAGTAATTGAGATTAGCCTGAACAATATCTGACGGGATACCTTTCTCCAGATTAGCGATATAGTATCTTTCATCAAGAAAATCTTCAAGGGCTTTTTCATTTGCTCTTATATCCATTCAGTAAGCACTTCCTTTTCATATGCTTTATTTTTTATTTTCTATAATAATTATATCATTTTTTTATAAAAAAATCAATAGAGTTAAAAAAGATGCGGCAATACCTCTTTTAACAAGGTCGCCGCATCTTTTATTAGATTTCTTCTATCCAGCAAGTAATACCATAATTATCAAGATTATTGATAAGATATTCTTCAAATTCATCTTCTATTGCCATAAATAATAAGGGAATGCCTCTTTCACTTAAATACATAGACTTATAATACAGGTCAGAAGCTGAATATTTAGAATTAATCCAAGAGTCAAAATCAACATCAACTCCAAGGTTATCAAAGATTTCGATAAGACTTATACCACCCTCATCAGTAATAACTTTACCATTTCTCTCAAAATAAGTAACTTCTGCCATATAAAAACCTCCTTATTTAATCTTGATATTGAAATTTGTTTTATATACTTGCTGTATTGGCGAAAAACGGACTATTTTACCCGAGGTATAAGAGAAAGCGTAAGAGTTATAGCTTGATTTATAAGAATCGTGACTTTTATATTCAATTTTAATATAAGGGCGGTTTTCATACTCAAATTGATTTCCTACATCAAGCCACCCAAAACTTATTGGCTTTTGAATTTTTGATGAATATGTAATCATAATTATTCTCCATTAAGTTATAGTGATATCAAAAGTCTTTGGAATAACTTTTGTAGGGTAATTAAAAAACATTATTT
Organism: uncultured Anaeroplasmatales bacterium; assembly: GCA_964634685.1. Classification (GTDB taxonomy): domain Bacteria; phylum Bacillota_I; class Bacilli_A; order Acholeplasmatales; family JAEDCM01; genus CAZWLD01. The sequence continues at coordinate 11,760 of CAZWLD010000002.1, forward strand.
TACCAAGAGTATAACAAAAAGCGGCGTTATCTTCCTCTGGACCAATCTTAATATAAGGTTCTCCGCTATATTCAAACTGTGTTCCAATAGATAAATCGTGAAAGAAAACTTTCTTCTGAGAATTAGGGGTGTATTCAGTACCAGCAACTCTATTCAATGTATTAACTCCTCTCAAATAATAGTGATATTAAATTTCTTAGGAATGACTGTAGTATCGTCAAAGGGAAAAAGAGACACCTTGCCTGTCGTATAGCAGAAAGCCGCTTGCTGCATATTATATAGCCATATTTTTATGTAAGGTTCATCGTTATATTCAAATTGCTCTCCTATATTTAACGAATTAAATTCTACTTCATTATCATTCTTTTGAATATATTTAGTTCCTTTTACTTTATTCATCTGCTTCGTCAATATCCTCCTCTATAATATAGTTAGGGGTAATCTCAATCTTAAAATTAACTCTGTTTATTAAAGTTGTAGGCTTAAGTTCTACAAGTCTACCTTGAGTATAATTAAAAGCGAGATTTGGATTTAACCCTGCGGAAACTTTGATATAAGGCTCATCATTATACTCAAAAGTTTCTCGATTTTTAAGCATACCAAAAGGTTTGCCGCAATCATTTTTGTGGTAAATAACTCCTTTAAGATAACAATTCTTAGGATTCATTACTTTTTTCCTCCTGTTCTTTAAAATCAAATAATACTTCATCAACAATAGATGTAAACTCGTAAGCAAAATAGCTATCATTTAAAAAATAGCTAATATTTAAGATATTGTTTTCATCTTCTAAAATAGCCCGCATAAAATTATCTGTAAAGCAAAAGTCTTTCTGAAGCCAAATATCAAGCATTCTTATTGGAATGCGATATATAATGTGTCCATCTACTTCGCTATATTTAGATATCTCCTGAAAAGAATTTTCTTCAAGAGTATATTTTTTAAGTGCTATTAAAATAAACTGAACATTGATGAGGTGTTCATAGTTTTCATCATCAAACCAAAAGAAATTACCTTTCCTATAATTTGAACCAGAATAACTGTATATTCCCCAGCTATATCTACGCATAATAGAGTTAATTTCAGAAAGGATTTTTTCCTTTAAAGTTTTTACTTTTTCTGCTCTTTCAATAGACATATACAAGCATCTCCTATTACTTTTTATTTTCTATATATATTATATCATTTTTTTATAAAAAAATCAATCAGGTAAAAATTTGCTAAATATTTTGACTTTTGTTTTAAAATATGGTATAATATATATAGAAAAATGAAAGAAGCTGATAGGATGTTACGATGTAAACTCACATAGTGCCCATACAATCAAGAAGAGTTCTGTAGACACAGAGCGCCCTCTATAAACGCAGTAGGAGAGTGCTCTTTTATCTTTGTCAGACCTCATCAATAGCGAATGATGCCTATGGAGATAGCTATGAAAGGTATAGGCGAAGAATTTAAGCGGAAGCTGGAGATTGTGAATGCGGAGGATCTGTCCAATGAGTAATATAATCTCCGGCCGCCGCATTTTCAAGCAGATATAGCAAATTTTAAAACTGAAGAGTCTGTAAAAAAGGGCTATATTTTCGGTTAAAGACGTATTTTTGTAAACGCAGAGTTTACGAGAAGGGAGAGAGAAGCCATGGAATTATATGATTTAGAGGATGCCGCACAAATTATTGGAATGACCCCAAAAACCCTTTACCGCAATTTCAAAAGAACTTAGTAGAATTTAAAAAAGAAAGGTATTTTGATAATGAAATGGGGAGAGAAAAAGCATTAGAAGTATCAGATAGAGTATCTGGAAAGAGATGGAGAAGGAGGTTTCATAGATGAATAATCTTACTGGAATTGAAAAGAAAATTTATGATTACTTTTTTGGCATTGCCGCACTTATTATTGCTGGAGAGATGATATTCTTTAGAGTTGAGAAAATGCCTATATAGGCGGATATATGTAAAGCAATAGGAGTCGCTAGCCCTAAAACTTATAGAAGCTATTTAGAAAAAATGGTTTCAGAAGGAATTTTAGAACTTGATGAACAAAAGAGGGTAATAATAGAGTGTCCGCTTAAAATTGATAAAAAAGTAATATCTTTTATAAATAATGCTTTTAATAAAGATGCAATTAAGATATATGTATGTTTAGGAATAAAATGGCAAGAGTGTAAAGAAACTGGAGATGAGTGTAAATTCTCTGTAAAGGCGCTTGCCGCATATTTTGGTTTTACAGAAGAGAAAGTATAGGATATATTAAGAGTTTTAATGTAGAATTATTTTCTTAAACTTGTCTTTACTTTAAATTCTGATGAATTAGTATTATTAAATTTTGGTGGAGGTTTATATGTACCTGTTTGGAATTAAATGCCCTATTTGTTAGGCTGAAAAAGATATGCCTGTATATGAATTATCTCTTCATACAAATGAAGAAGAAACTAGCGGCACTATATGTGCGTATGCTAGATGTATGCAATGTGACTCAAAATTTAAAGTTACTATTCCTGCTATTTTAGGTCCAGAATTTACGATGCAGTGTTTGGATCAAAATCCTTAGACTTAGTCTTAGACAGAATTAAGCGAAGCCCCGCCAACTTGTGAATATCCTTAATTCTTAATATTAAGAAAGTTAATTGATACATAGATAATTTGCTGCGAAGCAGCTAAATTATCTATGTTAAAAAAGAGATAGTCCTTGAAAAGGACTATCTCTTTGCTTTTATATATTGGGGATATTATTACTTGAAAACTTCCTCAAGAACAGTTGAGAGGAACATATTGAAAATATCATCATTAAATACATTAACACTTTTCTTAGTTACAGTTTCAGACTTATTAGAGTCAGTCTTAAGCTTTTCCTGTACTGTATTAAGAATATCATCAAGGGTTGCTTCTCTTTTACGTCTAAGGGCTTCTTCTGCTTCTCTTCTCCTGCTTCTCTTCTCCTTGCAGCTTCTTCTTCCTTACGCTGTCTCTCAAGCTTCAACTGCCGCTGTCTTTCAAGCTCCTTAGCGGCTTCCGCCTTTTCATAGTTTTCTCTTCTCTTGTCTTCAAAGACTTCCGCACCAATGCTCTTCATCTCATTGATGAACTCCATAAAGTCTTTCTGTGCTGCGTCAATGTTACCCTTCCTATTGATAATTAGGTCATTAATCGCTTCTTTGAGATTTTCCTCAACATAAGACTTAGTATAAGAGTCAATTATATTTTCGATTGCTTTCATATTATCAAAATGCATATTATCTTTTCTCCTTTTTTAATTTTCTATATATATTATAACATATATTTTTAAAAATTGCAAATATTTTTATAGGGGTAGGGGTTGCCGCCTTATTTTTTGTAACATTTTTTTTTAACTCCTGTTGTGTATTAAAATGTTACAAAATTAGGGGTAGAGTTTGAGGTATTATACCATTGCTGCTGTACTAAAAATAACACATTTTTTTTTCACACCTATATATCTCTCCTGTGAAAAAAAAATGTGTTATTTTTGGAATAGCGTTGGAGGTATGTGAGTCATAATTCTATTGTACTTTTGTTAAAAAATTTTTTCATCCCTATATATCTCTCCTGTGAAAAAATTTTTTAACAAAATACATATAGATGGCTTTTAGGGGGTATGAGACCTATTGCATTTTTGTTACTTTTTTATTTAATTCCTATAATATCTCTCCTGTGAAATAAAAAAGTAATAAAAGTGCAAGAGATTTTGGGTTGCATTGGATCTTGATTAGGGGGTATTAGAGAGAATTAAAGCAAAAGTGCTACATTTTTTTTAACTCCGGTATGCCTATCTGAAAGTAGCATTTTTATTATAGTAATTTTGTTAAATTTTTATTTAATCCCTATTATATATAGGAGTTAAATAAAAATTTAACAAAATATAAGAAGCATATATTAGGGTCTATTGGATCTTGATTAGGGGTACTATAAAGGGTCGGAGGAACATTTTGAAAAATGAATTATAAAATTAGGGGTATCATTCGCAAGGAACGTTTCAAAAAATGAGTTATAAAATGTGTTAAAAATATCACAAAGTAACAAAATCTTGTAATATGTTACTTTTTTGTAACAAAATTTTTTGGTAAAACTTATGTAATTATATTAAAATAAAAATCATTATATAGTGAAGTGAAGAACTTCAAAAATAAAAATAGAAAGGATGTTATATATGTCTGAATTAAAATTAGGATATATGACTAATGCAGAATTAGCAGAGTGGTTTGGTATTAAACCTAATTCTTTTAGAAATACTAAAACTTAGAAGCTGGAAGAATTAAAAAGATTTGCTGAATTTGAAGTTGAAAAAACAAAAGTGAGAATTACAAAAATACATAGACCAGTCTATGTAAAGAAAAAGAGTGCTGATTATTCTATTGTTAAAGAAGAATTTACTCAAGTTTATAATGATTCAAAGATAGATACCGCTTCAAACGTATCTAAGAAAATTTATCGTAAGAGAAAAGATGATTTATCTATTAAAGAGAGTACTACTTATGAATATACCAAAGCCGCTCGTAACGAATTGTATGGTAAGCCTTTTGTTGGTTGCGGGGAGAAGGGTGTTTGCCGCTATATTTGGGCGAAGTAGATTGGCGATGGTTAGTATGAGAGATTTAATGATGCTGAGTAGAATATTTATAAAATGTTACTTGTTAAATATTTTAAAGGAGCAGATGAAAAGACTATATTTGTTTAGGATATGATAAAGCGGGGAGAAATTACTGAAGAAGAAGCTTGGAAGGTTTATAGTAATATGATGAATCTTGATTCAAGTTTTATGAGTTTTAAAGCGGAGATGGAAGAAACTATAGGCTATCCTATTATTAGAGTTACTGAGATTGAGGATTAGATCAATTGGTAATTATATTAAGGCGGAATTGTTGCGGCAGTTTTGCCTTATTTTTATTTATATTAGATAATATAGATATAATAATATTATATAAATATGGGGATTGTATTAGATAATATAAGGTATAGGGGAGATTGATTAAGGAGTATAGTAATATTAAAGTCGTGTAGAGAGAGTATAATATTATATAGAGTAGTATAAGGTAATAAAGAGTATAGAATAGTATAAAATTGTATAGAATAGAGTGGAATAGTATAAAATAATATAAAATAAGTATAAAACTATACAAAATGGAGCAAAATGGCGGTTGTGTGGTGGCTCTGGACCAATTCTATCTCTCTTAAATCAAATTCCATAATACATTCAAAAAACTACGATTCTTATATTTTCCGCTCCCGAAATTTTGTTAAGCAAATACATTAAAATTTTAACCCCATACATAAACTTCATACTTTTGACGATTACTTCTTTCTCTTAGCAAAATTTTGTCGGCAAATTCAATTAACGTAGCAGAATAGTTAGGCTAAGGAAAAGTAAGCATTTATATGAACCCTAAACACCTATCGTAAAACGAAAAAATTCTGACTTTCACCAAAATTTTGCTAAGCAAATCACAGCAGATTTCCCCGCCATTTTGCTACTTCAATAGTTTCACGAACATTTTACCATTCTCATTTAAATTTGGCAGGGAGCGGCAAAAAATAAGCTTTTTTTAATATTATAACATATTTTTTAAAAAATGTCAATTATATAGAAAGGGAGCGGGAGCGGCTCCTAAAAAAGTCTTTTTTGTATATTATAACATATTTTTTTAATTTTGTCAAATAATCAGTAGCCGCTCCCATATGAGAGATCAAACAATTACGGGAAAGCGCCATATGACTGGTCCGGATCAAAACAACTACAGAAAATTGCCATATAGGGACTGGTCCAGCGAAACGGATGTTCTGCGGAACATTTCGGGAGTTGACAGTTAATAATTTATTTACAATTTATTCATAGAAAATTTTCAAAAAATACTTGACTTTTTAATTTTTCGGCGCTGAGTGACCATTATGGCGCCGAAAAAAGTCAAGAGATAAAATGTAAATTATTTATGAATTATTTATGAATTAAATGTAAATAAAAAAACAGATGCTTTGTTAAGCATCTGTTTCCGCATTGTAAAATTTTTGTTAAATTTCATAGATAACTTCGGGGTCACTGATACACCAGTCTTTTATAAAATTCTGCCTGAGCAAGAGGTCAAGCAAATTTTCAACATTGTCAGTTAATTCCAACTCAACTTTGATAACATCATCATCAAGCGAAATAATTTTGATAATATCCTTGCAATCCATAAAAGAAGACATTTCCATTTTTAACAACTCCTTTACTTAACCATAGCTTTTTCCATAAGTGAGAATACATTGTATTCAGAGTATGAAACATTTGTATTCTCGTGCTTTGCCATTACTTCGGCATAACTAAGAGTAAACCAACCAAACACTGCAATGCAAGCGAGTGCTACGAGAGTTTCAATTTTCTTTTTCATTCAGACCATTTCCTTTCTTTATCTTATGTATTTATTATACTACATTTTCGGGCTGTTGTCAATAGTCAAAATGCACAAATTTTTGCTTATTGCGTTGACGTCAATTTTGTGATTTTATTATTAACATACATATAAAAGTTTGAATTAAACAGATGAACATTTCCACAAGAAATGTAATCTTTAGAAAACAGCTCTTTTCTATAAGAGCAAATTTCTTTTTCAAGTTCCGCTCCTACAATAATAACACCCGCAAGCCAACAGTCAAAAGCTCCGTATTTGTCGCTACCTACATTAAGACAAGCCTTGTTTTCAGAATTAAAAAGAATATACATAATTTATAACCCCTTTCTTATTTGCTGAATTTTTTAATGACGATTATTGAAATGATAAGAATAAGTGCAACAATAATGCAGTCAATCCAAAGCGGAGATAACACCCAAAACCAAGACCACGAAATGTGACCCGTAAGTTTCAGAATGACAAAAATTATACAGAGGATAACACAAAAAGGTGGACAATAAGTAGTATTTTTTGAATTTTTCATAATCATCAATTCCTTTCTCATTTACTATAATAATTATAACATATCTTTTTATAAAAATCAATAGCAAATCAGAGAATTTACAAAAAATTCATAAATGCGGCAACACATTAGTTTTGGGATTTTGCACAAAAATATTCTGTTCACAAATTTTTTACAAAAAATGATTGAAATGTTCATAATTTCGTGGATTCGGCGCACACTTAATCGTTCACGCGCCGCAAATATGAACAAATCAAGCATTTTTTATGAATTTTTTGTAAAAATTTTATGAATTTAAAAGAAAATTTCTGTAAAATCTTTATTTCTAAATTATGAACGGCATTTTTCACAAAAAATGTGCATTTTTTTAGTAAAAATGCACAAAACAAACGTTTCGCAGCAAAATTAACAAAAAATTGGCGGATTTTTGTTGATTTCCGCCAATTTATGAACTTTTTTATGCCTTTTTCTTACGCTTTTGTGTCAAATCAAGTTTAAAGTCATTTTCACCGATTGAAAACTCAATGAGCTTTCCAGAGTTGACAACGTTAATATTTTCGGCAAATTCGGGTAACAATTCCGCAATTTTTGCGATAATCATTTCTTTAGTGGGATTTTCCTTTTTTACCCTCTCCCGCTGTGTCTTTTTTTCGGGGGTGTTTATCGCTTTAGCGTCGTGAATTGTACGCATAATTCCGCTGTCTTTTGCCTTTTTGCACAAATTTTCCTGCTCCTCATTGTGCAGAATGCCCTCATCTTCAAGGTAAATCTGCACAGCCTCTTCCGCTTTTATGTGCAGAGTATTCATTAAATGCAAAACCTCTTTATCGGGGATACGAATTTCTTTACCGTCTTTTAACGTATATTTCATAAATAAATCAGCTCCTTTTGTGTCGGGAGTGTTACCAAATTGTAACACCCCCTTTAACATTCAGCGAAAATTAGCAAGCAGAAAAGTAAGTCTTTTTCTTCTCTGTTACTTTTGTAACAGTCTTGTTAACTTCCACAAGCTGTTTCAGCAAAGCGGAAAGTTTCTGACACGAATATTCTGCAAGGTCAGCAGAATGTTTCTGCATTTCGGTAATAGTAACAGGCTTACCAATTTCCTTGAGAACGGAAACGATTGTTTCCTTTACTGCAAGGTTTTCAGTCTGAGTTTTGGTGGGCTTAGTAGAGGAACGCTTGTTCTCAAGCAGTTCGATTTCGTGGTTGACAAATGCGGTCAGAGCCGAAACATCTGTGTCCTCTACTGTTGCGAGTACAGCAAGAATAGCGTTGAAATAATCTCTCTTAGTCATCTTTGTAGCCATAATACATAACCTCTTTCTTTAAGTTGTTTGGTGGATTTCTTACATACTTATTATAACATATTCAGAAAAGAAAGTCAATAGGTTTTTTGTAAACATTCTGTTAAGAGTTTATGAACTCTATGTCCTTTGCCCTTTCTTTATCTTACATATATATTATAACATATAATTTTAAGAAAATCAATGTTTTTTCTTTAAACTCTTTATGAAGTTTTTATGAACGAAACATTGTTTTCATTTGGGGCGTTCCTCTGTTTCAGCTCCTCTCTCGCCCTCTGACATTATATATTATATCACATTTAAAAAAATCTGTCAATGAAATTTTGCACAAATAAAAAATTTTTCTTTGTGCAAATCGCTGAATTTTCCAAATTAAAAATTTTACAATTTGTTCATAGAAAATTTACATTTCGGGAAAATTTCGTTCATAAATAATTTACAAAAAATTCACAGAAAAATATTGAAATGTTCATAATTTCGCCAAATTTGGCGCCTGGGCGGTAGTAAAGGCGCCACTCACGCTTTAAACTGCTAAAGTACATCACTTTAAACTGCTAAAGTGCAAGATGCACAAAAACACCCCGCATTTTTGTGCAGGGTGCTGATTTTTATTTTTGTGCATTTTGACGAATTTTGAGCTGTAAGTGTAAAGGGTTCCCCTTTACACCCCATTGTGCTAACTATTGTCAACACTCACTCGTTTACATTCATCAATTATTCATCAACCGCAAGAGAGAAATAAGACTTCTTCTTATTAACAGTCTTTACGATAATTCCGCTCTCTATCATCTTGCGGACAATAGCAGAAATTTTCTGATTAGAGAACTTTGCAAGTTCCTCACTTGCTTTCTGCATTTCGGTGATAGTCATTTCACCGCCCTCAGTATTGGAGAGAGTGAGAACAATCTCGCTGGCAATAGCCTTGTGCTCAGCAGACTTCTCCTTATCTGCCTTAGAGGGAGTGGAACGCTTTTCAGCGAGCTTTTCAGCCATTCCTCTGAGCTTCTCGCTTGCCTCAACAAGCTCAGCCTGTACAAGGTCAACCTCGACACCGTTTATGATGTCCTCGATAACCTCAACAGCGATTTCAAGAGCGGATACCTGTGTCATTTTAGTGTTAGCCATAATAACTACCTCTTTCTGCCTTTTCGGCGGTCTTATTCGGTTCGGAGCTTTTCCCCTTACCTTGTATCTTTATTATACCACTTTTCAGAAGCCTTGTCAATGTATTTTCTGTAAACATTTTGTTACGAGTTTATGAACTCAACATTAAGAAATTATTAACAAGGGGCTTGTGGTATCTGTAAGATTTTTATTGAGATTTCCCTCTCTCTTTATCTTACATATATATTATATCATATATTTTTTATTTTGTAAATAGCAAAATGCACAAACTTGAACGAAGAAATTTGGCTTTGTAACAATGCACAAAGTTTCAATTAAAAATTCGGGAAAATCTACAAAAATGCGGCGTTCATAAAATATTTACAAAAAATGATTGAAATGTTCATAATTTCGTGGATTTGGACTGCGCCGTTAGAAAGCGGTCCACGCAAGTCAATAGATAAAAAATAAAATTTTTGTAAAATAATTATGAACACCAATCTGTAGAAAAATGCACTTTGCTTTTGTGCAAAGTGCTGATTTTTTATTCCTCATCCTCATCAGGGTAATAGAAACCGCATTTTGTTTCTGTATTTCTGAAACTTTTTGCAAGTAGCATAATTTCTTCATCTGTCATACCTTTTGGCACTGTGAGAAAAGTTTCAAGAGTCGCTCCCGTGTAAGTTACTTCAAAATAAATAACAACTCTTTTCATCTCATTGCCCTCATTATCAACATAATAAATTTTCTTGCTCATTAGTAACAACTCCTTTTCGTTTTTCTGTAATTAGATTATACCACATTAAGAGGATTTTGTCAATCCTCTTTTTGTGAATTTTTTGTTAATCTTGCATTAACTTTAAAAGTTCGGGGATAATGTTATTTTTTGCGTTTATTGTAGCACCTAAATGCCACCCCTTGCGAACTTCTTTATTATCATCTACCAAAATTTGGAAACCGCCTAATTTCCTTGTGCAGTTGGCTTTTGTCGTGCCGTATTTCACAAGGTGAATTTCATCAAATGGGAAATGATATTTTTCAAGCCATTCTCTTTTTGCTCTTCTTACCTCTATGTCATAGCCAACAGAAGAGCCTTTTGACAGCCAACTTGTAACCACAATTTTCCAACCGCAAGCCTTGAGAGCGTTCAGAATGTTTACAAGATTTTCCATATCGTAAAGAGGTTCCGCATTTATGTAGGGGCGTGGAGTTTCGCTTCTCAAGTCCTCTAACCAATTTGGAACGCCATAGAGGTCTGCAATAGTACCGTCCATATCAAAAACTAAAACTCTTGTATCTGTCATAACTACCGACTCCTTTTCGTTTTTCTTTAATATAATTATACAGCATTTTTATAAAAAAGTCAATAGGTTTTTTGAAATTCAGCATTTTGCACAAAAGGGCATAGCAAATTTTTACGGGAAAAATGAAATTTTACATTTTGTTCACAAATCTTTTACAAAAAATACTTGAAATGTTCATAATTGCGCAAATCGGGCGCTTGCGCCCAAAAAGGAGACGACGCAAAATTATGAACAAATCAATACTTTTTTATGAACGAAATATAAAATTTTTGTAAAGTTTTTATGAATGAAAAATGAACAAAAAATTAAAGGTCTGCCGCATTTCTGTGACAGACCTGTGAATTATTTGTTACGATGCTTTGTCAATTTTATGGAGTAATTGTTGCCGTTGTATGAAAATTTCATTTCGGTTTCATTAACAATTTCCTCAACAGAACAAACGTTTGAGAAGGCTTGTTCAATAATCGTTAACAATTCCTTCTTATCCTCGTCAACTTTTCGCTCTCTCTTGACGGGCTTGCGGGGTTCGAACTTATGTTCGTATCTCCTCTTGCACTCTTTGGACTTTTCCTCTATTGCCTTGACTTCGGGGAGGACAGATGTGCTGTTATCATCTTCGTACAACTGTTCCGCTTCTTCTCTTGTCAAGTCGAGTTTGTTCATAAAGAGAACAATCGTTTGCTCACGCTTTTCAGCTTTAGTCAATTAAAAACCCCCTTTACAAGAGCGGAACAAATGCTCCGCTCTTTTCGGTTTAAGACTTTATCAGACTACAACGGAGAAGTAGGACTTCTTCTTTTCAGTAGTCTTGACAATTCTGTCGGAGTGGTTAAGAATTGCGGACAGCTTCTGGCAGGAGTATTCCGCAAGGTCGGGAAAAGCCTTCTGCATTTCAGAAATTGTCATAGGCTTGCCACTCTCTGCAAGGTGGGAGCAGATAGTTTCGAGAATTGCAACGTTCTCGGTCTGTGTCTTAGTGGGCTTGACAGAAGAACGCTTGTTCTCAAGAAGCTCAATCTCGTGATTGATAAAAGCGATAAGAGTATCTGCATTGTCGGGAGCAGATGCGGAAACGAGTGCGAGGAGTGCGTTGAAATAATCCTTCTTAGTCATCTTAGTAGCCATAGTTAATTACCTCTCTCTTTAAGTTATTGGGTGGTTTCTCTACTCTCTTATTATACCACAGAGAAGGTGGTTTGTCAAGACTTTTTGAAAAATTTTTTTGAGATTTTTTGAGCTTGCTTGACCTTGTGGCTCTCTCTCATTTCTGTAATTATATTATATCAAATTTTTTCAAAGATGTCTATAGATTTTTTGTATTTCTTTTATGAAATAAATATGAATTGTTTTGCAAGAAAACAAATGTTCCTTGCAAAAATTGGTTGACAATGGCAGTTGACATTTAACAAAAATTTTACATTTCGGGAGCGGATCCGTTTATAAATTATTTACACTTTATTTACAAAAAAATATTGAAATGTTCATAATTTCGCAACATTCGGCGCCGCAGCGCCGGTCCAGGGTACGCTCGCAAATTATGAACAAATCAATACTTTTTTGTAAATAATTTATGAACAAATGTAAATAATTTATGAACAGGTCGCCGCAGCGAATTTATGAACGAATTGTAAATTTTATATTAACAGATAAAAAATCACCCCGCATTTTTGTGCAGGGTGACGAATGAACATTTTATTACTTAGTTGTTAAGTAAAGATTGCCATTTCTTGAAGTTTTTGTTACATAAGAGTAAGTTGACACTTTAACTTTATTAACAAAAACGTTCATAGTTTTTTCAACTTTGCGAGGTATCGAAACTTTTGTTTTATACTCCTTTTCGAGTTCCGCACCCTTTTCAACTGTCGCAAGTAAAATTTCAAGTTCAATCAAGCTATCAGCAAGGGCGGTATGCTCTTCCTCAAAATCTGTATTTTTTGTTATGAATTTGTAAACAGTTTCTGCTGTTGTGGAGTAGTTGCCTTTTTCGGTGAAATATTCGTGCTTTTCGCAAAAGTCGATATATTCATCATTTATTAAGAAATTGTGAACATAACCTCTTATGTCAAAAATTGGAATGTTATCAAAAGGGTTGATACATTTGTACCAATCACAATTAGTTGTGAAAACATTATCGTCAAAAGGCGAGTTGTAAGCATATGCACTTGAAACGCCGTACTTGTCAAAATCTCTTATCATCTCTTGACAGATATAACCAAATTTTGACATTTTGGTTTTTCTCGCTCTCATACGGCTAACATAAAGAGGGCGTTTGTCTGCATAATAAGCAGAGTTAAAAAGCGGAATGTTATGCCATATCTGCTCCACAACGAAATCCTTTGAAACAAGTGTTTCGTGCTTATCGGTGTCATAAATGGTATAACCGATATTGTAGCAAAAGGGCTTATTCAGAGAGCCTGCGGTTTCAGTGTCAAAAACAACAATAATCATAGTAAAATCTACCTCTTTCTTTGATTTATCTTATGTACTAATTATATCACATTCAAAAGCCTTTGTCAATAGGTTTTTGAAAATTTGTCATTCTGCACAAATCTTGCAGAGTTTTTTGTTCATATTGCGAACACGTCTGTGCCCCTCCTTTTTGGTATAAATACGATAACCAACAGAATAAGTGTTCTTCTTGTAAGATGAATTTTTCATATCTTAACCGCTCCTTTATCTCATTTCGTTATACTAATTATACCACATAGAAAAATACCATTCAATAACAATCTCTAAAAGAATTATGAACTTTTTGAAAACTCATTTGCAAGAAACGTTTGTTCTTCTTGCAAAAACAGGTTGACAATAGCAGTTGACATTTAATAACTCGTTCACATTTTAGGAGTTGACAATAGAGGTTTACAATTAACAATTTGTTCAAAAATTTTACCACTTTAACACTTTAGTGCGGTGAAACGCCAAAGCCTTGGTCGTTCACGAAAAATTTACAATTTCGGGATAAAAATTAACAATTCGTTCACAAAAGTTTTACAAAAAAATATTGCAAAATTCATAATTTATTCACAAATGCGGCGCTGGGCGAAGGAAAAGGCGCCGCCAAAAGTCAATAGATAAAGTGTAAATAATTTGTAAATAAAATATGAACGGTAAATGTGAACAATTTGTAAATTTTTATTTTTAAATTATGAACAAAATGCAAGCCCGCTCCCGCAGACTTGCATTTTTGAGATGTGAACAGATTGTTAAATTTCTATTATCTTTTTAGGAGCTGTTGTTGCTATTATTATATCATCTGAAAGATATTCGTTATCACCAAGCCATTCCAACAGCCTTACCTGTGAGGGCGTAAGAGAAATGATGTCAAGCAATTCACCGTCATTGTTTATAATTGAAAATGTCTTGCGGTTTGGTGTATCTTTCTTGTCAGGGATAAACACAATGCAAGAAGTCCAATGCTTACAATCGGGATAAATAACCTGTGTTATAAGGTCTATTGCTCCGACTTTTCCATTTGGCTTAGTTATCTTTTTGTATTTCCTTCCGAGATACACAAACTCTGTATCAACCTCAATAGAATTAAAAGATTTTTCAGTAATCATAATACATTTACCTCTTTCTTTGTTTTATTGTACTCTTATTATACCACACTTTAGGGGTCTTGTCAACCCCTAAAATATGAATTTTTTGTTAATCTTCCCAACAAGCACACTCCTCTACATCAAAAAAGTCAATACCGTTCTCCTTGCAAAATCTGACAAGGTTTCCCATATCAGTAGCAGTGCGAGCCTCACGATACATAACAATAGCCTTTTCAAACATAATCATCAAATCCTTTCGTTTTTCTTTAATATTATTATACACCATTTCAAGGTGAATGTCAATGAACAAATTGTTAATTTTTTGCGAGATTTTTGTAACAGAATAGAAGTTCATTTGTTCCGATTATGCGGACTATGCAAATGCGAACTTCTCCTTTTCTGATAACTTCTACAAGCGTATATTTACGCTGTATCTGCCCTGCAAAAAGTTCTTGCTCTGTGATTTGCCCTTTTGTTTTATATTTGACATTCCCCAAACCTGTAAAGACCTTTATCATAAGTTTATCACTCCTTTTGTTTTCTGTAATTATATTATACAGCTTTTTTCGGGGAATGTCAATGAACAAATTGTAAATTATTCGTTATCTTCTTCCCATTCAGTAGGGTTATATTGTTTTGAGAGCCAAACTTGAATTGACAAATTTGTCTTTCGGGGCATTGCGTACTTATCACAATTCTTAGAATTAGCAATTTCCGCCTTTGGCATTTTCTTGTGTTCTGCTCTTGTACCTTTGTAAAAGTGCAAATTAGCGGTCTGAAAAACATTCGGCTGATGTTCTGTATCATCAATAAAATACATATTACCGCCACAGCCTGCAAGACCGTTTGCCCAATTTTCATAGGCATTATAAGCCTTTTCACCTAAAGAGGAGCCATTGCCCATTGCGAAAAAACCGCACTCAATAAAATCAGCTAAATCCCTATCAGTCATTTTGTTCATAATGTATTCAAAGTTTGTCATAGTAATCAATTCCTTTCGTTTTTCTTTAATATTATTATACACCATAATAAGAAAAATGTCAAGCCTTTTTTCAAAATTTTTTTTCGTCATTTTGCACAAATTTTCGTTCATAAAAAATTTACATTTGTTCATAAAAAATTTACAAATTTCGGGAAAAAATTTTACATTTCGTTCATAAAATATTTACAAAAAATTTTCTTTTTATTCACAATTTGTTCACACAATGCGGACCGCGCCCACCAAAAGCGGTCCGCAAAAGTCAATGAATTTTTTGTGAATTTTTTGTAAATAATTTATGAACAAAGTTCATAATTGAAATATGAACTAAATGTAAATAAATTATGAACGAAATATTAACAATTAAAATATGAACTAAATGTAAATTTTCTATTAAGACGTATAAAGCAAGCCGCATTTTTTGTGCAACTTGCCTTATGTCTAAATTATGAACTTTTTGTATCACAGATTTTTACTTTCTGTTACGAAATATTTTGCGTTAAATCTTTCGGCTATTGCTTTAACAAAAGCACTTTCTTTTTGAGTAGCACAGTAAATATTAAATATTGTGTACTTTTCATCAGATGAAATTATCCAATTGTGAGGAATGTCAAAATTTTCCAATTCATTTGCAAGACTATTTGTACATTTTTCATTCACAGTTAATTCAACTTTCCACAATTTGTCTTTTCTCATTTTTTCTTCTATGAACTTAACCACATATACACCGATTAAATTGCAGAGTGCAACAATGCCCGCCTTTGTAAAAAGTTCCAATTCACAATTCATATATACAAGAACAATTGTGTAAAGTCCAAAAGCAAGGGCGTTTATAAGTGCCGCAGAAATTTTACCACACTTTATTGTGCAAATGCTTTTAACAGTCTGAATAATTACGTTGAGAACATTGAGAATAATAAAAACAGCTAACAGTTTCATATATAACACCTTTTCCTTTTCTTTTGATATATATATTATATCATATATTTTTAATAAAATCAATTAAGCTTTTCATATGGGAGCGGATTTCCTTTTCCGCTCCCATATATCTTAGAACTCTGCTGTCACTCTGTGGTGAGCAAAAAGTCTTGCGTGAGGAACAACCTTGCTTTTCTGCAAATCGTCAAAGAACTTGAGTGCCTTAGCGATATCATAGAAAACCTCGTCCTTTACCTCTCCATTGAAAAACATCTTTACAATAAACATAATCAAACAACCTCTTTCGTTAGTTTTATTCGTAAGGTCTTTGTGATTTCCTTACAATACTATTATACTATATCTATACTATAATGTCAAGCCTTTTTTAAAATTTTTTTGGTTTCTCCTTTTTACACAAAAGAGGTCTCTATTTTTAGCCATTTTGCATAAACTACATAATACTCTGTTACTTAAACGTTTTCGTAATTTCGGGAGTGAATACTTTAATGCTTTAAAGCGTTATCGCTTTAATTTTTTATTACTTTAGCACTTTAAAGCGTGTTTTCGGTGGCAGAACAGGCGTTCTCGGAAACATTTGTTCTGTTATTCAGATAGAAAAAAAAGAGAGAACTTTCGTTCTCCCCTTTTTCTTTTGGATTATTCGTCATAATCCTCGTGATGTGCATAGAAATAATGTGCACCGTTTTCAAATGAATGAGTAAAGGTAAAGCCCTCTTCGGTCTCTGCCTCTCCGATTTGGCACTCAACATCTTCGACAGTCTCAAGTAAGATATCTCCCCACATAGAAGAAGCGTAAACAGTAGCACCTTCCATAACAAGTTCCATAGCAAAATCAAACATTTTTCATAACCTCTTTCATTAAGTATTTGGTCTCTCTCGACCTTTTCTGTATATTATTATACACCCAAATTGAAAAAATGTCAATGCTTTTTTTAGTGTTTCTACGTTTTGCACAAAAGATTTTTATTTCATAGTATCTCTTTTGTGCAGATTATACAATAGAATAAAACATCTTAGCACATTTGTTCTACTTAAACGTTTTCGTAAACAATGTGTATCTAAATGTAAAACTTTTATTAACATAGTTGACAATTATTTCAGGAAATGAAACGTTTGTTCTATCTCTGTTGTTCACAGAAAAATAAATATTTGTTAACAGTTTGTTCATAAATCTCGATGCCAAAACAATCGTTCTCGTAAAACAAATGTTCTACTAATAAGAACAAAAAGAGAGAACTTTCGTTCTCTCTTGCTTATTATTCTCTGTCAAAACTTTTCCAATTTAATGTAATTTTGCAACCGTCAATTACATAGTAATGAGCAAATGTCTCTAATGAAAATTCTGTGCTTGTTTTGTCCTCATTCTCTACAATGTAATTGTAAAGCTTTTCGACTAAATCGTGTCTATTGTATACTCTGTCTGCACCGTCAACGTAAACATCATTGAAATAGATGTCAATAAAAGCATTATTCTCATAAGCCTTGTAAGTTACATCACCGAAAACGTAAAGAATGGAAAGCATTTCAATAATATTGTTAAGCATTGTAATTACCTCTCTTTGTAAGTGTTTTGTTTTATTTACTATACTAATTATACTGCTAAACAAAAGAAAAGTCAATGCTTTTTTAGCATTTTTTATGTTTTGCACAAAACTTTTTTCTTAGAAGCCTCTTTTTTGTGCAGAATGTACAATAATTTTGCTGCCCGCAAAACATTTGTGCCACTTAAACGTTTTCGTAAATATTCTATTTGGATATTGTAAAATTTTTATTAACAAAGTTGACAATTGTTTACCTCTATTTCAGGAACAAAACGTTTGTTCTACAATCTACAATTCACGAAAAAATAAATATTTGTTCACAGTTTGTTCACATTTCTCGGACTCGAACAAACGTTCTCGGAAACATTTGTTCTGTTGCTTAGATAAAGAAAAGAGAGAACATTTGTTTTTGTCCTCTCTTTTTCTTGTTTATTTTAAATGTCCTCTGATGAATAATGAAGTTCAACAGTATAGTTCTCAACAGTGTAGTTAACACTCTCAAGAAATTCCTCAAGCTCTTCTACAAGTTCCTCATTAACAAGCTCTCTGTCAATTTCTCTGTAGTTTTCATCAAATCCATCAAAGTCATCAACAGTGATGTAGAGAACATTATCATACTCTCTGTAGTAAACGTCCTCAACCTCTACAAGTGCCTTTACCATTGCCATAAGCTTCTCAAACATTTTTCATTACCTCTTTCGTTTATTTTGTTTTGGTCTCTCAACCTTTTCTGTATATTATTATATCACTTAATGCTTAGAATGTCAATGCTTTTTTTAGTGTTTCTCTGTTTTGCACAAAACTTTTTTATTTTATTATGTTCCTTTTGTGCAGATTGTACAATAGTTGTAGACAGCTAATGATAGATAGATTACTTAAACGTTTTCGTAAATATTCTGTGTACATTTGTAAATATTTGATGAACATAGTTGACAAAACATTTGTTCCTATTTCAGGATTTGTGACAATTACATTATTTTATTTATTCACAGAAAAATAAATATTTGTTAATAGTTTGTTCACAAATTTCGGTCTTGACACAACCGTTCTCGTAGAACATTTGTTCCTAATTACTAAGTTCTTACCTTTTGCTAAATAACATTTGTTAATAGTTTGTTCATAGTTTGTTCACATTTAAGGATTGAATTGATTGTTGTTAGTGTTCACAATTTATTTAAAAAAATTTTACAATCTGTTCATAATTGCACAATTCGGAGCGTTGCGTCAGTGAACGCTCCGAGCTTAAATACTGTCGTTTCGGCATGTCTGCAAAAATTTTTTCTGAACTGAAACAAAATAAAATAAATGGGGGGCGTGTGTTTCGGGAAAAAATATTTTTTGTTTTGTATTTTTTATTTTCTCTCGACATTACACTGTTTAAATTATATTTTGAAAAGGAAAAACGATAATATCATACTATTTAAAAAATATCAATATGTCCGCATTAAGGCTCCGCAATTCGGACAATATTTTTCCTTAGCATTTTCTTTAGAATACTACCCGCATTCAGAACATACAAATTCGCACCAATGTTCATAAACCCATTCCCCTCGTTTTTCAGGAATCTCCTTTAATATTTTTATCACATTAGATATAGCGTCATTAAATCCATGAATATAATCACTAGTTATAAATTTTTGATTCGATATGCTTATATTATCAATTTGCATTATTAATTCTTCTATATTCATTATTCATCCACCTTTAACCAGTAATTTTCATCTCTTCTAAGATATTCAAGTATTATATCCATATCAGTTTTATTTCTACAGCGTTTATCGCATTTAGAATCAGGGCAAGGACAATAGTCACAAATATCCTTAGAAATACCAATCAATATTTTCTCAGCAATCTCTTCTTCGCTCATAGATTTAATACGTTCAAAATGCGTCATTCTATTACTCCTTATCAAATATAATTTCATAAATTGCCATATCATGATATTCGCCATATCTGTCTTTAAACACATCAGTTAATATAATCTTCTTACCATTATGTCTGCGGCAAAAGTTATCATAATGTCTTTCAACTGGATTGCCGCCAACCATTCTATACTCCATGCGGTGCGGCTTATATTCTTTAATCATATGTCTAACAGTACAAAAGACATCTTTACCAATAATAGGATTATTCTTATCAAAAGAATATAATCCAAAATTATTTAAACATCTACTATGCATATTATAACTATAAGCAAAGTATCCAATCACTTTACCTTTATCATCAATAATGGCAAATTTATAATTAGTACCATCAAATTCATCTGAAATTTGCGGTAGGTCGCATCCCGCCCATCCAGAATAATACATCATCTCATCTTCATAAAGCTACCTTTTTAAATTCTTAATTATTTCATCTTTATATAATATTGCGGGAACCAGCATTTTATTTTCCTTCCTTTATTATATTTACTTTTTCAATAGCGGACACCAATCAGGTATATCTGCATATTTTTCAATATTCCAATCACTTTCACAAACTTGTCTATGCTTACCATTATCAGATTCTTTATCTATTGTCTTTAAACAATATACACCCTCTTCATGGTCCCAAGGATCTGGAGTATATACAGGTTCTATATAATGATGCGGACACTGACAACAATTAGTTATTTCAAATATAACTTTATTCATTCTTATACCTCAACTTTCATATCTTTAAAATATTCTTCTAACTTTTTAGCCCCTTCTTTTGATTTTTGAGAAGAACCTTTATTTACCTCATCTATAATCTTATTTGCAATTTCTTTATATTCCTATGTATTATTTTTCTCCTCCAATAATTGCGGAAACGGAAATTGCATATGAATATATTTAATATCGTTATATATTTGTTCAAATTCATATAATCCCTAATAATGAATCGCTTTTCTATTCCATGCGGCAACTGCTTTATTGATATCTTGATAAAAATCTGTTCTAGCCCCACACTCTCCGCATTTAATTTGCCAACCTACATCTAAAATTAAATGAAAAAATAAATAATAATGATTACCGCATACGCAATATCCTACACTATTTGCGGCAACAGCTGCCTCTTTACGCATTTCATCTATATTAACCATTATAAACTCCTAAATTCAAATGATTTTCCACATTCCTCACACACTACCTCACCTACTGACCCAACGCAGGTAGGAGTAAAAACATATTTAGTTGATTTATATCCTTCGCATCCATGATTATTTACCCAGTTTTCCGCTTCCTTGACCTCATCTTCTGAAAGAACAAAAGAATGATGATAATACCAATCTAATTCCTTTTTTAATGCGGCAATTGTATTATCTTTATAATGCTCTTCTCTTAGTTCATCATTCATCTCTCTTAACTTTTTATTTGTTTCTTCCATTTCAGTAATAGCATACTCAAGAGACTCTATACATTTATGAGGGTCCATTATTGTTTTAATTAAAGACCCGTTCTTAAAAGCATATTGCATATATTTACCAGCCTTTCTTATTGTTTTTTTTCTTTATAATAATTATATCATTTTTATTTAATATTGTCAATTAAAAATTCATAAATCTGGTTTGACAAAAAAGAAAAAATATGATATACTATTAATATAGATATGAAAAACATGAGAGGAGTATTAGGATGGTTGAATCAAATGAAAATGCGGCAACCGCTCAACAAACAAGCTCAACAACAGATGATAGCTCTTCTTCATTAAAACTTGATTATTCTATTGAAGACCCAAAAGAAAGAACTAAATTAGTTCAACAAATTATTGATAGCACCCCCAAAGAAAAATTAAGTAATAAATATTTAGAAATTTTAAGTGATTATATAATTTTTGCAATGGATAAAGAATAGAAAAAATAGAAAAAATTATTAACAGAAAATAGAATGGTGACAATAAATAAAAGAGAAACTTCTTTTGAAGGTTTAGTAGGTAAACTTGAAAATGGAGAAGACGGTATTTATAATATGGTGTCAGATAATAAGAATCAATTATTAACACCAAAAATATCAATTACTCAAAAAGATTTAGATGAAATACCTGAACTGCGGCAAATAAAAACTATAATAGATTAGTTAGAAAAAGCAGAAAAAGCGGCAACAGGTAAAAGAAAATTTTTATTAAAAAAATAGATAATTGAATTTAGACAAGATTAGTATGTAATTAAAAATTCAATAAGAAGACCTATATATAGTTTTCATCCTTCTAAATCATTGCCGCTTACAGCGAATTTATGCGGAGATGTTTATGTAACAAAAGAAGGAGAAGTAATAGACACAAGTTTAATTTCATTATGTGATTATAAACACGTTTCTGAACTATTGTGTAATTATTCAAAAATTAAACAAGATGTTTGGGGTAACTTTTCTTGTGATATGTATTTTTTAATGGAAGAATTAGATGAAATAGTAACAGAGGCTTTAGAAGAAAAGTATCCCTTTTACTATTAGCTATTGATTTATAAAATTGATGGTTTAATGAATAATGACATATAGAAAAAGTTAGAAGAAGAATTTGGCACAACTTATACTATTGAATATTTATCTTCTTTATGGAGAAATAAAATTCCTAAACTTATTGCGGACAAGGCTCAAGAAAAATATTTACTTTGGTACTATACTTTTGTAGAGAAAGGTCATTGGAAAAGATGTAGTAGATGTGGGCAAATTAAATTAGCTCATAACCGCTTCTTTTCAAAAAATAAAACATCAAAAGATGGTTTCTACAGTATATGTAAAGAATGTAGAAATAAAAAGACTACGAAAGAAGGAACTGAGTAATGGCGGAACGAAAATAGTTAGTTTGTTCAAAGTGTAATAAGTCTATGGAAGAAGAAAATTTTTATACTTATAAAGATGGAAGTAAAACAGAATTATGCAAAAAATGTTTAACAATGCATATAGATAATTTTGACCCATAGACTTTTTTATGGCTTTTGGAAAAAATGGATGTACCTTATATCCCTGAAGAATGGAATGTTTTGAGAGATAAGGCTTACGCAAAAAATCCAAATGCAATGAATGGAATGTCAGTATTTGGCAAATATTTGTCTAAAATGAAATTAAAACAATGGAAGCAATATAGTTGGGCAGATACTGAAACATTGATGGCGGAAAGCGAGCAAAAGAAACAGGCTCAGCGAGAAGCTATGGAAGAATTAGAAAAGGATGCAAAAGAGAGATTTGAAAAAGGAGAAATCTCAGAAGCAGAATTTAAAACTTTAACGTCTACAGCTGCACAGCGTGAAAGCGATTTAGCAAATTATAGACCTAATCCAATGGACCCTGCATTAGTAGGAAAATCTGGAAATCCTTTTTAGCAAACATATATCTCTGATGAAGACTTAATTGACCCTGCGGCAGACCTTACAAAAGAAGACAAAATTATGCTTGCAATGAAATGGGGAAGGACCTACTCCCCGCAAGACTGGGTAGAATTAGAAAAGAAATATAATGAAATGATGCAATCATTCGATATTGAAGATTCTGATACTATTGGAACTTTAATTCTAATTTGTAAGACCTATCTTAAAATGAATCAGGCTATTGATAGAGAAGATATGGAAAGCTATCAAAAACTTGCAAAAACGTATGACTCTTTAAGAAAGTCTGCAAAATTTACTGCCGCATAGAATAAAGAAAAGAAAGATGATTATGCGGATTGTATCGGAGTGCTAGTTAATATCTGCGAAAAAGAAGGTTTTATTCCAAGATATGTTACTGATGTGCCTTAGGATAAGGTAGATGCAGTATTAAAAGATAATAATGAATATGTTAAAAAATTAGTAACATAGGACTTAGGTTTTGGATAGCAAATTGAAGATGCTTTGAAGAAAATAAAAATCCAAAAAGAAATGGAAAATGCTGATCCAGAAGAAGAACTTCAGGATTCAGATCATGAAGAATATTATGAAGAGATTGAAGAATAGAAACGTCAAGATTAGGAATTATACTCTTCTGATATAGAGGAGGATGACTAATCATGGCATTATCAGATTTATTAGCAATTTCTGAAATTAGAGGGCAGAAAAAATCAGGACTATCAAAAGAAAGAATTGAAAAAATTATTCCTGTATTAAGATAGTATATTGCCTTTTGGAGAGAATATCCAGATATCTTTGTAGAATTTTTATGCGGAGATAATCCAGAAAATTTTAAGTTATTCTTTTACCAAAGAGTTTTTTTAAGGGCAGTAATGCGTCATAGATATGCTTACGCTACATATCCCCGTGCCTATTCAAAGAGTTTTTTATCAATTTTAGTATTGATGATACGCTGCATTTTATTCCCCAATTCTAAATTATTCGTAACAACAGGCGGAAAAGAGCAGGCGGCAGGTATTGCTAAAGAAAAAGTTGAAGAATTATGTAAGTTGATTCCTGGATTAAAAAATGAAATAGACTGGAGCCGTGGAGCTTCAAAATCTTCAAAAGATGACTTAATTTATATTTTTAAAAATGGAAGTCAATTAGATATTATCGCCGCAAGACAGAGTTCAAGAGGAAAGAGAAAGACCGGTGGTTTAATAGAAGAGGTAAGTAAAATTGCCTTAATATATCTTTTCCCATATGATGAATGGGGGTTCGCTAATGCGAGCTAACGGGGAAACCTAAACAATTATTGCATGGTAATCCCGTGGGAAGATTATTGGTCTATTTTAATTAAATTCTTACATTCCATCTTCATATATTACTGTAAACATAAAGTATATAGGAGGAATGTTACCTATGATGGGTATTTATAAATTTGAAAATAAAGAAAATGGTAAATGCTATATTGGATAGTCAATATCTTTAGAAACAAGATATTAGTCTCATTTCCATAATCATCAAAATAATAATCTTAAAGATTATAATACAAAATTTTATAGGGCTTTAAGAAAATATGGTTTTGAATGTTTTACATATTCTATTCTTGAATAGTCAGATTATTTTTCAAGAGAAGAATTGAATGAAAAAGAAAAATATTGGATTCAATATTATGATAGTTATAAGAATGGATATAATAGTAACACAGGTGGAGAAAAGGTTACTGAAAATGCGGAAAATCATCCAATGGCAAAGCTTACTAATTAGGATGTTTTAGAAATAAAAGATTTATTAAAAAATTCCACTATTAATTAGTATGATATAGCAAAATAGTATAATGTTACTTAGAGTGAAATTTCAAATATTAATGAAGGAAAAAAATGGACAACAGTTGGAATTTACGATTATCCTATTAGAAAGTAGGGTATCTTAAGGACTGGTACCAATAATCCAAAAGCTGTTTTTACAGAGGAATAGGTAAATGAAATTAGACAAAGATATGTGAATGAATCTGGTAAATAGATTTATCAAGATTATCAATCATTATGTTCATATACCACTTTTGAAAGAGTTCTAATAGGAAAAACTTATACTAACTTACCAATTTATAAAAAGAAAGAAAAAAAATGGATAAATAATTAATCCTGTATCGACTATCCCTGAGGTTGAAATGCTGGGGAGTAAAGCTGTTATTCATACACAGTTAAGTTTTAGGAAACGAAGCTTATGCAAATTGAAATGGATATAGCAATATAAATCAATTATATTGTTAAAAGATAGTCAGTGATTATTAGAAATAATAATGTTACACGAATTCTGGTGGATGGAACCTTGCTCAACGAAATTATTATACCTACTATGAATGTCGATAGGCGCTTGTCCGATGGATCTCGTAATCGAAGAGAAGTTATTAATAAGAGTTAGATATATGTAACTACAGCAGGTTGGAAAAACTCTTTCGCCTATGAAAAATTATTATAGATTTTAATTCAAGAAATTATTGAACCATCTGAAGCAGTTGTTCTAGGTGGAACTTGGCGTATTCCAGTTATGGAAGAGCTTCTAAGTAAAAGTTTTATTCAAGAACTTAAAATAGACGGAACTTATAATGACGCATCTTTCGCAAGAGAGTATGAAAGTGAATGGTCTGGAGACGTAGAAAACGCATTCTTCTCATCAGAAAAATTTGATAAACATCGTTAGTTATTACAACCAGAATATGAATTTAGTAATCGTTCTTCAAAAAACGCATATTATGTATTAGGTATAGACGTAGGTAGAAAAGGATGCTCAACAGAGTGTATTGTGTTTAAAGTAACCCCGCAAGCATAGGGTTCATCTATCAAGACTGTTGTTAATCTTTATACTTTTGAAGATGACCATTTTGAAGATTAGTGCATTGCAATTAAGAAGCTATTTTATAAATATTAGGCGAGAGCTATTGCTATTGATGCTAATGGTTTAGGTATTGGACTTGTTGATTATTTGGTAAAATCTCAAATAGACCCAGATACTGGAGATTTTCTTCCAGATTTTGGAATCATTAATGATGATGAAGGATTTTATAAAAAATATAGAACTAAAGAAGTCCAAGACGATGCTTTGTTTTTAATTAAAGCTAATGCCCCAATTAATACAGAAATATATGGATATATTCAAACTCAATTAAATAGTGGTAGAATTAAATTTTTAATAGATGAAGGTTAGGCTAAATTAAAATTAATGTCAACTAAGAATGGTTAGGCAATGGATTCTAATAAGCGGGCGGAATACCTAAAGCCATTTACTTTAACTACTATTTTAAAAGAATAGATGTTAAATCTTGTTGAACAAAATGAAGGCGTTAATATTATTTTAAAATAGGCTTCAAGAGCTATAAAAAAAGATAAGTTTTCTGCTTTTGCTTATGGATTATATTACATTAAAAAAGAAGAAGAAAGAAGTAAACGAAGAAAAAAGCATAATTTTGCGAATTTTATGTTCTTTAATTAACTTTGGTCGATTTTAAATTATAGTAATAATTTATTTTTAATATTTTTATGTAAGAGAGTGGTGAGAAAATGAGAGCTTCAAGAGGAGAAATCAAAATAGAAGAAATTTTGCAATCTGCGGGATTATCTTTTAAAGAAGAATATATTTTTGATGATTTAATATCTACAAGCGGCAAACCACTTAGATTTGATTTCGCTATATTCGATGATAATGGCGATTTAGATTTTTTAATTGAATATCAAGGCATTTAGCATTATGAACCTAAAAGTAAATTTGGCGGAATGTCAGGGTTAAGAAAATAGCAATACAATGATATGAAAAAAAGAGAGTACTGCGAAAAACATAATCTAAATTTAGTTATCATTCCTTATTGGGATGAAGGACGCATGGATTATGATTATATAATGAGAGCGGCAGGTTATTAAAATAAGAAAGGGGTGAATATAATCTATGATAGATAGAATGCCTATTAGATAGCAATCTAATGTTTAGTCTACTGTTGAATAGCATTATCATAAACCCTTTTCTTCAACAGATTATTCTCGAATAAAAGTAGGCACAAAAACTTTAGAAGATGCTATTCTAAGTTTAGGTGATTTAAAAAAAGTTGGTAATCAATTTGCTGATAAGAGTTTTGTATTACAAGCCTTATATAACGATGATTTTGAGACTCTAAGAGAAATTTCAGATTTCTTTTATAAAACAAGTGGTATTTATTAGAGACTATGTAGATATATGGCATATTTATATAGATATGATTGGTTTTTAACTCCTTATGTTCAAGAAAGTGAATTAAGTCCAGAAAAAATAAAGACTTCTTTTTATAAAGCTCTAAATTATTTAGATAATTTTGAAATAAAAAAATTTTTTGGTGAAGTTGCTTTAAAAGTAATTAGATATGGATGCTATTATGGATACTGTGTTCCGCAAGATGATAGAATGGTAATTTAGGAACTCCCTGTTAATTATTGTAGATCTAGATTTTTTGTCAATGGCGCTCCAGTAGTAGAATTTCAAATGAAATTCTTTGATGATACTTTTAGAGACACTACTTAGAGAGCTAAAATGTTAAGTCTATTTCCTAAAGATTTCCAAAAAGGATATAGATTGTATAAGGAAAATAAACTACCTGCATAGTTTTTAGGAGACTAGACTGGATGGTATATGCTAGAGCCAGGTAACGCCATTAAATTCAATATTAACGGTGAAGACTTTCCAATGTTTGCTTCTGTTATTCCAGCTATTATTGATTTAGATACTGCATAGGATTTAGATAGAAAAAAGATGGAATAGAAATTATTAAAAATAGTAGTTCAAAAAATGCCTTTAGATAAAAATAATGAACCTATTTTTGATGAAGATGAAGCAGCAGTTTTACATAATAATGCTGTACATATGCTCAGTAGAGCTATTGGAGTAGATGTATTAACTACTTTTGCGGATGTCGCTGTTGAAGATATGGCTGATACAAGTAATACAACAGCAACTGATGATTTGGAGAGAGTAGAAAGATAGATTTATAATGAAGCGGGAGTTTCCTAGAAATAGTTTAATACTGATGGTAATCTAGCTTTAGAAAAATCTATTTTAAATGATGAGGCTTCTTTATATAATTTGATTGTATAGTTTGAAAGATTCTTAAATGATTTAATGAAACCTTTCAATAAATCTCCTAAAAAAATTACTTTCAAAGTTTAGCTATTAACAACTACAATTTATAATTATAAAGAAATGGCTAAATTATATAAAGAATAGACTCAATTAGGTTATTCTAAAATGCTTCCTTAGATTGCTTTAGGACAATCTTAGAGTTCTATTTTAGCTAATGCATATTTTGAAAATGATATTCTTGATTTAGTAAATGTCTTTATTCCTCCTTTAATGAGTTCTACTATGAACGCAGATGTTCTTAATAGAAATAAAAGTGCGGGAAGCGGGACCAATCCAACACAGCCCGCGAGTGGAGAAGTAGGAAGAAAAGAAAAAGCTGATGATGAAAAATCAGAAAAGACTATATTAAATAAAGAAAGTATGAATTAAGGAATGATAGTTTATGCCTAAATACCGTTTAAGGACTATTAGTGACCCTGAGTTCATCAATTTATCTCCATTAGATATTAATCCTCTTATTTCTAAATGTGAAATCAAAGTTTTTTATCTTGGTCCAAATAGAAATAAGACATTGATAGATAAAGAAACAGCAACAGAAATGTCTACGAGTCTTAGAGGATCTCCTATTGTTGGATACTATAAGCCCGAAAAAGGAGACTTCGAAGACCATGGAGATATAGTTACTATCGAAGGCTCTAAAGTTACTTTTGGTTGCAAAACAATTCCCTATGGATTTGTTGCTCCTGATGCAAAAGTATGGTTTTAGTGTTTCGAGCAATTTGATGAAGAGGGAAATAGTCATATTAGAGAATATTTAATGACTGAAGGTTATTTATGGACTGGACAATATCCTGAATGTAAAAACGTTATAGATGAGGGTCGTCCGCAATCTATGGAATTAGATAAAGACACTCTTAACGGATATTGGTCAGAAAATATTAAACCTAATATGGAATTTTTTATAATCAATGACGCAATTTTTTCTAAGTTATGTATTTTAGGAGAAGATGTTGAGCCTTGCTTTGAAGGCGCTTCACTTTATTCTAATAATCAAAAATCAATGGGTTCTACATTATACACTATGATGAAAGACCTTGAGACAGCCTTAAAAGGAGGAAAAGAACAAATGGATAAAGATTTAAATATAACACCTCAGGAAACTCCTGAGACTCAGACTCCCGCACCTGAAACAGAAGCTCCTGCCCCTACTGATACTCAGGCTGAAGATACTTCTACTGGAGCTGAAAGCACTCCTGCAGAAGATGCTGCAGATGCTTATGCAAAAGATGATAAAGAAGATAAAAAAGAGGATAAGCCTGCTGATAAAGAAAATGAAGCTGATGATATGTCAGAAGAGGAAAAGAAGAAAGCTACTGAAAATAAGTGCGGCGATGATGAGGAAAAGAAAAAGTATTCTCTTTTAGAGGAGCAATGCAATACTCTTAAATCTCAGTTGGAATCTGCACAAGCAACTATTAATGAGTTAAATGCATTTAAGTTGAAGATTGAGCAGGAAGAAAAGAAAAAACTTATTGGCTCTTTCTATATGCTATCTGAAGAAGATAAGCAAGATGTTGTTACTAATATTGATAAGTATTCTTTGGATGAAATTGAAGCTAAACTTTCTGTAATTTGTGTTAGAAAAAAGGTCAATTTTAATTTAGAGGATTCTAATAAAAATGATAATAATACAGATGAGAAAAATCCCGCAACTACTTTTAATTTGAATGGTACAGGCGGAGATTCTACTCCCGGATGGATTAAATCCTTAAGAAATACTAAACTATAATAATAATAGGAGGATAAAATAGATATGGCTAATTTTACAAGAATTGGTTATGGTCAAGTTGAACCTAACCAGCTTTCAGGCATTAAGACTGGTCAGCTTTTCGCAAGTTTGCCTCTTGATAGTAATGTAAAAGTTCTTCAATAGGGCGAATATATGTACTATGATGGCGCTGCTCATAAGGTAACAGCTGAACCTACTGTTGAAGGTATGGAACCTTTTATGGTATACCAAGAAATTAAGATTTATGAAGATTATCTAAGTTATAAAGACTTTGCAATGATCAGAGTTGGAGATAACTACGTTACACACAGACCTTTTACAGGTGCTTATGGTGATGGCGCTGAAAATGTTGGCGTAAATCCTGTTCCTGGTCATACTGAATATGGATATCGTATGGATGGCATTTGTCCTAGATTGGTAAAGACTAATATTGGTGATATTTATACAACTAATATGGTTGCTACTGGTGTAGAATATAATGAGGGTGACGTTCTTAAGTTGAAGAAGAACGCTTCATCTAATACTCTTGTTCTTGATAAGACTGGAGATATTGAGACTATTCAGTTCGTAGTAAATAAAGTATATACAATGCCTGATGGTCAACCAGGTCTTAAGATTCAAAGAATTAAGTAATTTAAAGGAGGTTAAAAGACTATGGCACTTGATAATACACAATTAGTATTAATGGGTAAGGCTCTTGCAAAGGCTCAGCCTACAGCTCCTATTGCTTATTCTTATGGAGATGAAAAGTTCAGTTATCCTCAGCTTAATGAGGCTTTCAGAAATGAAATAAATGAAATCGCAGGCACTTACTCACTATTCAGAGAGAATAAAAATAGAATTTTCAAACTTTTCGAGGAAATCATTGATGATGTTCTTCCTGTAAGAGTTATGGAAATGTATAAGAATTTTGCAGAAATTAAAACTTTTGCACAGGGCGATAAGCCTATCTTCACACAAAAGACTACTCAAGCGGCTAAGAGACGTGCTAAGCAGTTTATCGGTAAAGTAGGACTTGCTGGTATCTATGAAGTATTCAAGCTTGATGGTAAATCTTATGAAGTTGTTACTAACGCAATCGGCGGAGCTGCTCAGATTGGTTTCGAGGAATGGCTTGATAAGAGAGTTGACTTTGCAGAGCTTCTTGACATTGTATTGTCAGGACTTGACGAGTGCATCTATGTTGAAATTGAAAAGCAATTGATTGGTGCAATCGGAAACGTTTAGACTGTTAATAAGACATCTCAAGCAGGTTTCGTAGAAGCTGAAATGGATAGACTTCTTACTATTTCTGATTCCTACGGTGCTAAGGCTGATATTTATTGTACTTTTGAGTTTGCGGCAACTATGGTTCCTTCTGAGGGCTGGGTTTCTAATGAAATGAAGAACGAGAAGTGGAACAACGGTTATATTGCAAATTACAAGGGACATAGAGTAATTGTTCTTCCTCAGTCTTTTGAAGATGAGACAAATACTACAAAGGTTCTTAACCCTGCTTACGCTTGGTTGATTCCTTCTGGTGCTACTAAGCCTGTAAAGATTGCTTTTGAAGGCGGCACTATTGTAGATGAATATACAAACTATGACCGTTCAAGAGAAATTCAGGTATATAAGAAAGTTGGCGTAAGAGCTATCTTTACTAATGATATCTGTGTATATGAGAATACTGCACTCACTAGAACCTAATAAAATTAAATAAGGAGATTAAAAGAGATTTTTAATCTCCTTATTTTTCATATATAACAAGGAGAAAAAAGGAGAAAATTTAATATGGAACAAAAAATTTCAACATCTAATTTAGTATCAGTAACTAATAGAAATAATGGTACTACTGGATACACTCTTTCTAATGGTATTCATAGAACATTTAATTTGAAAGAAACCAAGAAAATTGATTTGGAAGAATTAAGAGAGTTAAGCACTATCCCTGGCGGAGATTTTCTTTTAAAGAATTATCTTATTATCAATGATAAGAGCGCTTTAGAGTATCTTGAGCTTAATCCTGAGCCTGAATATTTTTATACAGAAGAAGAAATAAAGACTCTTCTGCTTTCTGGAAGTGTAGATTAGCTTGAAGATTGTCTTAATTTTGCTCCTCAAGGCGTAATTGACCTTGTAAAGTCTCTTGCAATTCAACTTGAAATTCCTGATATTAGAAAGAGAGATTTAATTTTTGAAAAAACTGGCTTTAATGTTAATAATGCCATTAATGTAAATAAAATTCTTGATACAGAGCCTGCTGAAAAGACAGATACTGAAACTGTACAGAGAAAGGCTCAACCAATAGGAGATACTACTAAAGATACTGCGGCTCCCGCAAGAAAATATAATGTAGTAAAGTAATTTTAAACATAAGGAGGAATTAAAATGGGAACCCCATTTGAATTAGTCTATGATACCTTCCTCTCTAAAATTACTGATGATATGTATATGGAATTAACTGAAAGAGAAACAAATGATATGTTGGAGGAATTATTAATTCCTTCAATTTATCAATTTGAATTTCCAAGAGTTGATTTAAGTTATGAAAAGAGCTTTATTGAAGATTAGAGTACTTATTGCGGTGTGGAAAGCGATAATGAAGAAGTAATTTGCTTTATATATGGCGGCGGATATTTTCATTCTGATTTAACACAAGAAGAGATTAATATCATTGCCACTTATATGGTTGCAGAATGGCTAGGTCAATAGCTTGCATCTATTGAAAATGTAAGAGAAAAATATAGCGGTTCTGATTTCAAATTTACTTCACAAGCTAACCATATGGCAAAAGTATTAGCTTTAAAGAAAAATTATGAAAAGGAAGGCTTTCATTTATAGCGTTTATATAAGAGAAGAAAGAAAGATGAAAGCGGTATATATCTATCTACTCTAGTATCATTGAGAGGAGAAGATATATGACGAACATTCTAAAATATGATGTATCTGTAGATACAAAGGCTTTAATTCATAATTTAAGACGCATAACAAATTAGATATATAAACTTCTTCCAAGTAGAGAAGAAGGATTGGATTGGTAGAAACCTTTAGAAACATTGATAGAAGAACTTGGCGGCTTAGATAGGCTTCTATCATATGATACACCTACTTTTTTAACATTATTATGTAAATTAGAAGGGCTATTCATTTTAACTCAAGAAGAAGATTTTCTTCTTTATAGAAGAACTATATTTGAATGTCTTGGGTTAATGAATAGAGTTATTCAAGAATGTCAGGATTACGCAATTTAAATCGAAGATTGGAATATTACGGCGGCTGCCAACGTGATAGAATGATTCGAGATAAACTTTGGAGTTTACAAAAATCAATATTGTATTCATATTAGTCTGGTACTATAGCAGTACGAGATGATGAAACTTTTGAATATATTAATAGATTTAAATGTCTTATTAATCCAGATAAGCTAAAAAATGATTATGATAATAAAATTATCTCAATTCCTTATAATGCTCCAATAGTAGGTGAAGATTAGAAGATTGAGGTGTCAACAAACGTAAAACCCGGAAGCGTATTTTATTGGGAAGATACTGGCACTTATTGGATAGTC
The DNA here is from genome assembly GCA_964634685.1 of uncultured Anaeroplasmatales bacterium. Classification (GTDB taxonomy): domain Bacteria; phylum Bacillota_I; class Bacilli_A; order Acholeplasmatales; family JAEDCM01; genus CAZWLD01. Next base: position 45,081 of record CAZWLD010000002.1, read on the forward strand.
TATTTACAAGAAAAAACAGAATTAGCTTATTTTAGAGCGGAAATAAGATAGTGTAAAAAAGAAGTAGAAATTAATGGACATATCTATAAAATTTATTTTAGAGGTCCAGTAGAAACCCAAATTAATTGGAGATAGAAAAGCAATATATCATTTAATGATTTAAATTATACTGCTATTATCTATATTACAAAGAATGAGGAAACTCTAGATTATTTTCATAGATTTAAAGAAATAAAAATAGATGATAAATTATGGGAAACACAAGTTGTTAATCCAGAAAGCGGAGATGGTGTTTTAGAAGTGAATCTAAAAGAAACTTTTACAAACTCTATCGCTGAATAGATTTAGGAAGAAGAAAAATCTTAGGAGCCATTGCCGCCTGTTATTTCTTCTATTGTTGGAGAACTTGAGATATATCCTGGAGATATTCAGTCTTATACCTTTGAGTCTCCTGTTGAAAATGGAATTTGGGCAGTTAATAATTCTAAGATTAGAATAATTAAATAGACAAAAGATTCTGCTACTATTGAGGTTGCGACATCAAAAAGCGGCAACTTTAAACTATCTTATTTGAATGGTAATACTGTCGTAGATTCTGTTGATATTACAATTAACGCATTGTAATAATAAAGAGATAAAAGGAGTTTTATAATGAAGAAAGATTTAGCTATTAAATAGTTGAAATCATCTTTTCTTTCTGTTGAAAAAGATATTGGAACTATTATCAATAAATTATTCATTGAAAGCCGCCCTTATAGTGATATGCTAAAACGACTTTTAATGATAAATACTAAAGATTGTTTAGAAAATCAAACAGATGTTTGTAGAGAGTTAATTGCAAATACCTCTGTTAAAGATTTAAAAGAAAAAGGTTATATTAGAATTATTCCCAAATTAGACTTTGGAGAACATGAAGAAGTAAAATCCTATATTTTAATTACAATGGATAATTTTACTCCTAATGCTGAAAATCCTGAATTTAGAGATTGTACTATTACTTTTGATGTAATTTGCCATACAAAATATTCTGATTTAGGAGATTATCGTATTAGACCTTTAAAAATTTGCGGCTATATTGATGGAATACTTGATAAGACAAGGCTTTCTGGAATTGGTATTTTAAATTTCATTGGAGCCAATCAATTAATATTAAGTGAAGAACTTCAAGGATATACTTTAATGTATAGAGCAGTTCATGGTTCCGATGATAAACTTACTGATGAAGAAGATAAATCATAATGGAAGTAAATAGATTATTATTACTTTCAAAAAATGATATTCCTTTTCCAGAAGGAAGATTAGTAATCCATTAGCCTTCAATTAAAGAAATAGGATATATTGGGGAAAAAAATTTTTATTAGGGTTGTAGTTTCTTAGCTTTAGAGAAAAATACTTTATCCGTATAGGACAAAAATAATTTATGCAATCAAAGTAATTTTGAAATAATAATGTCAACAATAGAAAATGCAGGAAGAGACCTTAAATGTTGCCAATTTAAAGTTTCTGTTCAAATGGTTTTAGCTTTAATATTTCCTAATTATTAGATATCTTTTGCTAAAGATAGAATTATATTTGATGCGGAAGATATTCAAGGGGAATTAAATAATTAGAATTATGAAATTTTTAAGAATATTTTAAAATCTATGTTTAGATTAGATATTCAAGAAAATGATGAAACTAATTATAATAAGCCAACTGGCGCTCTCTCACAAAGAATTATAGATAAACTTAATGAAAGACATAAAATTTTAGCCTAGATTAAGGGAGGAAGCGAAGAGAGCAATGATATCTGCATTTTAAGTAGATATATTTCTATTTTAGCTGTTGGAGAACATAAAGATATAAACCAATTACTTTAGTATTCTGTATATCAGCTTCATGATGAATATGAAAGATTTATACTTTATATGGATTAGGAGTTGTACATAAGAGGAAAACTCGCAGGTGCAAAAGATATGCAAGAGGTAGAAAATTGGATGAAAGATTTATATTCTTAATGTTTTCTTACACAAAATAAGAATACAAATGAAAAATTTTAAAGGAGGATTTATAACCTATGAAATTTGGTTCAAGAGAAATATGTAATGTTGTTTTCAGAGCTAAAGCAGCAACACGTATCGGTAATCAAACTTTTGTAAAGGGACAGCCTGTACTATATATTGATTCAGCTAAGACTTCTACTGTAGAAGGCGCAGCAACTACAGTATATGCTTAGGGCGGAAGAGGTAATACAAGACTTATCGCCTGGGAAGGTGAGAAAACTCTAACCTTTACAGTTGAAGATGCATTGCTTTCTCCTATTAGTTTTGCAATGCTTTCTGGTGCTGGTTTGTTCAAGGGCAAAGAGGGCGAAGAAACTGTACACGTTCATATGACAACTTATGCATAGGTAGATAATGCTGAGATTGATCTTACTGATGCTCTCGGAGTAAATGATAAGATTTGTAAGACAGCTCCTATTTATGTTATGAAAACTGAAGTTGATGGTTCTATTACAGGTGAGCTTGTTCCTGTTAAACTTGATGAAGTGAGTGGAAAGAAACTCGTTCCTCAAGAGGGCGCATCATTTGATAAGAGTGTTATTGGTACAACTGTTATGGTTGACTATTACATTCTAAAGAGTGGTTCTACTGTATCTGAGCTTATCATTGACGCAGAAAACTTTGCTGGTTACTACTATGTAGAAGCAGATACCTTGTTTAAGCGTCAGAGTGATGGTGCTAACATGCCCGCAAACTTAACACTTCCTAACGTTAAGATTCAGTCTAACTTCACATTCTCAATGGCGGCTACTGGTGAGCCTAGTACCTTTACATTTACTATGGACGCTATGCCTGGATATACTTACTTCAATAAAACAAAGAAAGTTCTTTGTGTAATTCAGATTATTGAGGATAGTGAGGAAGGTACTAAGCCTACAGAGTCTGTTATGACTCATAACGAAGCTGAGGTAGTAGATGAATCTGCACAGGATTCAACTCCTCTTGCTGAGTATGATATGAGTTCAGTTAAGTGGCCTACTGACACTAATATCTCACATACTGGCTCAGAGGTAAGCATTGAACTTGAAGGACTTCCTTTAGGCGTAACAGCATCTTACACTGGTAATACTGGTACTGATACTGGTACTTATACCGCTACAGTTGTAGGTTTTGAGTATGATACAACAACTCACGTAGAGCCTAAGCTTCCTAAGGGAGTAGCTAAGTCAATTACTTGGAAGATTGTTTAATTTTAAATTCCACAATGGGGAAAGTAAATATTTATAGTATTTACTTTCCCCATTTTTTGTTTATATATTGGAATAATAGAGGTGAATAATTCATGACATCTGCGTTAGGTAATTACATTCATAGAAGTGTATCTGGTTATAAACAATGGGGAAGTGGTACTAAAGATACTGGATATCAATCTCCATTTATTAGTTATAATAAACAGAAAAAAATAAATCAACAACGTTTAGAGGCTTTAAAAAATGATTCTTTAACTAATCAATTAAAAGATTTATTAAAACAAATAAATTCAAAATTAAAAGATATAAAAAATATAGATGATTCAACAGATGAAGCTTTTGAAACATTTAATACTGATATGATAAAATTTTTATCTAGTATTGGAGCTGGTAAATAGAAAGACTTAGCTTCAAAATATACGTTGGGTAATAAGACGATGAAAGATTTGCGACAATTAGAAAAGTTAAGAGAAGAAATATATACTTCAATTAATTTAATTAATCAAGGGGAAAATAAATCTTTAAAAACATTAAAAACTAAAATTAACGCTTTTAATACATTATATTCTCAAATTACTAATAAAAAATCAGAAATAAGCTTAAATGAAAAATCAAATTTAAAACAAATACAAGAAGCAGCAAATCATTTAAGTATAGCATCAGCGACTACAACGCTTTTAAAAGGTAATTTTGGAGAATACTTAGTAGGTTTATTTGATGATGAAATTAAGGGACAAGTTTCAAAATCTGTATATGACGCTTTAACAGAAGGTGCTAAAGTTATAGGAAGCTCTGGCTCTAAATTTTAGGTAACTGATTCTTAGATAAAAAAAGAAGTAGGACAATATATTAAAAAAGAATAGGCAACACAGGAAGATAAATTTAATATTTATACAGCTCATAGTTCATATAATAAAATTGATGTTAGTATTCTTTTTGGTAAAGTTCCAATAAAAGCTTCCGTTAAAACATATTCTTCAATAGATAATACTATTAGGACATCTTTACAACAAGTAAATTTATTATATTCTTTATTATCTACAGAATTACAATTTGGTAATCATTGGATTAATTTATATAGCCTTTATAATGATGGATCTAAAGTTTTTCGATATTAGTAGGAATATTCTATAGAATTAGAAAAACATATAGCTTATGAAGCTTTAGTTTCTGGAAATTTATTAAAAAAGAATGGTGATAATGCTAATTCCTTTATAGTGATAGATACTAGAACTGGAACTGTATATGCAAAATCTACATATGATATTTTAACAGATTTTTATACACAATAGTCCTCATCCTCTTCATCTATAGTTTTAACATATTCTTCAGAAAAAGATACAATAAATACTAAGTTAAAAGAAATAAATTCAGGAAGTTATAGAGACGCAAACAAAAGAATTGGAGCATTATTAAATTATATTTATAATTAGTCAATAAAAGTAAAAATAATGGTTAGGTTATCTTCCCAAAATAATAATAAATAACTTGACAAACTAAAAAATTTTTGATATAATTATAATAGAAAATAAATAAAATAAAGGAGAAAAAGGAATGGATAAAGTAAGTTTTACTAATCTTAAATTAAAAATGAATAATGAAACAAAATCATTTGACTTTAACGGTCAAAAGATTGAAGTATTTTAGTATGTACCTATCACAGATAAAGATGATATGATTCAGAGTATTATTTAGAATAGTGTTCATAATGGAATATATAATCCTATAAGAGCGGATATGTATTTCCATCTTTATCTTGTATATTTATATACTAATATTACATTTACTAAAAAGCAGAAGGAAGATGAAGAAAAGCTTTATGATGTTATTCTAAGTTCTGGTCTTTTGGAGCAAATTCTTAAAGTAATTCCTCAAGAAGAATATGCAGAATTGAAGAATTTCTTTGATGCTAAGCTATCTACAGTGCTTACTTATGAAACATCTACTGCAAGGTCTTTAACTGCTTTTATTGAAGAGCTTCCTAAGCAAATGGCGGAAGCCGCAAAAATTGTTGATACTTTTGACAAGGAAAAGTATTCAAATGTAATTGATTTTGCTAAAGCCGCAAATGGTGGAAGAAATATTACCACCAATGAATAAAATATATAAGGACAAGAATAGTTAATTTTCATACCTCTACTCTTATAAAGAGTAGAGGATTTTTTTTATACTTTTTATGGAGGTAAAAGGATATGGCAGAACAAAGAAGAATTGACTATACTGTCGGATTTAAAACAGATAAATCTGGTTTAAATTAGATTAAGAAATCTTTGGAAGAAATTCGTAATTTAAGCCAAAATGATTTGGCTAAAGCTATGAATATAGATACTTCAACAGCTTAGAAAAATTTACTTACAGCTCGACAGGAAGCTGTTGCTGTTGAAAACGCTTTTAGAAAAGCATTTAATCAAAAATTAAATACAGTTAATATAGATAAATTTAATTAGTCTTTAGCACAAAGTAAAACCAGCTTATCACAGGTATATTAGAATTTTTCAAAAGTTGGAGCAACTGGACAAAATGCTTTTAGAAATTTAATAAATTAGATGACTAATAGTAATTTCCAATTAAAAGAAACAACTAGTTTATTAAAAGATATGGGAACCACTTTGATGAATACAGTAAAGTGGAATATTGCATCAAGTGCAGTTAATTCTATTACAGGTTCAGTACAATAGGCTTACGGATATGTAAAAAATTTAGATACTTCTTTAAATGATATTCGTATCGTTACAAGTAAATCAGCAGATGAGATGACTAAATTTGCGGAAAAAGCTAATGATGCGGCAAAGGCTTTAAAGAAGAGTACAACTGATTATACTAATGCGTCTTTGATTTTCTATCAACAAGGTTTAGGAGATTAGGAAGTTGAAGCGAGAACTGAAGTAACCTTAAAAGCGGCAAACGTTACTCAACAAGATACAGCAGAAGTATCAGAATAGCTAACTGCTATATGGAATGGTTATAAAGTTAGTGCGGAAGAAGCAGAATTATATATTGATAAAGTTGCCGCAGTTGCAGCAAATACTGCCGCAGACCTTGAAGAATTATCTTCAGGTATGTCTAAAGTAGCATCTGCTGCAAATCTTATGGGCGTAGATATTGACCAATTAAATGCATAGTTAGCTACTGTTGTATCAGTTACAAGATAGGCTCCTGAGTCTGTTGGTACTGCATTTAAAACTATTTATGCTCGTATGGGAGACATTGAAGCAGGTGTAGATGAAGAGACCACTCTTGGTAATTACACTCAAGAAATGGCTGATATGGGCTTTAATGTTCTTGATGCTAATAATAAACTAAGAGATATGGGTGAAATTATTGAAGAGATTGGTAATAAATGGACCACTCTATCAAGAGAGCAATAGGTGGCATTGTCTCAAACAATGGCTGGTACTAGACAATATAATAATTTACTATCTCTATTTGATAACTGGGATATGTATACAGACGCTCTCAAGACATCAGCAGATGCCGCAGGCACTCTACAAGAACAATAGGATATATATGCAGAATCTACAAAAGCTCATTTACAAGAATTAGCTACTGCCACTGAAGGAATATTTGATTCAATATTAGATGCAAATATGATTAATAGCGTAGCAGATGCATTACTTCCTATTGTAAATGGAATTGAATAGTTCGTTGATGGTCTTGGCGGCGGCATTGGATTATTATAGACTTTTGCCCCATTAATGTTGAAAGCTTTTGGTCCAGAAATTGCTAATAGTATTGTTAATATAAATAAAAATGCTATGGCTAAAAAAGAAAATTAGCTGACTATAGAGAGTATGCAAAAGAATGCTAAAACTCTAAGAGATGTAGGACCTTTAGCTACAACAGAAGATGGTAAAAGGAAAGTATAGTCTTCAAAATTAGAAGTTTTAAAATAGACTGATAAAGAAAAATATAAAAAGGTTACTAAGGCTTAGGAAGACTACGACAAGAATTTTAATGAAGCAAGAGATACATTTAAACAAGCCGAATAGGCTTATGAAAATTAGAAAAATAATAAAAATTTATCTGATGAAGCAAGAGCTGAAGCAGATAAGAATTTTGCAGATGCTCAAACGGCTTTTGAAAATAAAAAATAGCAATTAGAAGACACTTTAAAAAATACTCTTAAAGCAGAGGGCGGAATTGACGCTGAACCTTTTGATAAAGCAACTGAATCTATTATGGGTGCTAATGAAGCATTAGTTCTATTAGCTCAAAATATGACTCCAGAATAGTTCGAAGCTACTAAAGGAGCTATTGTTGATTATACTAATGCTTTAAATGATTAGGCAAGCGCAACAGAAGAAGCAGACGTAGCAACAGTTAATTTAAATAATCTTTTATAGGCATCTGGTGCCATAACAGAGCCTTTAACTTTTGAAGATTTTGTTAAAATGAGTGAAGATGATTGGAAAAAGTTTAAAGATAAAGCCGTAAAAGGCATGGAAGATACTGTTAATAAATTAAATAAGGCTTAGAAAAATTTAAAAGATTATAAATTTGATCCTAGCTAGATGGCTCCATAGGATGTTGCACAATATAATGAATTTTCAAAAAAGAAAAAAGAAGCTACTTCAGATTTGGCTAGATTAAAATCTATGACTTCAAAAAACTAGATTGAAAAAATGGCAGGTAAATATGAAGTAACATATAATAAGAATAAAGATGATGTAAATAAAGTAAAAGAAGACATATAGAAAGCTATATAGAAGGCAATAGAAGACGCTAATGATTAGTTAAATAAATTAGAATAGGAAGCTGCAAAAATACCTCTTAAACAAGCTACTGAGCAAGTACAAGAAGCAGCAAAAAAATATGGCGTTGTAATAGGTGAAATCACCGATGAAGAGTCTCTGAATAGGGCTATTGAAAAAATAAAAACTTATTTAAATGATTCTGAAAATTTAGTTGATAATGCAGGTAACGCTATTACTGAAGCAAATGAACATCTTATTGATGCTGAGTAGTCTGTCGTAGCAACAGGACAAAGATTGGCTGATTAGACAGATGAGGATATGATAAGATAGGCTACAGAAGGTATTACAGATTTAGGTGCCGCATTAGGAAGCATTGGTGCTATAATATCAACAGTACCAAATATTGCAAGTATTATTTCTAATGATGATTTAACTGCTTTTGAAAAATTTCAATAGATTACAGCTAATATAGGTGCTGGACTTGGAAATTTAAAAGTATTCTATGATAGTGCAGTTAGTGGTATCTAGAAATTATCTGCTGCAAGAGAAGTTGCTTTAAAAATTCAACGTGGAGAAATTGCTGCAGAAAATTAGGATACCTTAGCTAAAATTACTAATCTAGCTCTTACTGGACAGCTGACTGCCGCAAATATTAAACAAGCATTATCTCAATCTACTCTTGCTACAACAATAAAAGCAACCGCTGTGGCAGCTAAAGATTTGTGGATAAGTGTATTTTTACCTATTCTTCCTATTATTCTTGCTATTACTGCAGCTGTTGCCGCCTTAGGAGTTGCAATTTATGCTGGTGTAAAAGCTTATAATGCAGATGCTGATGCAGCAAAAAAAGCCACAGAAATTCATAAAGAATTAAAATAGGCTTATGAAGATGAAAAATAGGCTTTAGAAGATTTAAGAGATTCTTTAGACGCTTATTCAGAGGCTCAAAATGCTATTGATGAATTAACAAAAGGCACGGAAGAGTGGATTGAAGCTACAGAAGAGGCAAATGCTTAGGTACTTGAATTATTATCAAAATATCCTAAATTAGCTTAGTATATTTCTGATGTTGATGGAAGATTGTAGATTTCTGCAGAAGGATAGCAAGAATTAATCAATATGCAGAAAGAGCAAGTTAAAATTGCACAAGATGCTTAGTCTTTGTCCGCTATTTAGGAGAATAAAGCTCAATCAAGAAATGAAATTACTTAGGCTTCAAGATAGATTGGCCTGAAAAGAGAAAGATTAGAGAAATTAGTAGCAGATATCAACATAAAAGGTTTATCAGCTCTTGAATCTGCGATTTCAGGAAATAGTGATTATACAGAAAAAGAAATTAAAGCTATTTAGAATAATTATTCTGAAATTATGAATTTAGCTGATAAAGTTGAGGCTAACACAAAAGCTAACGAAATATTAAACGATAGTTTAATTAAATCTGCTTTTTCTGATAATCAAGAATATAGTAATTTACCAGAAGATAAACAAAAAGCTATTGATAATATTTCTTAGATATATTCTTCACAAGTTTTAGGCTATGATACATCAGGCAATGACGCTATTAAGGTTTTAGAAAAGCAATTCAATATGAGCATTAAAGATATCCAAAAAGCGTATGCCGATAGTTTGGGCTATTTAGTGACTACCGAAGAACAAGATGGTGATAGAATTTATGAAACTGCAGCTGGGAATACAGTCGCAATTTCTGATGAGGCTGCAGCTACTCTTGTTTTGCAGAATAAAATTAATTAGGATTTATCAAATCATGTAGATGATTTTATTAGTATTCTGGATAGGCTAAACGAAAAAGCAAAAGAATTTTTTGGTGAAGATTTTACAGTAGATAAAGAAACTTTTGAATAGCTTTCTACTGGGGACACATCTTAGTTAACAACTCAAGATTTATCTGGATTAAATTAGCTTGATTTTGATGCATTATATAAAGATACTCTTTAGTAGTTTTCATACATTCCTATTACAGATGAATAGGCGAATGAACTAATAGACGCTTTAAAAAATTATGGAGCTGAAGGTTTTGAAGCGCAATTAAATAAATATACTTTAGGTAAATATGATGATGCAACTGGCGAATATAGACATGATGAAGAGTACAAAAATGATATAAAAGCATTAATACCTGATTTATAGGCTCTTATACAAAAAGAAGAAACTGTAAATAAAGCTAATGAAACTGAACAAGGTCTTATAGAAAGTATTTCTTCTCAAAGTATAAGAACTGCTTATGGAGATATCACTGAAGATAATCCTTTATTAACAGAAGAACAAAAAACTGCTTTATTAGAAAAATTAAATAGTGTATATAAAGAAGCTGGACATGAAGGCGTAGACGCTTTTAAAGAAGAAGTAGAAGGTAAGCCTTTTAAGGCTATTATTGAATATGACCTTGAATCAACAGATGGCAGTAAAGACGGACTTTCAGAGGATATAAAAAAATAGCTTGAAGATTTAAAGATTTCAGAAGAAGATTTTGAAAGATATAAAAAATATTTTGGAACAGATGAAAATGGAGAAGAAAAATTATCTGATTAGCAGATTGTAAATATGATGGCTGCTTAGGATAATGTTGAAAAAATTAATAAAGATGAAAATTTCTTTAAAGATTTAAATGAAGCATTTTCTAGTGATAATATTAATACTGAAAATTTAACAAATTTAGGATTACTTTCTGATACTTTATCTTAGCTTTCTGGCGGAATTGAATTTGAAGATGATTGGATTACTTCTCATTTTGATTTAATTCAACAGTATTTAAATGGATCAGAAGAAGCTAGATAGGCAATAGAGGATGAAGCTAATCGTTTAGCTAAAATAAATATAAAGAAACCTTTAGAGGAAATGGATTCTCTATTTCAAAAATATTCTGATACAAGAATTGGCGCTGCAATAAATGATGACTTAAAATAGCAAATAGACACAATGGCGACAGAGCTTGGATGGAGTGCTGATAGACTTAATGAAGAATATGCTAAATATGGATATACATTAGGCGACGATGGAACATACTATAAAAATGTAGAATTAGCTATACAAGTTTAGCAAATGTTCTCTGATGCTAATCAAGAGATTCTTTCAGAAGACATAATTAAAAAATATTTAGGAGATATAGATTTAAACAATTCTGAAATATTAGAACAATATGGTCTTTAGCCTGTTACAGATGGAGAATCTATTGTAGGATATAAACAAAATTTTAATTTATATACTACTTTTAATAACTCTCTCGATATAGAAAAATCTCAATCTGGAGAAAGTCTTGATGAGGAAAAACTTGAAAGCGAATTATTACAAGAATATGATAGCATAACTGATGCTATCTCTGACGGATGGACATGTATTGGACATAATGAAAATAAAGAGCCTATTTTTAAAAGAAAAATTATTGTAACTACAGTTGTACAAAAAGAAACAAAGTCAGAGGAGAGAAAAGCTCATTCATTTTCTGTATAGGCAATGAAAAATGAATTTAATACTGATATAGATTCTTTAATTAAAGCCTTAACTGAAATGGGCATACCTTATGAAGCTAAGAATAATGGTACTTTTATTTCATACTATTTAACAGAAGAAGAAGTTGTAGTTTTAAAAAATAGACTTGAAGATGATAGAAATAAAATTGAAGTATCTCCTACACCTCCTACTCCAACTACATAGGGAAAAGAAGAAGAAGTTAAAGAAACTCCTGAGGTAGATAAATTTAGAGACATAAACGCAGAACTTGAAAAGTATAATACTCAACTTGAACGGCTTCAAAAGAATCAAGAAGATTTAACAGGTAAGGATCTTGAAGAAAATCTTCAAAAGCAAGCAGAACTATATAAGAAGCAAGCAGATGCTATTGAAAGAAAATTAAAATTATAGCAAGAAGAACTTGCAGCTAAGAAAAAAGAATTAGGAAATTTTGGAATTTCTTTTGATAAAGAAGGATATATTGAAAATGGCGTTGATAGATTATCTGCTTATATAAATGATGATGAAAAATATAAAGAACTTGAAAAAGCAATATCTGAATATGAAGAAGCTCTAAGTAATACAATTTCTTTACAAGATGATTTCAGTGACTCTATAAGAAGCTCTGCAAATAAGCAATATGAAGCAAACTTAGCAGGTATCAATGGTGAAATTGATGATTCTGCAAAAGCTCTTGAAAAGGCTCAAAAAGAATATGAAAAATTCTCTAAAGAGTTTGAAGATATGACAGATGAAGAGAAAGCCGCAAGCAAAATGAGCTTTGGCGATTTTATGATATCTTAGATTGAAGCAATAGATGAACATTTATCAAATTTAGAAGAAAAGAAAAAATAGATTGAAGAAGAGGCTATTAAACTAAATATCGGAATTGAATTTGACGAAAATGGCGAAAATAATATTGATGATATTAAGAGTGAATATGTAAAAAAATTAGATGAAGTTAATGAAAAGCTTCAAGATTAGAGTTTAGATTCTAAAACAAGAGAAGAACTAATAGCACAATCTGAAGAATATTCTAACATTATTGGTCAATTAGATACTATGAAAGATGACCATAAAGAAATTCAAGAAGAGATAGAAGACAGTACCGAAAAAGCCAGAGAATATGCTAAAGCTATGGATATCAGTCGTTTTATCAAAGAAAATACTGATGTTTATTATGATGTTAATAAAGAGATGGATGGTCTCGATAGACAGCTTAGTCATTTACAAAAAGCAAGTAAAGGATTAGAAGGTACTGCTCTAATTAATAATCTACAATAGCAATCAAAGATAATTGATTAGCAAATTAAGGCTTAGAAAACTAAAATTGCATTAGCTAAATAGGAATTAAAAACTCAATAGGGTCTTTTACAAACAGAACTTCAAAAGCTTTTAGTGAATAAAGGTATAACTGCAACAGCCGTATTTGATGAAAATGGTATGGTTGATAACTATAATGACATTCTTAAAGCTATGGAAAAAGCTAATGGATTAATGGATGAAGACATAAAATATATTCTTAGTCTTATTGAAGGAGTAAATAATGCTGCAAAAGAAAGCATTAGTTTAGAGGAAGAATTATTAGATTTAGAATATAGTAAAGATGACATTCAATAGCAAATTCAAGATGTTTATTCATCAATGGCGGAAGAAGGCTAGAAAGCTGCAGAGGATGCCGCAGAATCTATGGAAGACGAGTTGAATAAACGCTTAGAGTGGTTTAATATGAAAGTTGATGTAGAACTCGATATTTCTGAAGCTACTCGTAGATTAAACGATTTGAAAAAGCGTATTCAAGGTCTTGAAGATAATGACATCTTAGGTAATGCAGTTAAAAATCTTGAAAATCTTAAAACCTATTTCACAGGAAATATAAATTCTTACTTTGGTTCTATGGATAGCGGAGCTATTAGTGGATTAACATCACATTTAAATGCTATTATGGGCGAAATTGGTATCATGCAAGCTGGAGGAACCTCTTCACTATATGGTACTGATTAGAGTAAAGCATTTGATGATTTAAATAATTACAGAGATTAGTTAATGGATTAGCTTGAGTCTGTTGAAGATTTGAAAGAACAAATTGAAGCATCTTATTTATAGATGATAGATAAAATAGCTGATAAATTAAGTGATATTGCTGATGATTATAAATAGATAGATAGTTTAATCCAGCACGACATGAACTTAATTAAAATGGTTTATGGCGAAAATTCATTCGATAAATTAGCTCTCTATTTTGATTAGAAAGTATCAAATGATATGGGCGCATTAGCCCAAGCCCGCCAAGAATAGGAACGTTGGAAAGAACTATTAGATTCTGCTGAAAAAGGTTCTGAAGCATGGGATAAATATTATGAGAATTATAAAAATGCAACTAATAATTTAAATTCTTTATTAGAGTCATCTATTCAAGACGCTATGGATAGATATAATAACTTAGTAAATAAAGCTACTTCTGATTTAACTAAGAAATTAAGCGGAGGTTATAATCAAGATTATATTGACGCTGATTGGGAACACGCAACCATGATGTCAGATAAATATCTTGATAATATAAATAAGGCTTATGAAATTCAAAGTTTAAGAAGCAAAATGAATACATCTATTAGTGATACTGCAAGTTTAAAGGCTTAGTAGAAAATTAGAGATGTAATGGAAGAGTAGCTTAAAATCCTTGAAGAGAAAGAATACGTTACTTAGTACGACGTTGATAGAGCTAATAAGATTTATGATATTACTATGAAGCAAATAGCTCTTGAAGAAGCATAGAATAATAAATCTCAAATGAAATTGAGACGAGATTCTCAAGGTAATTATAGATATGAATATGTTTCTGATTAGGATGATATTGCTTAGAAAGAACAAGAATTATTAGAAGCACAAAATAATCTATATAATTTCGATAAGGATAGATATAGAGAAGTTTTACAAGAAGCTCAAGATGCTTATAAAGAGTTCTCTGCAAGATATATTGAAATTTTAACAAGTACCGCATATACCGAAGAAGAGAAAGCTCAATTAATTGATTAGTTAAAAGCTCAATATTATGAAGCTCAAAAAGGTAGAGCAGAAGATTTAGGTACTGTTGAAGCTAATCTATTAAGTTCAGCTAATGAATTAGGTGAAAAGTTATTAGGCGAGGGTGTAACTTCTTTAGAAGAAATTACTGATTTAGCAGAAACTAGTACAGCTAAGTTAGTACATAATACTTTTGGAGAAGAAGGTCCAATAAATACTGATATAACTAATACTTTTGATAATTTAAGAGTTGAATTAGAAAATCTTCAAAATGACATTAAAGCTATGGCTGAACAAGCTGGTGTTGATTTCGAGCAATTAGCTAATGGTATTGACCCTGCTATTGAATATACTAAAGAGTTAATAAATGATAATAAAGATTTATTAGCGTCTTATGATGAAGAATTAGAGGCTATTTCAAGAGTTATTGCGGAATTGGATTAGCTAGAAGCGGCTTATGATAGAGTAAAATAGGCGGCTATAGATGCAGTAACAGAAGCTTTGAAATTAAGAGAACAAGAAAGTCTTGGCGGAGATTTAGGTGGAGGTTCTGGAACTGGATCTGAAACTGGAGACTCTGATGGCGACGATGATGGAGGAAATAATAATAACAATACTCCAAGAGAAAAAGGGGAACATGGAACAGTTCGAGCAGAAGTCGGCAGCGATGGAAAATTATATAAATCTCCTGCTATATATAAAAATTGGAGTAAAAATGCTTAGAAAGCTGCTGACGCTGCAGGAGTAATCCATGATGGATTTGATCATTATGTATAGGGAAATTATTGGGTAATTAATGGAAAAGAAATTCAATTTAAAGGTTATAAAGATATTGAATTTGACACAGGTGGATATACAGGAAACTGGAACTCTAAAGAAGGAAAAGTAGCAATGCTCCATGAAAAAGAATTAATTCTTAATAAACAAGATACCTCCAATATTTTAATGGCGGTATCTATTGTAAGAACTCTTTCTGCTAAATTAAGTAATATGGCTAATAATATGATGAATAATATTAATAGTCATAATGCGGCAACTGCTATTCCAACTTAGGATTAGACTCTTGAACAGAATGTTAAAATTGAAGCTTCATTCCCTAATGTTAAAAATTCTAATGATATAGAATAGGCTTTAAATAATTTAGTAAATACCGCAAGTATGTATGCAATGAGAACTAAAAGATAATTTTATAAGAGATGCGACGTTTGCCGCATCTCTTATTTTTTTTGGGTAATAACATTTAAAAAAATAGCTATTTTTTTTATAGAATAAAAAGAGAGATAAAAGGAGGAAATCCTCAATGAGTGATATTAATAATCAAATATGCGATGCGATAGGGATAATTGTAGATAAAAAATTATCTTAGGCAAATTTTGATAAAACTATCCAAGCGACTATTGTTGCTCAAGGTGATAAAACAAAAGGTGAATATAAAGTAAAATATTTAGATAGCTCATTTTATGCATATGATAAATCTGGTCATGATTATGCAGTAGGAACTCAAGTATATGTTTTAGTTCCAGAAAATGATTTATCTAAAGTGAAAACAATTTTAGGAACAGCTGATAAGACTAAAGATATTTAGCCTATCATTCCTGAAGGAAATAAATTTGAATATTTAACTAATAACTTATTTATTATTTCAGAAAATAAAGAATTTGGTATTAAATCTTGGGAAAATAAAAATGATCCAGGCACTTCAATTTACAATACAGGGGATAATAGTTTCAAAATAGATACAGATGGTCTATCTTATATTGAAAAAGAAGGCTTTGATTATTTTATTTTAAAGTGTAATGTTAGAACTAATTTATAGAAAAGTCAATAGAGTTTAGGTACTTATGGAATTAGAATTATTATTTCCGCAGATTTAAAAGAGAATTAGCAAAATAATGAAACAGAAAATACTGATTCTACCAATAATAATGTAGAAAATTAGAAAACATAGAATTTAAAGTTAGAATTTGAATTAAATTCTACTATGATGATAGGTAATCCATATTCTTTAGTTATTCCTGTTGAACAAATGGCAGGATTTAATGTTGCTAATTATACAAATATTGTTATTGAAGATGTTTTTTTATTTTCAGATAAATTTACATCATTAAGCGATGGAGAAGAAGATAAAGAAAATAACATTTTCTTCACTGATTTAAGTTTACAATGTGCAAATAAAATTTCGGCAGATAATTTAAATGGAAATTATTTATATATATCTGTTCCAAATGGTTAGTATTTATCATCAAAAGATGATGGAAAAGATGGTGTTATTTTAAAAGCTATTTTTTAGTCAAAAGGTTAGATAATTGACCCGACTAAATATTCTGGATTAACTTATTATTGGTTTAAGAAGAATCCTTTAATTTCTGTAGCAGATACAGAAGGAAAATATTGTAAAATAAATGGAATAAATACTGAGGGTTGGGAATGCCTTAATACTTATGATGAAAAAAATAAAGTGTTTAAAGCTGGCGGAGACATCTATATAATTGATAAAAATTCTTTTTTATCTAATTAGCAAGAATATAGATGTATTGCTTTGTTTGATAATTTAGCATACTCTAAAACAAAGATAGTTTATAATAAAAATCCATAGTATATCATTTCATTAATTTCAGATAGTGGAACTATTTTTTATAATAATAATGGAGAGCCTATATTAACTTGTAGTTGCCGCTAGAATGATGAAACAGCAGTATTAGCTAATTATCATTGGTATGCAACTAAAATAGATGGATAGAGAAAAAATTTTTATAATGAAGATAATAAAGAGATATCTATACAATCTATTTCAATAAATCAATATCCAGATAAAGCCATTATTGATTGTGCTGTTGTAATAAAATCTGATGATAAGAAGACATTTATTGGCGTAGGAACACTTGAATTATTAAATCTAAAAAGTGATACTACAATGCCATATAATTTAACAATAAAGAATGGCTCTTAGATGTTTAAATATAATACTTTAGGTATTAGTCCAATACATTCTTCAAGCACTAATTCAAATGTTGAACCATCTTAGAAAGAGAAAGAAGCGGTTTTATAGCCTTTATCTTTTATTCTTGTAAATAATAAAACAGGAGAAGAATTTACTGTAGGTTCTTCTTAGAAATGGATATTGCCTCCTGATAATGAAACTATGTTTGATTTTTCTAATGTAACAGGTATATAGGACTATAATAAAGAAGGATATAGAGTTTATGAAGGAGACACTTCTTTACATTTTAGTATTAAGAGTAGATATGATTATACTAAAAATAATAATACCATTTCATTAGAAGTTGTAAAAGAAAATCAAACATATAAAGCAAGAACAAATATCCTTTTTGCAAAAGAAGGAGATAATGGAACTAATGGCACTGATTATGTATGCTAGATAGTTGGTACTCAAGATAATAAAGAGACTAGTTTCTCTGAAGGCATCCCTTATTATTATTATAATAAAGGTAATGAAAATAAATTTTATTATAATTAGAAGCCTATTAACAATCAATTAAAATTAAAAGTATTTAAAAATGGAGAAAATATAGAAATAGATAATTCTCAAATTACTTGGAGTATTTTAAAATCTCCATTTTTTAAAAATAAAGATGGTAAGACTTATATTAGTACTAAAGATTATCCTTTTATTTTAACAGTTGATAATAGTGGAAACATAATAGAAGATGAAAAATATAAAAGTTTATTAGACACAGAAAAAAAGGATATTGCTAATATTATAATTATTAAAGCAGAATGTTCATTTAAAGACGTTAATAATAATACAAAATTAATTTATGCTACTCTTCCTATTGGAGTAGTATTAAATAATTCTGATGTTGAGAATAATTATATAAAGAAATAGTCTGGCTTTTATTATGTAATATATGATGCTGACGGAACTAATCCTTCATATGATAATACTGACGCTGGTATTTTTGAAATTATACCCCCTTTAGCAGCGCCCAAAGATAAATAGTATGTTTATAAATGGGAGCCTATTGGAGAATAGTTGTATCTTTAGAAAATTAAAGAAAAAGATAAAGACAATAATGATATTATAAGTCCAATTAAAATTAAAGCTATTGCCAAAGAACCTTTGGCAGCAGAAAATATTAGTAACGGTATTTCTTGTAAAATTTATCTTATTGATAAAATAAATATTTCATATGATAAAGAAGGAGAAATAATTGTAGACAGTTTTTCTCCTATATCTTAGATTATTATACCTATTCATTTATATACTAATAAATTTGGTCATGCCGCAATTAATGGATGGGATGGAAATACAGTTTCTATTGATACAGAAGGTGGAGTGGTTTTAGCTCCTCAAATTGGAGCAGGTGATAAAGATGAAAACAATGCTTTTACAGGCGTTTTAATGGGCACCTCTCTGTTAAAAGACTAGGATGAATCTGTTTATAAAAAAGAGACAGGCTTAATGGGACTTTCTCATGGAGAAAGAAGTTTCTTTTTAAACTCAGAAGATGGTTCAGCTGTTTTTGGTAAAAATGGTTCTGGTTAGATTAAATTTATACCTACTGCCAAAAATGGAGAACCTCAAGCTATTATTACAGGTGGTTCATATTCAAAAGGTGATAATGGGACAGGTATGGAAATTAATTTATCTGAGCCATCTATCACTTATGGTAGTGGAAAATTTAGTGTTAATAAATACGGCGTATTAAACTGTACTGATGCTACTATTAAAGGTTGGTTTTCTGCTGAAGAGAGTTATAATGAAGAAGGATATAATAATAGTTATAATATTAAATTCTTAGAAAAGAAATCAGAAATTGCTATGAGTCAAACAAAAAGTAATAATACAAATGTGACTATTATTAAACCAGGATATTTTAAAACAGGCTCTGATAAAGAAAACGAAGATAATTCATCTTATTTAAAATATAATAATGGTAAAATGTAGCTTAAAGGCGATTTTGATTGTTCATTTAAAGGAGAAGCTTTAGATAAAGGAAGAGTTTAGTTTAATAGTAATATTGGAATTAGAATGGAGTATAAAACAAATATTTCATCAGATGGAGAGTATAAAGCTTTTACATTAACTCAAAATTCTTTAGCTTTTGGCTCTTATAAAAGAACTTTTAATCCAGATTCTAATTCCACTATAGAAACTATTGGTGGATTAGATTATGAATTAACTTCAGGATTATCTTATAATTATGCAAGTGGGCTATCAATAAAAGGCAAGATAACTGCTACATCTGGAGTAATTGGCGGTTGGAGAATAAATGAAAATTATATTGCCTCAGCTAATGACGGTTTAATATTATATAGTGACGGCAGAATCCAAGGTAAAATGAATATCAATAGCTCTGGCAGCAATGAGCGAGCATTAAATGATGGACTCCTTATTTAGACAGATGAAAAGGGAAAAGCAGAATTTACACCATATGGTCTAGCTACTTTTAAAATATTACCAAATGAAACAACTTATACAAGATAGTATTATCCACAATATAATTCGTGGAGCTGGAGTGACAATTATTATTCATTATCAGCAGAACAAAAAGCTGCTTTATAGTTAAAAAGGAGATCTAATCCACATGGAGACACCTGGGTTGAGGTTTATAGCTTAATAGAATATAAAAATCAATCAACTATTGGAGTAAACTATAATGATAATTCCATTGGTATAGTTTCAAAAGAAGAGAAGACTCCTATAAGTTTTGTTCTCAAAGGTGATACAACATTAGCTTCAAGCACAATGACATTTTCAAGACCTAAATAGGATAGCAAAGAAACAAAAGCATCTACTTTTTCTGCAAAAGCCGCTTCTAATACAACTTCATAGAATAAAAAATCTGATCCTCAATATGCTGAATTAAGTTTCCCTTACAATGAAACAATAAATGGTAAATAGCAGAATCATGACGGAACAAGAATATCGGCTGTAAAAATTATTACAGGAGATGTGAAAATTGATAAAGATGCTAAAGTACAAATGAAAACCCGTTCAGCTAATAGTTTAGTATCTGCTGTTAATGAAATCTTAACGCCTCCAAATAAAGTAGTTTATAAAGATGGAAGTCCTTCTTCTGAAGATTCAAGTATTACAATAGATACTTTAACTGAATATTGGTATAATCCAAATTTTTAGTATGATTATAATATAAAAGTTAAAAATAAAAATAGTGCAGATGAACAAGTTTTAAGTTTAGAAAGAAAACCAATTATGGACGGAGATAAAATAATACATCCTGGATATGTTATTAATTTAGAAGGGTTTTAATAAGGAGTGATTAATATGGCACAAGTAATTACTAAATTAAGATAGAAAGATTCAGAAGGTATATTTCAATAGGAAATTCCTATTGGAACATACGCAGATTATGTTGTTTGTGCAAATGGAGATATGAATCTCCCTTTGCAAGATTATTTAGATTAGATTAAAGAACAATTAGAAGAATTAAGCGGAACAATAGAATGGGAAGAGGTCTAAAATAAATAATTTTTAACAATAAAAAATTATTATATAGAAAGGAGTGTTGATTCAATGATTGAATTATTATAGCAATATTCTATTGTAGAGATTCTTGCAATTTTAATTGCTCTTGCAATGGGAATAAAGGGATTTTTTTCTTTTTGGGATTGGTCAGTCGCAAAATTAAAAAAAATATTCAACAAAGAAAGAGATTAGGAAGAGGATAAATAGGATGTAGAAGATAAGCTATCTTGTCACGAAGAAAAAATGAAAGACCTTATGGACGGTTAGATTGCTTTAAATGAAAAATTAGGGCATTTAATGGACAAGGTTAATCTTTTAATTGCTTCTGATAGAGATGATATTAAATCTTGGATTACTGAGAAACATCATTATTATTGTTATTCACAAGAATGGATTGATGATTACAGTTTAGATTGCATAGAAAAACGATTTAAACATTATTAGGATGAAAACGGAAATTCTTTTGTTGAAAATTTAATGAATGAATTACGCACCCTTCCTAAATAGCCTCCTATTGATTAAGAGATTTAGAGATAAAAGGAGTGAAATAAAATGGCGGCAAGTGGTTTATTCCCCCCTGTCCTAGATACTTATATGCCAGCATTCTTAAAGGATGCTGGCTATTTTAAAATTAATTTTGATATATCTGATTTTAATAGTGTTGGAGAGATTTCTACTAAAGTTCAAGTATCAGTAAGAGATTAGTATAGTAACGAGAATTTACTAGACTCTCCAATAGAAATAATCTTTAAAGATTATGAAATAGACACAAATACAAATTAGAAATATGTTAAAATAGACGAAAAAGATTTAATGGATGGCTCTTCTTTTGTTATTGGAAAAATTTATAAAATTCAGTTAAGATTTATAAGTTCAACAGCACAGAATATTAATCAGAGTATAACTTTTATAAATGATAACTTAGATAAATTTTCTGAGTGGTCTACTGTATGTTTAATTAAATGTATTTCTAAGCCTACTCTATCCGTAACTTTAGGTAACAATAAATAGGGCGATAAATATGTATTTTAGTAGGATTTTAGCACTATTTATGGAAGTCTAACTTTTGATAAAGATGATTCTGAAACTCCTAAAAGTTATAGAATATTACTTCAAGAAAGAGGTAGCGACTATGCTATAACACATTAGGATAGCGGTATTTTATATTTTGATACAGATAATAATTCTTTTTCATATAAATTAAAATATTAGCTAAGAGATTCTATAGTCTATTATTTAGTTGTATAGTATTCTACTAAATTTGGCTATTCAGGAGAAGAAGAATATAAAATAATCTATTCCCCAGATAGCTCTATTGAAAAAAATTTTAGTGTATAGGCATTGCCGCAAAGCGAAGTAGGCAGAAATAAAATTGAAATTAATTTTAGTGAAAATGTAGATGAAAATATTATAATTAAAAGAAGCTCTAATCTTAATAATTTTATTGATTGGGAAGATATTCATATAAAATATATTCACGCACAAGAAGGATAGACTTACACTTGGTATGATTATACTATTGAAAGTGGAGTATGGTATAAATATGCTGTACAAAGTTTTATTAAAGATACAAAAGGCTAGTATAAATATAGCACTTCTATAATAACAGAGAAGCCTATTATAAATGTATTTGATGATGTCTTCCTTAATGCAAATGGTCTTTAGTTAAAAATAAAATATAATCCATAGATAGGCTCTTTTAGTAGAGTTATATCTGATTCAAAAGTTGATACTATCGGTTCAAAATATCCTTTCTTTTCAAGAAATGGCATAATGAGTTATAGAAGTTTTCCAATTAACGGTTTAATATCTTTCCTTAGTGATGAACAAGAATTAGAAGATGATGAAACTCAATGTAATTTATTTACATCTCGTTCTAAAATATATGGAAATTCTCAACATTTATATGATGAATATAATTTAGAGAATAATATAAATTCATATAATGATATATTATATGAGAGAAAATTTAGAGAAAAAGTAATGGATTTTCTTTATGCTAATAACGTAAAATTATTTAGGTCAACTTAGGAAGGCAATATTTTAGTTAAATTAATGGATATTAGTTTTACCCCAGAAGCTCAATTAGGTCGTATGATTTATAGTTTTTCCGCTGCAGCTCACGAAGTAGATGAATGTTCTATTGAAAATTATGATAAATATAATATTCAGACAATAGGCACTATTATACCAGAACAAGTTCCTGTTTATACTAAATCTTATTATGTTATGGGATAGATTTATTCTAATACAGTAAATAACAATTCTCTTTTATCTATTATTGAGTCAAAATTGCAATAGTAGGATAATAGAGTTTATATTAAATCATTTAGTCATTTAAAAATTACATTTTAGACTCCTCCTTACCTAATAAAAGCTGAGGAAAGCGGAGAATTAAAAGTTGCTGATAAAAATGATAAAAATGCCTATTTAGGATATATTATTACTATTAATAATAGATAGATAGCAGTTAATCCTGATGGAATATATGAATTAGAGAATAATGCTTAGGGATACTCTATAATTTAGTTTGATATTGATAGGACAAAGAGTCCTTAGTATATAGTTGATTATATAGTTAAAGCATATTATGAGGTATTAGATAAAGAAGAAGCTGATAAAGCTGTAGAAGTAACTCAATCAAGAAGTAGCATATCTACAAATATTGGTCAATTATAGAGTGTTTATAATGCAGGATATGACATAATGCAAAAGGAATTAGCAGGGAAAAATGTTACAGCTATTTCTATTGAAGGAGAAGCTAATTAGGTATGCTACATAAAAACATCTGAAGATGCATAGAGTTAGAGATATAGTTTAGGCGTTACAGAATTTCTATGTATAAATAATAATTCTGTAATAGAGAGTTTAAGCTTTGGCGGAATAAGATTAACTAATTCTGAATTTAATACTACTTTATTTGTTGAAGATAATGGAGTTGTTAAGTATAAATATAATAATGTATTATATAATATTAAAGCTTATAAGAGTGATTTGCAAGAGATATCTCCACTTACTAAATCTGCGGCAATCGCTTCCGCAGAGATAGATGTTTTAATGCCCGTTTCTGCAATTATAAACTATCAATATACTATAGAGGAGTGAGATTCATATGAAAATAAAATATCCATATTTATCAGATAATGAATTTCTCTCTATTGTTGATTAGATGAATATAAGAGAGTAGGTAGTAAAACTTACTCTCTTAAATTGGGATGAAGAACCAATAAGAGATATTCAAGGATTAGTTACTGGCGGCAGTCTTAATATAGACGGTTCCTCTAGTATGAGAAGGACTGCGAATATTAGTTTAGTTGTAGCAGACAATACTGCTGCGTATGATGACTTAGATAATTTATTTAGCATTAATAAAAAAATATACTTAGAAATAGGATTATTTAATACAACTAATTATTATAATGATTATCCTATTATATGGTTTCCGCAAGGTCTATTTATTATAGACTCAATGTCATTGTCTCATGATACTAATAGCTCAAGCATATCATTGAGTTTAAAAGATAAGATGTGCTTATTAAATGGGCAATGCGGCGGTATGCTGCCTGCCTCAGTAACATTTCACGAAATAGAAGAGGTCTAGAATGATGGCTCTATTAAGATAATTACACCAACAATTTATTAGATTATTCAAGAGTTAGTAAATCATTATGGAGACGAAGATTTAAATAGGATTATTATTGAAGATATTGATGAAGAAGTAAAACAAGTAGTTAAGTGGATAGGAGCTGACGCTCTATATTGCTATTAGGATAAGAATAATAAAAATGCTGTTATTTTTAGTGAAACTCCAAGAGATGATAATGATATACCACCATATAATTATGGATATAATATAGGCTATATTTATACACCTTTTACTTATCCAGGCGAGCTAATTGGCGCAGCAGGTCAAACTGTTTGCGATATTCTAGATACTATTAGAGATACTCTTGGTAACTTTGAATATTTCTATGATATTAATGGTAATTTTATATTCAGAGAAATTAAAAATTATTTAAATATTACTTAGTCTACTGTAGATTTAGAAAATTTAAATAATGGAAACGCTTATTTAGTAGACCCCACAAAAGGTAAAGCTGCATATAGCTTTAAAAATAGTAATATAATTACTTCATATTCTAATTCTCCTTAGTTAAATAATGTAAAAAATGATTTTATTATTTGGGGAAAAAGAGAACAAATTGATAAATCTACTTTGCCAATTAGATATCACTTAGCTATTGATAAAAAACCTATAATAGATAAAAATGGAACAATAAAAGTAAAAATAGTAAGGGATAAAGAAACTAAAGATATTACAGGTATCTTTGCTAATAATATAGATGATGAAAAAATCAATAAAAAAGAGACAGAAGAAATAAAAGAGATTACAATTTAGAAAAATAAGGGTGATTATGATTGGAGATGTGAATTATATTTTTCAGGATTACTTTCTGAAAAAACAGGTATAAAATATAATAATTATTATATAGAATTAATGAATGAATGGCTAAAATTATATAATATAACTGATGACGGTGTTATTGAAAGGTCTAAACGATTAGAAGAATAGGGGGAAACTTTAGATTATTACTTAGACTTTATTGATAGCAATTCAAAAATTGGACAATTATCTATTGATAAAATAGGAAAGAGAACTAAAGTTTTAGTTGATGATAAAATAAATTGCATTTTTGAACCTGAGATTCCAAATATTGTTATACTTGAAGCGGGCGCCCCTAATATTACAAAATTAGAAGAAAAATATAAATCGAGAGGAGAGATATTTACATAGGTATCTTCTGAATTATATTCTAAAATGGTTTTAGGTGGAACTTTTAATAGTGCCTTAACTGCTATGAGAGACTTATTATATTAGTATACTAATTATAATGAAAGTATATCTTTAAACACAATTCCTATTTATCATTTAGAACCAAATATAAGAATAGAAGTACAAGATAGCCGCAGTAATATATTTGGAGAATATTTAATTAATTCTATATCCATACCTTTTGATACAGGCTCTCAAATGTCGATTTCCGCAACTAGAATATTAACTAAATTTTAATAAGGAGGGATATATATGTTAGTAGGATAGCATTAGAAAAATAATAATACTAAATATATTTAGACTATTAATTTTACAACTATAGATACGCATTCCATTAAAGTAATTGATAATAATACAAATACTTCATTTTATTATTATATAAAAATTAAATTTGAAAAGCAAAGTAGTTTATAGAATATAAAAATATATGCAACAGATGCTTTAGAGAATCAAGGTATTCAAGTTGATGATTTCACTATTGGATATAAAAGTTCAACATCAACTACATATTATAGAGATATTATTGTAAATAGCAATTTAATATCAGATAGTTTAAAAACTTTTTATTTAACAATTAAGGGAGCTGAAGGAACTATAGTTCAATGTGTATCTATTGTTAATATCCTTCCTGTAACAACAGCAAATAGTATAGGTATCTGGGGTTCTCCCTCTTAGATTGCTTGCGTTAATGGAGTAAAAATTTAGTTAGGAAAAACTGGAATATATGAATTAAATAATCCTAATATTAAAATTAATTTTGTAGGATTTATTCCTATTGATAAAAATTTTGTATTAGACTACTCATATGAATAATTGAGATAAAAGGAGTAATAATTATGGCAGAAAGTTTTTATGGCGGACGTAGAGGTGCGTCCGTCGTTATTGTAAAATCTTATGATAGCATTGCAGAAATGCAAGCCGAATTTGATAGTGTTGAATGTACTGTTGACTATGATAGTTATGTCGTGGTTAATACTAGTGTAGATGGAATAGAATCAAGTGTTTTATATAGAAGAACTTTAGACGGTCCTGTTAAAGTTGGAACTTTAGGTTCATCAAGCGGCGGAGGCGGAGGAACCTCAAGTGGAGGAATTTTAGATTTAGTCCTAACTATTCCTAGCTCAGTACCAATTCCAATAGATGGTCAAGGTGAATATAGTAAAACAAATAAATCATTAGTGCCTGGATATTATACTGATGAAGAAGGCAACCCCGTATATAATGATAGTATTAAATGGGTATATACTAACGTAATTTCAGAAGATGGAACTTCATCAAAGACATACGTTGGTTTTACTTTTCCTTATTCTATTGTAGATTTTGAAGCTTCTTTAGTAGATAAAAATGACGAGAATAATCCTGTTATAAAAAGAATAGATGATGGCGCTCATCCTTTTTATAATAAATGGGCATTAAAAATTCCAAGAGGATAGAAAGGAAATAGCTTTAAAAATTTAAGAGTGGTTTCCGCATCTTGGATTAATGTTTATTTTCCTGATGGTTTTGCGGATGGTTTTATTCTTCGAGATGATAATCCTGATTCTCAACATCTAATCTATGATTATCAGAATGAAGATTCTGGAGAGCTTGAAACTTATTATTTAGGTAAGTATAGTATAATAAATAACGTTCTATTTTCTGATGATGGTACTTTATCTTTTATGTTTAATGGAAATAAAACAGTATCTTATACTAAAAAAGTAAAATGGATTTCATCAGTAAACTTGAGTGAAGATGGTACTTTAACTTTTGAATATAATAATGGAGAAACTCCTACGGTATATGAAAAAGCTATAAAAACAATAAAAGATATTTCTCTTCTTGATGACGGAACTTTTACTATTATTGATAATCAAGGCAATGAGTTTAAAAAAGAATTAATTTGGCCTACTAGCATCATGTTAGAGAGTGCCGCAGAAGATACTCCTGCAGAAGAAGGTAGCGGTTCTTAGAGATTAAAAGTAACTTACAATAATGGAGATTTTGAATACATAAGTCCACCTATTAATTATATAATGAGAACAGCTATTGATGAAAATTATCATTTACTTATTTTATATAGCGACCCAGAAAAAAGAGCTAATTTAGTCAATAAAGCTTCATATGACGGTAGAGATGACTGGGAAGATATGGGTAGTATAAAAAGCGATAATGGATTACTTGTAGGTAGAAATTATACTTATTATGGTACTTAGTCTATTAGTGTTATTATTAGTTCTTTGAATATAGATTATCCAAATGGTTTAACAGGGGAAGATAAAGGAAAAGTTATTACTGCGGGAACTTATAATAATGATAAAAATTTCTTTGCTTTTGACTATGATGAACATACTTGGTATTATTTAGGTTCGTTAAGTGGAGTCACTGATTTTACTGAAGCCTTTTTATTCGCATCAGAAAATGATGCTGATATAGAATCTAAAAAAGCTACTTTAAAAAATGGCGGCATATGGTTTGTTCTTGAGGAGATATAATTATGGCTAAAAGTATAAGAAAACATTTTAAAGAAAATGAAGTATTATCTTCTATCAAAGGAACTTATGAACGTTTTAGTATTATAAGCGAAAGCCCGAATTTTGTCGAAATTTAGGTAAACGGATAGAAATTTTGGTTTTCTCATTAGAAAATTTTAGATTTTTAGGATATTAAAATAGAGTCTATTACATTTTTAACTGAATGCGATGCTCAAATTACCTACGTCTAAGTGTTTTTGGGTAACGTTATATAATTAGCTATAACAAAAAATTATTATATATTGAGAGAGGTAAAAGGAGGGTTTTATATGAATGGTTTTCCTAACTACGGAAGCTATTTTAATCCATTTGCATCACCTCAATATATGAATAATAATATGATGCAAATGCCGCAACAACAAATTTCTAATATGCAGGCTCAATAGATGTAGCAATAGCCGCAAATGTTTAATAATTAGAATATGGCTTTAAATCAATTGAATGGAAAGATTGTAGAAAATAAAGATATTGTAAGCGTTACTGAAATTCCTGTTGGCGGTTATGGCTTTTTTCCTAAAGCCGATTTAAGTGAAATTTATTTAAAAATGTGGAATAGTTCTGGAACTACTGATACGATAATTTTTAGACCTGTAGCTAAAGAAAATCCTCAAGATAAGACTGATACTATAAACAAAATATTAGAAAAGATAGATAATCTTGAAAATAAAATTAGCTCTATTTTTTCTAATAACTCTCTTGCATTTCAAAATTCAACTTCCTCTCCTAATGAAATAAAAGAGATTCCGCAGTAGCAGTCTGCAATGAAGGAGGTTACAGCAAATGCCTACTGATTTAATGCAATTCATAGCTCTTTTGAAAAACGGCAATCCTCAATAGACAATGATAAATATGCTATCTCAAATGAGTAATGGAAATCCTGTATTATCAAATTTGTTGCAATTAGCAAAAGCAGGGGATACTAAAGGTATCGAACAAGTAGCTCGAAATATTGTGAAAGAGAAAGGTTTGGATTTTGATAAAGAATTTAATAGTTTTAAACAAAATTTAAAACTATGAATTTTTTAATAAAAAAGATATTTATAGGAGGAAAAACGTATGTTTGGTATGAACGAAATGGGCGGCTATAGTCTAAGTGACATCGCTGCCGCAACAGGTAACGACAGAGATGGCTTTGGAACTAATAATGGTGCTTGGTGGATTATTATTTTGTTCCTTTTCATCTTCTGCGGTTGGGGCAATAACGGTTTTGGCAATAGAAATGGTTCTACAACAAGAGAAGAAGTTACTTATGGCTTTGATATGAATAATCTTGAAAATGGTATTAGAGGTATCCAGCAAGGTCTATGTGATGGTTTCTATTCTCAGAACTCTACAATGCTTCAAGGTTTTAATGGTTTAAACTCTTAGATTTCTAATGGTGTTAACCAAATTGAAAATGCTCTATGCTAGGGCTTCAATGGAATGAATATTGGTATGCTTTAGGGCTTTAACGGTATTCAAGCACAGATGGCAAATGATGCTTTAGTAGCTCAGCAATGTTGCTGCTAGACTCAAAATTTAATTAATCAGGCTGCAAGTGAGTTAAATTATAATCTTGCTACACAATCTTGCGATACTCGTAGAGCAATTTGCGATAGTACAAGAGATATAATTGATTCTTAGAATTGCAATACAAGAGCAATACTTGATTATTTAACACAGGATAAGATTTCTACTCTTACTGCTGAAAATCAAGCTCTTAAATTTGCTGCAAGTCAGGCAAACCAAAATAGTGTTCTTGGCGCTATGATGGATGCTAACACAGCTGAAATTTTAAGAAGAACTTCTCCAATACCCACGCCCGCTTATGTTGTAAATCCTCCAACTCCTGTATATAACAGCTACGGATGCGGCGGATGCTGCACTAATACTTGCGGATGCTGCTAATTGAGCAATAAACGCTAAATGGAGGTTTTTAATATGGCTGAATATGTAGCAAATGCAGTGTAGACTGTAGCAGATAATTAGAATATATTATTTACAAATAATGTAATTTGTGGTAATAACTCCATAGTCCATAGAGACGGTAGCGGTTTAGTAACTTTAAGGGGTCTTACAAATCAGTGTAGGGCCCTGTTTAAAGTTACATTCGGCACCAATGTAGCTATCTCTACTGGAGGTACTGTAGGTCCTGTATCTTTAGCTATTGCTATTAATGGAGAACCTATTGGTAGTTCTACTATGGTATCAACGCCTGCAGGAGTTGGAGCATTTAATAATGTATCTTCAAGTGTCATAATTGAAGTTCCTAAAGGATGTTGCCAAACCATAAGTGTTAGAAATATTAGCACTCAATCTGTTGATGTTAAAAATTCTAATATTATTATAGAAAGGTTGGCATAAAATTATGGAAAAATTAAAGTGCATTAAACATAAACTTGTAGATGCCGTTTATAATGAACTTTCTAAAGATATTCATTGTATAAATACAGAAGAGCTTGGTGAAGCTGTAGATATGATTAAAGATATATCAAAAGCATTATATTACTGCTCTATTGTAGAAGAAATGGAATAGTCTAAAGAAACTATGAATTATTTTTTCCCTGTAAGAGAACT
Source organism: uncultured Anaeroplasmatales bacterium (assembly GCA_964634685.1). GTDB lineage: Bacteria > Bacillota_I > Bacilli_A > Acholeplasmatales > JAEDCM01 > CAZWLD01. The sequence continues at coordinate 75,853 of CAZWLD010000002.1, forward strand.
ATCTCCTCATAAATTTTATTACACAGAACCTTGGGAAAAAGGTCATATGATGGAAGATTATTTAAATGACAAAGAAAAACACGCAGATGAAAAAATAACAATGGAAGATTTAGAAAAATATTTAGATTAGGTGACAAAAGAAGTAACAAGAATGGCAGAACACGCAAATGCAGAAGAAAAAACTTTAATGCATTAGAAAGTTTCTCATCTTGTAACAAAATTAGCATAATGATATTTAATAATACTCTATGGAGAATATATTTTGTTCCAAAAGATAGCTTCTATTTATTAAAAGAAGATAATACTTATTCTCTTGGAGTATGTGATGCAGACAATAAAAATATTTATATTAACAAAGATATTAATTCTTCTTTGATAAAAAAAGTAATAGTGCATGAGTTATGCCATGCACTATTATATTCATATAATATTTCTTTCAATTCTGATATTGAACAAGAATTTTTTATAAATAGCCTAATAAAAAACGGGAAAAACTTATATTAAGTTTTTCCCGTTTTTTTTTATTTATTCCCAATTTAATTCTCTGCTTGTTGTTATATAATGAGCATAACCAATACCAATAGCATCTGCAATATCATCATTGACATCTATGTTGAATTTATTTTTTACAAATTTAATATCTTCTTGTTTTAAATGTTCTCTTTTTATTCCTCTACCCGTAGCAATATTGCATTTACTACGCCATTCGCTTGGATATGTAAAAATTAATTTAACAGAAGGAAATTCATCGTGTATTAAAAAAGCGATTGCCGCCTATAGCCAGAATAATACTTTCATAGTTTGCGGAATCGTCTGCCCCATATCCGGTCTGACTTCCTCTATTACTACTGTTGTTATAGAAGAATATTCAGTTAATAGTTTTGCTATTTCTTCTTTCATTTTATTTATTCTTTTTATATTATCTTGAGAGGATGCGGAAATGCATCCATAAGTTATTAACTTATCTTCATCAAAAATAGCATAACCTGTGCTTTTTGTACTTGCATCTAATGATAAAATCATATAATCTCAACTCCATCTATTTTTTATATTATATCATAATTTTTGAGATTAGTCAAAAAAATAAAGCCCTTTGTAAATATACAAAGGGCTTTATTTTATTCTTTAGGAATTGAGAAAAATCGTTCTGTATTTTCTTTTGTTTTTAATACAAGAATATTTTCAGGAACTCCCATATGTATCGCTAATTCTTTAGCAACATATTTAACATTCTAAGGATAATTTATTTTACCTAATCCTTGAATATTTTTAGGTGTAAGAAACGGAGAATCGGTTTCAATCATTATTTTATCAAGAGGAATATATCTAACTGCTTTTCTAAGGTCTTTACTCCTACGTTCGTCACATATCCAACCAGTTATTCCAATACTAAATCCCATTGATAAATATATTTTTAATGTTTCTACATTTCCTGTGAAACAATGCACTACAGATTTTTTACATATTTCTTTATGTTTCTCTAATACTTTTATAAAATCTTCAACAGCACTTCTCTCGTGTAAGAATAAAGGCATATTCAATTTTTCTGCAATTTCAATCTGTTTCTCAAAACATTTAATTTGATTTTGTTTTGTAGAAAACATTCTATCGAAATCTAATCCGCACTCACCAATAGCTACAATCTTGTTATTAGTTTTAGCAATATTTTCTATTTCAAGATAATCTTTATCTTTTGTAGAATCTGCATTATGAGGATGGATACCTACTGTGCCATATGTTTGATGATTATTTATAAAAGTATTGATTTGTCTATTTTCTTTGGGGTCGGTTCCAGTAAGAATACAAGTTACTCCAGATTTAAGAGCATCATTAATAACTTGTTCTGGATTTGGAAATTGTTTACCAAAAAGATTAATGCCAATATCATAGTATTTATTAAAATTGTCCACTTGCACCGAAGCCACCTTCGCCACGTTCAGTATCGTTTAATTCATCAGATTCTATAAAGTTTACTGTGTAGAAAGGAACAAATACAACTTGAGCAATACGTTCACCAGGTATAACTATTTGAGCAATTTCAGAGTCATTATACAAAGCAACAATATATTCTCCACGATAATCTGGATCAACTAAACCTACGCAATTTGCAAGACGCAAACCTTTTTTAGTTGAAAGACCACTTCTTGGAAAAATCAATGCCGCTATATTGGTAGGTAATTGAGTAGAGATACCAGTACCTATTTTCATAACTGTTCCTGGTTCAATTCTTACAGGAGACTGGATATCTGCGTATAAATCATAACCCGCCGCCTCATTGCTTCCTTTTGTGGGGATTTTTGCAGTATCTCTTATTTTTTTAATTTTGATATCAATCGCCATCTTCAAAATCTCCTTTATCATATTTTACCTGAACTTCACTAATAGGTTCCTTCTCATCGTTAAAAACTTTAACAACTTCAAGACGAATCCACTCATCTACAATTTCGCCTTTCTCTTTTCTTTCCTTCTTAATACTGCTATATTTAACGACTTCAAACATTCTATTAGACTTTAATTCTTCTAATAGTTTCTTTACAGCTTCCTCGTTAGGTACTCTATATGTTTCTGTTGTTTTTATTAAATAATTCATATAATCTCCTTATGATATAATATTCAAATTTATATAATTCTAACTATATTTAGATTGTTCAATATTATAAATATCTTTTTTGAATTTCTCTAAATATGATTTATTTCCTCTTAAAGTAATATTAGATATTTTCTTGCTATAAGCATATTCTACTAATGAATTAGCTAAGAATTTTGTTTCGCAATTAAATTCTTCTGTAACTAACCCATCCGTTATTATTTTTATCTATTGATATAAAGAGAAAGGTGAACAAATACAAATAATTTGTTGCATTTATATTTTCCTCCTTAGCAATGAATTACAGCATTATCATATGGAAATAAATAGTAAACATGAGCTGTTTTATCTTCATTATATATTACCCATAATTCAAAAGCTGTCCTATCATCGGTTTGATTAATTTCTACAATATCTCCTCGCTCTAAAAGCGTTTCAATAACTTCAAATGCAGCCTTTGATTTATTATAATGTTTCCTATCAATAGTATAGACAGTATAATCATATAATTCTCTGCATAATAGCATATAATATTCTGCTTTTGAATTAGCAAAATATTTCTCTAATTTTTTTGTACTTTTGCGTATACCGTCTGCATTAAATGGGGGAAAACTTGAAAAAGCCTTCTAATTTAATTCATAGATATTACCCATAGATATGTCTGCCATTATGATATCCTCCTTTTGTAAGAACTCTTTGATTTCTTGAGCCTCTAAATTTTAAAGATAAATCTCTTTGTGATTCAATATAAGGTCCATCAATTAAAACATCAACTATATCTAAAATAGTTTTTTGTCTTTCTGTCATTTCTTCAAATATGTATCCAGTCCATAAGTAAATTTTAATATTTGGAAATTCTGTTCTAATTGCGTTTATAATATAAATAGTATGTTCTAAATTTTCAGGGCATAAGGGTTCTCCACCCAATATGCTAAAATTTCTTTTTACACCGTTCTTTTTAATACCTTCAATGATATCTCCAATTAATTTCCATCTTGGTATTTCAATGCCGCCATCAAAAGACCAAGTTTCTGGGTTATGACATCCTTTGCATTTATGCGGGCATCCTTGCATCCATAAAGATACGCAAATGCCATCTCCATCAACTATATCGTTATATTTAATTCCTGCATATCTCATTTTATCACCTTTAATAATATTATATCATATTTTTTAGAAGAAATCAAAAAATATGATTTCTTCTAAAATAATATTTTTAATTAGAGTCCTGAGAATTATTTTCTTGTTTATCAATCCAATGTTTACAATTATATTCTTCTTCTCTATCAAGAAAATGACTATTTACACAATCTTTATTTCTACAATAGTATCTGTCTAAATAATCATGAAGTTCTCCATACTTGCAGGTACTACATCTGTTTTTTATCATTATATAATCTCCTATATTAATCAAGATGAATTACTCTATCTCTAATCTCTTGAGTACGTCCTTGATTCCATAAATTGGTGCCTATATATCCACAAGTGCGTCTTGCAATATTTAAAGTGTTTTCCTAAGTGTTGCCGCAATTAGGGCATTCCCATATCAAAGTTCCATCTTCTTGTTCTTTAATTTGGATTTCTCCGTCAAAACCGCATTTCTGACAATAATCGCTTTTAGAATTTATTTCTGCATACATAATATTTTCATAAATAAATTTAATTAAAGTAAGAACTGCAGGTATATTATTTTGCATATTTGGAACTTCTACATAACTAATAGCTCCGCCTAAACTTAATTCTTGAAATTTACTTTCAATTCTTAATTTATCAAAAGCATCAATAGGCTCTCTTACATTTATATGGTAACTATTGGTAATATAGTTATGTTCAGTGACGTCTGGAATAATACCATATCTTTTCTTTAAACATTTAGCAAATTTATAGGTTGTAGACTCAATAGGTGAACCATAAATACTATATCCAATGTTTTCTTCTTTCTTCCATCTATTGCAAAGTTCATTTAATTTTCTCATAACAGACATAGCAAAATCTGTACCTTCCGCCTCATCTGCATGGCTCTTGCCTGTCATATATTTTACACATTCATAAAGTCCAGCATAACCAAGAGAAGCTGAAGCATATCCATTTTCAAGTAAGGGTTTTACTGATTCACCTTTCTGTAATCTCGCAAAAGCACCATGTTGCCAAAGAATGGGAGCTGCATCTGAAGTTATTTGACTCACTCTCTTGTATCTTATTTTCAATGCCCTATGACATAGTTCTGCATTCTTTTCAAAAATTTCCCAGAACTTGTCTATATCTTTATGTGATGCTAAAGCAATCTCTACAAGATTTAAAGTTACTACACCAAAATTAAATCTTCCATAATATTTAGATTTACCATTCTCGTCTTTATATGGAGCTAAAAATGAGCGGCAGCCCATGCAAGGGAAGCAATCTCCTTCTTTTAATTCCTTCATTTTCTTTTCAGAGATATAATCAGGAACCATTCTTTTTGCTGTACATTTTGCTGCAAGTTCAGTAAGATAATAGTATTTTCCGTTTTCATCAATATTATCTTCTTCTAAAACATATAAAAGTTTTGGAAAAGCCTGTGTTATATAAACGCCCTTTTCGTTTTTAAAACCTAATATTCTTTGTTTTAGAAATTCTTCAATCAGTAAAGCTAAATAATATTTATTTTCTTCTTCGACTTCATTTAAATACATAAAAACAGATAAAAATGGAGCCTAGCCATTTGTAGTTGACATACTATTTATTTGATAATTAAATGTTTGAACAGAATCTTTAATCTCTTTCATTAAATCTTCGTGAGCAAAAGTTTCACATAAATATTCAGATAGATTTCTTTGTTTATATTTATTATAATAATATTTTTCACTACTCTTTACAAAAGGAACTAAATGAGATAATGAAATAGTACATCCGCCATATTGGCTTGATGCTACTGCAGTTATTATCTGTGTAGCTATTGTTGTAGCTGTAAGTAATCTATGGGGCTTTTCAATCAAAACGCCATTTATACTTGTACCATTTTGAAGCATATCTTCAAGATTTATAAGACAACAATTTGTTAATGCATTTTGAGCAAAATAATCCATATCGTGAAAATGCAATATTCCTTCTTCGTGTGCTTTTAAAATATCTTGAGGTAATAGAAATCTCTTTGTTAAATCAGTACTTGTAATACCAGCTAAATAATCTCTCTAAGTTGTTACTATATATGGATTTTTATTAGAGTTTTCTTTAGACCAATATTCATTTGTACCATCAAGCATTTCATATATAATCTTGTCTGTTGAGTTACCTCTTGCTAAATCTCTATCGTGACGATAAGATATATATGCTCTAGCTACATCCTTACGTTTAGTTGACATTAAACCATTTTCAACGAGATTTTGAATATCATCTATAGTCAGAGTTTTTTCTTTAGCCACTTCCTCAATATAAGAAGCTATATTCTATGCTTTAGCTACAGCATAATCTGACCAGTCTTTGTCAACAGAAAGGAAGGCTTTTAGAATAGCTCTTTCTATTTTGTCTCGATTAAATGCAACTTTTCTTCCATCTCTTTTTATAATTTCCATGCGGCATCCTCCTAATTAGTTGTTTATATTAAGGATTTTTGTCTCCTATAGAAATATTAAAAAATTGACAAATAAGATTAATCATTTCTACTTAAAATAATTTTTTGCATATTGGATAATCTAATTTGCATTTTCGGAAACTTTTCCTTTCTCATTATTGTCTATTATAACAGAATAAGGAATTATGCGATAATCATTATGGTCTGCAATAAAACGCCTACAAATTTCAGTGCAATTAGGATTTTTTTCTCTATTTAGAGTTCTGAGTAATCTCTCTTTATCATTTACTGAAATCCATACTGGAAGAATATTTAGTTCTTCAGGATTTTCTAATAGAGTCTGAAGAGCTTCCATATTAAAAATTCCAATATTAATTTTATCAAATACTAAAGATGTTCTTAATGTGCCATAAAACCAGCCATTAAAAGATGCCGCTTCTATCATATTACAATTTAAAACATTTTCAGCAAATTCTTCATTATTCATAAAATAATAATCTTTACCATTAATTTCTCTTTCTCGTTTAGGTCGAGTTGTAGCACCAATAATATTATTAAAAAGAGTTCTATCTTTTTTCAAAATAGTTCTTTTAATGGTATCTTTGCCGCAACCGCTCGGACCATATATTGCAACTAAATTAAATCTCTCACTCATATTTTACCTCTTGTGACCAAATTTTATAAATATCTTCAACAATAGCATCATAGCCTACAATATCGCCAGGGATTTGTGTATAGGACACGTTATACTTATGTAATAGTTCTTTCATAGGTTCAGCTAAAGCATCTGATTCAGCTTCTGTTTGAAGTCTACCTTTTGCATGATAAGGTTTAACTCTTGTTAATAAATAGTTAATATTATTATAAGAATGAAAGACATTTGCAACAACTGTATTAAAAGATTCTCCTAAGACAGGATTACTATTATAAAATGCTGAAAGGAGTAGTGGAGAATCTGTAATTACAACATCAACTTCATTTTCCATTCGAGAAATTCTAAAACTTTGCTGACCAAAAATATAGGCTTGATTCTGAAATACTTTTTCACTATTTTCCCATACTTTGTCCTTAGCAAATTCTGTAATAAGTTCCGCTTCAATACCTTTCATTTTTAATTTAGAAAAGATATATGCGGCGCCAGTGGATTTACCAGCGCCAGGTACTCCAAATAGATTAACAATTATCATATTTATTCTCCTTCCGTAGACTGTCTCTCGTGTTTAAGAATCATGTCTTTACCATCATTAGTGACCTCTTCTATTAAATAGAGTTGGTGTGTGGGAGTATGCTTATAAGATTTACAAACAAATGTGTCTTCTCTTCTAAATCCTGTGCACATCACTTTTGTGCCTCTTTTAAACCAGCCTTTTTCAATAACTTTCTTTGTTCCATCTTCTTGCTTTTCAGAAATCTGTCTTGAATACATTGCGTAATATTCTTTTGTAAATTTAACATTTACAACGCCAGTTGGGGTAAGTAAGAATATTGATGACCGATTATCATCTTTGCCAATAACAGTACCAATAATTTTATAAGTCTTAAAAATAGGAATCATACTAATTCCTCTTTTAAATGTTTTTTCAACTATTGGGTTTTCTGGTAAAGAATTAAAATCAGAAATGCCATATTTATCAATATCAATATTAGCTAACTCATGCTCGTGATAATAGAAGCACATTGATTCCATTTCCCAAGCAGATATAGTTCCTTGAGCATATTTATCCCAAGCATTTTTAAATAACAAGTCATTATATGCATTGAGAATTTCTTGTTGATGAGATTTTATATATTCTCTTAATGGGTCCATAGCTTTTTTATACATATTATCCCAAGTATTTTGAGCAATACAAGGAATATTTTGAATGACATTAATTTTTGCTAAATCAAAATTCTTATAATAGAAATTATATGCCGCTTCATCAAGAGTATAATACAATCCTTTTTTGAATAATTTTAAATATCCATTAAAATTATAAATACGAACATATAAATCCATTTCTTGCGGCAATAGCTTATTAGTAATTAAGCCATTCATATTTTGTAGAGTAATCTTTTTCTTTGCATCACAGTTGTTAAGTAAATAATATGTCATTGCATATATGCGAGGTTCAATATTAAGTTCTTTAGCGTCAGCTTCGGACAATTTATCAAAAGCTCCAGATTTAATTAAAGAAATCATTGCTCTTTTATCGAGAGGACATCTTGTCATAAAATCTTTTAAACTATAGAATGGTCTTAAAGACTTTATCTTTTCAATAATCTTCTTATTGATGCCGCTTAATGCTTGCATGCCATACAGAATTTCATTTGTCTCTACATTAGGCTTAAAACTAAAATCAGACTTGTTAATATCAACTAAAGAAACAGAAATACCCGCAGATATTATATTACCAAGAGCCTTAGCATTTTTTGCGTAATCTGTTTGTTTTTCTTTTGTTTCTTCGTCTACATCTTCATCTTCTACCATACCACTATTGATAATTAAGCAAGATGTATTCCAATAGATAGGATTCTTTGTTGTTGCTAAATAAGCAGATTGATATCCAATAAAGCTATATGACATAGAATGAATATCTGAAAAAGCGTAACCAAGCTGTGTCGCAACTACACTATCCCATATATAGTTAGCAAGATTTTTTGATGCGGCTTTCTCAAAAATTTGAGTTTTTAATTCTGGAATTTGTGTCATTTTCTTCTTACTAACTATTTTTCTTGCTTTATTAGCTTCCTTTAAAGTAAAATTGCAAATATCCTTATCCATTAACACTCTCATTAGCTGCTCTTGAGAAATTCCGATACCAGATGTATCTTCAAGATAAGGTCTTACAGAAGCCTTCTCTTTTTCTGTTAAATTATATTTAGACATTTCATTTTCCCAATTTGAAATATCATTTTTAAATCTAACATATTTATCAAGCGGCGTTTCCGCCCCTTTTTCTTGAGTCATTAGACGAATAACTCCATTAGTTGCAGAGAGCTCTTTCATATTTTCAGGTTTAACTTTTTTCGCTCCTTGACGACCAATAGGAGAGTCAAGTTGGAATAAATCAAGACTGCTTGCATTTTGAATAGTATTCCAAGTGTCTTTATCGTTAATATCCATTGCGGAAGGCAGTAAATAATTATTATAAACGTCTCTTAAAGTTACTCCTTCAATTTCGTGATATTCTCGTAAAAATTGTAAGGTTTGAACAATCTTATCTTGTATTTCAGTTACAAGAATATCCATTTTTGTAGAACCGCACCATTCTGCATCGTGTAAATCATATTGAGTTACTATCTCTCCAGATGGAGTCTTCATAAAACAATTAAATTCATATGGGTCTTCATTCATAAAAAGTACACCAGATGCGTGTCTACTTCTCTTATTAACAATACCTTCAATACCAAGCATAATAGAGAATAAACCTGGATAACTATCTACAGTATTTACAAATAAAGAAATAGGTTTTCTCTCTTTTTCGGGATTACCATAATATACATCTTTAAGGGGCCAGACAAAACCTCTTTCAGATGGGATCAATGAAGAAAGATATTGTGCTATATCAACGTCTATACCATCGGGATATTCTTCAGAACGATATCCTCTACAAGCTGTGATTACCGCACTCTTAGATGTTTCAGTTCCAAAAGTACAAACATAAACAGCTCCTAAATTTTCTCTTGATATATCATCAATTTCTGGGAGAAATTTTTTACCTCTCTCTTCCCTTATCTTTTTAATAATCTTCTGTACTTTTGTCGAGCATACATCAATATCGATGTCGCCTAAACCGTCTGTATCCCGGTTCATATATCTAAAGAAGGGGAAATTCCATTCAATAGGGTCAAGTTGAGTTATTCCTAAAAGATAGTGATTTAAGGCGGAGCACGCACTACCACGACCTACTCCAACTGAACTGCCGCACTCCCAAATTAAATCAATATAGTGAGCTAATGTAATAGGATATGCAAACATATTAGTATCAAGTTTTTTACCAATGATAGTTTTAACGTCTGCTTCTTCTTCAAGCTCTTTAAGATAGGTTTCATTAAACTTATTTATTTCTTGAAGTTTATCAATACATTTATTAACCCAATATCTCTCAATTTTATCATCAGATTTAAACATAGAAGTTAAATGAGGATACTCAGGATGATTAAATTCTTTCTTCGGATAATCATCAACATCTACTTTTGGAATTTGCTGTGTATGAGCTAATGAAAAATTTTGAACTTTATTATATATATCCATACTATTATCGAACATTTGAAGAACAAAAGTCTCATCATAATCTGACATTTTGAATTTTTCAATCATTTGTTCATTAGTATGTAAATAAGCATCTTGATAAAATGCGTCTACTTCTCTTTCTTTATTCTCACTATTTAAGAAAGCCTTGTGAACATATCTGTCTTCTGGCTTTAAATAATGAGTATCAGATGTTGGTATCATTTTTATTTTAAAAGCATTAGCAACAGAAATAAGCCTACGATTAACTAAGATTTGCTCTTTGCTAACACCAGGCTGTGCTTCTATATATAAGTCATCTTTAAATACCTCTTTGCACCAAAGAAGAAAATTTACTATTGCATTATGCTCTTCTGCTGCAGTTTGAGTATCTCCTAATTTTTCTGCGGCAGTCAATGAAAGTATTCTTTGACCTAATTCAGAACCGATACAAGCGGTGCTCGCAATAATATGACCTGGATCTTCCGCAATAATTTTTTGCAAGTCCGCTTTTAAAGTATCAACTCTTTCCATACCTTTTGTAGTATAAGAATTAAGCCAAGCCAAAGAAGATAATCTTTTCATTTGCTTATATCCAATTTCATCTTTAGCTGTTAATAAAAAGTGCCAATGTTTATCACTTGGTCTTTCATCTACTAAGTATATTTCATTACATAAAAGAACTTTAAAATTAGGATTCTCTTTGCAAATATTTTCAACAAAATACTTATTAGCTCTTGGAGTCATACCAAGAAATTCGTGGTCACTTATACCAATACCACATAAACCAATTTCAATAGCTCTATCAATTAGAGCTTCAGGAGAAGCTAATGCATCTCTTAATCTCATATTTGAACCATAAGTATGATTATGGATATCACAACGATTATACTGCATACTTTTCCCTCTTTCTTTTTATCTTATATATATTATAACATATTTTTTATTATTTTTCAATAATTAATTTTTAACTAATACTAATTTTTCAGAAGCTCTTGTGCAGCAAGTATATAACCATCTTGCGTGTTCTTCTCTATCAAAAGGAAATTTTTCTTCTATCACTAAGACCTTGTCATACTCAGAACCTTGAGATTTATGCCCAGTTATGCAATATCCATAAGTAAATTCAAGAGGAACTAAATGACGAGTTTTTGGATTCTTATTTAATTTGTAACTTTCTTTCCAATCAAGAGTAGGCTCACCTTCTGTAAATAATCTCTTATCCATTTCAAGATTAAGAAAGTGTGCATTATTGTCTGTAATAAAATCACCAATAACAGTATCTATTTTATGCTTATCCATATAAAAAGGAAGCCTATTATATGAACTAAAAGCATTCTTTAAAATTCCAATAGTTCCATTAATAAGTGGGTCTTCATTATCTGCAAAAGTATTCCAATAATTTCTAAGACAGATAATTTTATCTCCATCTTGGGGATCTCCTGTTTTCCCAAGAAGCTCTCTCATCTGATTATTAATACTAACTCTTTTAGGATTAGTTGCACATAAAATTTGGTCAGCCCATGTAAGCATACCTGTATTTAATTCAGCGTTTGGTAGAATAATAACTTCGTTACCTTTCATTTCTTTTAAAGGCTTTCCATTTCTGATATCCATACTTAACCTTATAATTTCAGATTCTTGCGCTTGCCGCATAATTTCATCAAGAAAAACATGAGGGTTATCAAGAAGATGATTATCCTCATTTTTATCAATGGCTGGAATCTAAAAAGGATCCCCTAAACAAATAATATGGACATCATACTTAAAAAGTAATTCCATTAAGGATTTAGGAGCCATAGAAACTTCATCAACTACTACTACTTTATAAGGAATTTCTTCAACAGGAATACGCATAAATGTACCATCTGGCTTAGGAAAACTTTTATAAAGTAACTTATGTAATGTACGAACATTCATATTGCCTTTTTTTAATAATACCTGTGCCGCTTTACCTGTGAATGTTGCAAAACAGACTTCTTCTTCAGGCACATGTAGAGCGTCTATAATGAAACGGACTAGGGTTGACTTACCTGAACCAGCATAACCCGCTATTACCGTATATTTCTGATTATGATTATAGCGGTCTACCGCAATTCGTAAGCCTAATTCTTGTTTTTGTGTTAAAACCATATTTATTTCCTTTCTTATAGTTTCTTTATATATTATTATTATATCATATTTTTATAGAAAAATCAATGGAAAGCAATTTTGAACTAAAAAAATTCTAAAAGTGCTTTCCATTTTGAAATACGATGGTCTACGCTCCGCCTGCTTCAAGCTCTTTTATCTATATTAAAAATAATATAGACAAGAATTAATTATATTATAATCTTCAATTAAAAGCTATGGAGAAGAATGCCCATTCCATACATTTAAATTACATTTACAAACAGCTTCAATTTCTACATATCCCTATTCAATAGAAAGTTTTTCTATTTCTTCTTCTGTTCCACTGAATTTAATAGCAGATATTTTATTAGGTAAATCAAATTTTAAAGTATTGCTTTTCATAATATGAAAATTACTTGGAGTAACTTTGAACCTAACTAAAATATATGCTCTTTCAAAGTCCTTTCCCCAAAAATCATTCATTGAAGCGATAGTAGTAATTATATCTGGTAGCCGCAGTTCCTATTCATTAAGAATATAATCTACAAAATATTTTGGCTCATCAGATGCATTTTCAAATGCCTTATTAGTAGCTTCAATAAATTGATAAATAGATTCTCCTGCTACTTCTTCTTCCTCTTGATTTAGATTAATATCTTTAATACTTAAACCGAAGGCATTTCCATGACCCTAAGCATATTCTACACAAGGTATTTCAGCACAAATTTTTCTAAAATTAGAGATACCAGATTTTTCATACCCTCTTGCAGAACCTGAATAATAGATTGCGTTATCTCGCACATTTTTAAATAATACGCAACAAGGTCTTTGATATTTTGCAGATAGCTTATTTGCACATAATCCTGCTACATTACTATCTATCGTTCCGCTTGGGAGTAAGAATAACAATACTTTATTTTTTAAAAGATTATGAACTCTTATTTCTTTTTCTAACAGCTCTATCCCTTCATCTTGTGCTTTTGTCTATCTATTTTTTACATTAGTGCAAATTCTTAATGCCTAATCTAAAATGGTTTCTTCTTCTCCAGGCTTATGACCTCTTTTAGTAGAAGGAACTCTTTCAAAAGCTCCAAAAGAAAGCATAGACTTAAATACAATAAATTTTTCTTCTTGAGTTCCGCTCCTTGATATTGCATTTAAAAAGGGAGCTATAAAAAATGCGGCTCCAATAGGAGAACAAATAGAGTTATTATTGTAAGAAACATAATCAGGCTTAGATAAAGAAAAATTATTTTTTTCTACAATTCCGTGAATAAATGGATTATGATTATATTCCTATTGTAATCCCTTCCAAATCAAATGTTTAGTTTCTATTGATGTTAAACTCATCATATCTGCAATAAGTCCAACAGCAACCAAATCTAATTGTTTATTGGCAATATCTTCTGTTCCATTAAGCTGTTTGTTAATATATCTACAAAATTGCCAAACTACTCCTGCACCAGACAAATCTTTATTAGGATAATCACAAAGCTAATTATTTATAACTATAGCATCTTTACTTTCATATTCGGCTTCATGATGGTCAATAATAAGAATTTCTTTATTTAAACTCTTAAAATACTTATGTCTATCATAATCATTACTTCCCGCATCTGGACAAATAATTAAATGAATATCTTTAAACTCTTCAATTTCAATAGGAACATCTTCAAGTCCGTGCTATTTCCCTTCGTGAAAGAAAAAATACAAATTATTTTTTGTCCAATTTGGAAATAAATCATATAAAAAGTTTGTTAAAATTGCGGAACTCGTTAATCCATCACAATCAGAGTCTACTATGAGTAAAGCCTTTTCATTTTTATCTATGTATGATAATAATAGTCTTACTCCTTCAGTGATATTCTATAACATATCTGATGGCGTTATATCAGCATCAGTTGTATATAAATAATTAGGAATATCCATAGGAGAAATACCTCTAGTTGCAAGAATTTCTTCTATTGGACTTTTATTTATATCAACTCCGCCTCTTAATAATTCATATTTCATTTCTATATCTCCTTTATAAGAAAATTCTATTTTTATATAATTGTAAAAAGTTTTCTGGACCATTATCAATAGGACTCATTTTATATTCTAATAAATTAAATTTATCAAATAAAAAAGATATTGTAACATAAGGACTATATTTTTGATAGAACCCTTTTAATTTTTTAGTCCATTTTGAACACTCTTCGTCTCCTAATTCTTTAAATTGCTTATCAAAACCTATTATTATTTCTTTAACTCCAAGACTTAATAATAAGTCAAGTTGATACTTAATAAAAGAACTGCCGCAACAAGCGCAAGATATATCATTATCAAATCCAAAATAACTTTGATATAAAAGACAACTTTTTTCTGACTCAAATAAGAAAGCCTTTTTTATATCTTTTATATGAGTTTTACTGTTATTCAAATTATATAAAGTAAAACCAAGAGGGTGATTATACATTACTCCTGATATAATAGCTGGTCTATATTTACCTTTAGATTCTTCTTCTTTTATTAAAGTCCTCTCTCTAATACCTATAAGTTTACCATTAATATTATAGTGAGGAATTACGATACCTTCATTAACTGGGTCATACGCTATATTATTTTTTTGAATTACCTCTTTAGTGATACCCTCTTCTTCCCAAGGTAAAATTCTTGGTCTTGGTAAATACTTTAGAATACTATCATCATATTCTTTTAATTCTACTATTTGAGAATTATCTGATATTTCTTTTATTCTATCGTATGCGTTAAAAACTCTCCAGTCTTTAATTAAGATATCATTATTCTCATCTTTTACATATGTTGCAGTATAACCAAAAAATTGAGCTACAAGTTTAATAGCTTCAAATAAAGTAATTTCTATTCCTTCATTTTTCTTTATTTTTAACATTAGCTCAAAAATATCAAAAGTGCTATCACAATTAGTATAACATTTAAAAAGTTTAGTGTTATCATAATAATATAATTTATGAGAACCTTCACCTTTATGATTATGACATATAGTTTTTGAAACTATAAGATTTCCTTTTATTTGTGGTTCACCACCAAATTCAGATAAAAAATCATAAACTTGTTCAATAGATAAAGACTCTTTAATTTCATCTTTATTATATTGAAAACCCATTTAATCACTCTCCAAATTCTAACTTTTCTTCTACTGTAATCTTTGTTTCTTCAATAGGAATAAGTTCATATTGATAGTTTGTTGCAAACATAGGAATAATCTTACAAGTTCCCCTATTGGCTTTACACCATAATAAAATACCTTTATATTTTTTACGTCTATTTTTATAAATAGCTATTTTAATTATAGGTATTTCAAAATTACATTTTTCACAAAGCGGCTTGAGAGCCTCTTTATCCTCAGCACTGGTTTCAAGCATTAACGCACCCATATCAATTTTATCTGCGATAGATTTAGCTCCTCGAAGAAGATTTTGGTCATATTCTTGAGCTGTTGTGTATCCTGCATTTAATTGAGTAGCTGTCATAATAAATACGCCATATTGATTACACATATCTTTAAGTCTTATAGAAATCATAAATAAAACATTATCTTCTCTAAGACCTTTAATTCCTGTTTTAGAGGTTACTTCTGAAAGTATCTTCATTGAAGAATGTAAGTAATCAAAAAATAGATATTTAACTCCATGGTCATGAATACCTCTTTTTAAAGTATTCTCTATATCTTTTAAAGAAAAATCTGGAAGTTGCTGAATAAATAGAGGACATCTGTTTAGGATATCTGCGGCGTGCAGCACTCTTTCCCATTCTCCATCAAGATACTCACCATTAAGAATATGCTCTTCATTTACATCTGAAATAAATGCCAACATCATTGTTTGAATTTCATCTATTTCTTGTTCTGTTGAGATATATATGGTAGGTTCTTGCGTTCCGTTCTTTATCCATTTTCCTTCTTCTGAGTTATATAATTCATCACAAGCTATATAGCAAGCATCCGCAATCATTGAACGAGTTTTACCTACACCAGTACTTGCGGATCTCAGGTAAAACTTTTTAAGACGAGCGCCGCCAGTTACTGTGGTAAATAAATCTCCAAAAAGCGGATATCCAACATCTGGAGTAGTTTTTAATCTGTTTAATAAATCTATAGCTCCGGTTCCCGCATTTATAGATTCTTGGTCTGCGTCGTCTACATATTTTAAACGAATATCAATAATTTTATTATCAATAATTTCAGCTATTGACTCAATAGGAGTGTTATCAAGCCAATCTTCTTGTGCCTATTTTTTCTTTGTATCAAATATATTATCAGTATCATATAGCCAAGATAAATTTAATCCAATACTTTCATACATTCTGAACAAAGTCATTTTTTTCATTCTTTTGTAATAATAATCAAAAGAAGCAATCTAAGTATGTTTCTCCAATTCCGCTAAGTATTCGGCACCTTTGTTATTCTTATATATCCCATAGCTTTTAGGTCTCTGAGATAAATAGTCTTCTATTGCGGAAATTGTTATTTTTAAATTTCCTAATTGGTGTAAATTATATATCGTACCAAAAAGAATTTTATGAAATTCTTCTGGAAAATCTTCTTCATTAAATGTATAATTATTATTATCTAATAGGTCATTATTCATAAAAATGGCTCCTATTACCTGAATAATTGCCGCTGTATCAATATAAGCCATTAGTTGTTAATCCTCCTGAAAAGAAAATAATTTTTTTGTTTTTAATTGAACTTGAGGAGAGCATATTTTAATATTTTTTATTATTGGTTTATAAGACTCTATATTTTTATTTTCTGCTCTCTCTTTTGCTAAATATAAATTATAAAAATACTTATAAGCATCTTGATAAACATAAGGCACGATACCTAAGCTTCCATTTGCTTTTTCTATTGGATTACCTTTAAATTCATAAAACCAATATAATGATTTCTGTATCCCACTATATGAATAATGATATTCATCCATATATTTTTTTATTTGTGTTCTCATTTTTGGAGGAACAAATTCTACTTTAAATAATTTTATAATATAATCATATAATTCCTGTTTTTCTTTTTCTTCTTTTGGAATTTCTGGTAATGGAATTAATTCACCTTGAGGAAAACAAGCCTAATGAGCATATCTCCTTGCATTATATCGAACTCCTTGTTCTTTATTTAAATCAAAAATTTGATTACAAATAGGACATTTAACCTTATGTGCTGTCATAATTTTCAACTCTTTCTCTGATATTAAAAAATCAAAGTTGCAATTCTTATATTAAATTGCAACTTTGATTACTCTTATTATTTACTTATTCTTAATAAGTTCATTTAAATCAGCAACTATCAAACTAAGCATTTCAACCTAATCTCTTGTGCACTGATTAACTTTCTTACCTTTTCCCAAATAAGTTTCTATAATTTGGGTAATCCGTGGAGACCAATTTGACTCGAAATCTTCTTTAGCACAAGAACTAATAAGACCATTAACGAGGTCATTAAATTCTTTAAGAAGAGCGTCATAGTTAAGTTCTGTCTTTATTACTGCAGGAGTTCTTTCCTCTGTAACAAATTCATTACCTTTAATCTCTGCTTCTTTATCTATTGCATCATTTAAAGCTTTAACTAAATCATTATAAGAAGAACCGATTTCAGGTACAATATACTTAAATCTGCCGCCTGCGGAAATTGTACCATCAACTGAGCGTAGAGTCAAACGAACTTCAGAATGTCCATCAACATAAACTGTATGCATATAGCCATAAAGGTCAGCCATATTTTCAACAATCTTATTATAGGTATCTGAAATAGAAGGTCTTATAAGAGTATATTCAGTTCCGTCCTGTCTCTTAAAAGGAACTTCTTTAACGTGAGAAATAAAACATACTGCATAACCAAGCTGAGTAATTGTTCTAAAAACCTCTTCAAATTCCTTCTTCAAAAGATTCCAACCTTGACCATAAGGTATCTTATTTATACTGTCAACTTCATTTTGAGAACAAACATATTTATCACACAATGTTGCCGCAATATCAACAGTATCAATAATAACTGACTTATATCTCTCTTTAACAGCGGGCTGCTTAAGCTGTCTTACTGCTTGCTTTAATTCTGACCAACTTGTAATGTCCTATGCTATAACTCCTGCAATAGCATTGTATCCTCTTTCAAATGCGAACAGGATGGGGCTTGGCATCTATGCTCCCAAAGTTGTTTTACCAACCTTGGGGGCGCCATAGATGTAAGTTATATAACCACTTAAATCTCTACTGATTTTATGTGGCTCAATTGATAAAAGATCTATAGCCATTATTTTTTCTCCCTTTCTGTATTATTAAAATACGAAATCTCCAGTTGCTACGGGAGCTGGTGCGGGCGTTGCAGACTTATTAGAGTCCTTAGTCTTCTGATACTCTTCTGAACGCTTTCTTACATCTGCAAGATGAACTTCTCTATCCTGCATAGCCTTTTTAAGTTCATCTCTTGTAAGGAACTCTTCGCTTCCAAAATCATAGGGATCCTTACTTGCACCAGTGATAATCCAATCCTTTATCTTCTTAGTATAGGTCTTAACGGCAGGCTCTCCAAAAGAAGACTCTTCTGTCTTTGTTACAGTCTGTGTAGTACTGCAAATCTTGCCCCATACCTTTGTAAAGATAGGCTCTGCGGGACTTGCTCCAAGACCTTCAAAATAATTCATACCGCCGTCACTTGTTACCTTAAATTCAACGGGCTGAAGCTCATTCTTAAAGTTAAACACAGCTCCTGAAACAGTTACATAATCATTTGCAATATTCTTTTCAGGGTCAGCTTCTACTCTCTTTACATTGGTAATAACCATATCAACAGAGAAAGTATTTCTTTCTTCGGGTCTGCAAAGGTCATTTACAAGAGAAACAAATCCACCCTCATTCTGCTTTGTAGATACCATTATATTATCTCTTGTAGAAAAGAAATCGTTTACTGCAAGGGCAGTATCAATCTTTACCTTAAATGCGTCCTCAGGACCTACATTCAAAATAGTCTTCTTATCGTCGATAATCTGCTTAAGAACAGCATAAGTATAATTCTTCTTATTAGAAGAAGTAAATTCTGTAACATAAGTAAAATGAACAGGAATTACATTCAGACCTTCATCATCTGTTGCAATTTCAAGCTGTCCTGCTATAAACTCCTTACCAAAATTAGCTGAAGACTAGTCCTTAACCTTCTTCAACTCAAGAGAATGGTCATATACTCTTCCTTCAATATGCTCAGTATTAATCATTGACTTCTTCATACATAATCTCCTTTAATAATCGCTTAAAAATATTTTTATTGTTTGTAATTGCTATAATATAATTATATCATATTTTTTTAAAATTGTCAAATTTATCCTTATCCTGAGTAAGAAATACCTTTTTCAGTTAAGCGGTATGTAGAAGGTGTACCTTCTTTTTCAACATAACCTTCTTCAATTAACTTTCTCATTGAACCAGAAACTGAACGAGAACTTAGCCCCATTCCGTCACCAATTAACTTAGAGGTTCGATAGATATTATCAATACTCTGGAGATAAAGCAAAATATTCTTGCCATTTTCCGTGAGAGGTGTTGAAGTAGAAGAACTCTTTCTCAAAGAGTCTATATAATCAAGAGCTTCATTAGAAAAAGCATCAGGTATATCCTTAATCAGCTCATCTACTTCTCTCAGAAAAATTTCTTTATTTGTCATAATATAATATCCTCTTTTCTTTATTTTCTATATATATTATAACATAAAATTTAATAAAAATCAATAAAGAAATTTTATTTAGTAAAATAATAGAATATATTCATATAAGGTAATCTATTTGCCCAAGCAATAAAGTTATCGCATCCTGATTTATCTTTGCCGCTCCACTCATTTAATTTATGAGTATCTCTTTGATGCATCATATTTAAAACATTCTCATAATTCATTGTAACAGTACGAGTTTGAAGATAAGACTGCGGCAACCACCTAATAAGCTCTTTCCAATATTTCTTATCTTTTGTTTCAATATATTTTAATCTTAAATTTTCAAGATATGAAATACAGTCTTCAATAAAATCATCCTTACTACACATATCATCAGTTTCAAAATTATCTATAGTAATTGGAGAACTTGTTAATTTATGCATAGTACTAGTACTATTGGCTACAGTTCCTACTTTATATGTATCAAATTCTGTCCAAAAATATCTAGGAGCAGTTATATCAACAGATACAATAATTTGACGAAGAAATTTTCTATGCTCAGTTCCGCCTTTTATAAGTCTTTTGATTAAATCCATGTCGTTTGGACCAAGTAAAGCTACATCAATTATATCAGAACACTCATCGTAACTAAGAAATCCGTTATCTAAAAAGAAATTCTCTACAACTTGTCTATAAAAATTTTCATCTGATACATCTTTCTTCATAATCATAAGAGGATTTTTATTTTTATTTTCTTCATTATCATCATTATATGGAAAGGCTTTTTCCCAATAAGATAAACATTTTGGGACTAGATTATCTTGATAATCATCAATAGTAGCATAGCCAAAGATACTATCACTTTTACCCCAACTTTCTTTGGGGTTCCGCATACCTCTTAAAGCTCCATCAAAATTATATATTTTTGTATATTCAAATTTCATATGTTTACTCCTTCTTTATACCTGAATTACTATTATATCCAAAATTATATGATTGATATGCACTTATATAATAAGTTTCTTTTTCATTTAGCTAATCAATAGGACACTTCTCTAAGACTTCCCAAGAAAAATTTTCAAGTCCATCTTCTAACATTGCTTTATATAATTTGTTATTCTGCGGAGTGTCTATACCAAGCCCGCATTTTGCGTGTTCTTTAAATCGTTTTGAAATGTCTCTTGCTTGTCCTATATAGCACTATTGATTTAATTGATTAGTTATTTTATAGATACCTGTGATAGGATTGATACCAGTAACATTATTACATAAAGTAGTCATTTTCTTTTGATAATAAGTAGACCATATAAGCATACTTAAAATTCGTGGATTTTTCAATTTAGGCTTTATTGTATTTAATACAGAGATATCCTATAATTCATCCGAAGAAAGATGTAAACAATAAAAGTCTTTTTTCTATTTTACCTCTTCTTCTCTTACTCTTGCGGCGACCCTGCTCTAATAAGTCTAATCCATTTTTTGAAGCTCTTTTAATAGTTCTTCTTTCTAGTATTGAATACTTTCTTTAAATATATTAAAATCTTTTATAGCATTATCTTGATATTCTTGTAAAGCGTCCGTATATTGCTAACATTTATCCTATAATTCAAACTCTGCAACTACTTTTCTACATTTTAAATTATCAATTTCTTTATTTAATTCATTAACTTCTTTCTTCTATTCCTCTATCTTTTGAATAAGCTCTTTCTTTTCACTTATTAAATATTTTAATTGCTCTTTCTAATGTTTCTTTTCTGATTTTATTATAAAGAAAATTATAGTAGCAATAATAATTATAAATATACTAATTATCCACATCATTTTAATCACCAAAAAAGAGGACTTAAATAATTCATATTTAAGTCCTCTTACTTATATATTTATGTTATTTATTACTCAGTGGGAGCATCGGGATCGAAAGCCTTACCCTCAGCAGTAAGAGAAATAAACTTTACAGTCTTATGTGTGCCATCTTCAAGCTGAATCTCTGCGGGAGTTCTAACCATTAGACCCTTCTTCTGGAAAGCTGAAGTTACGATACCATTTACTGACTTAATCTCAAGACCAGTACCCTCAGCAATATCTGCCGCAGTCATATTCTCTCCATCGTGCTCCTTAACGTACTCAAAAACCTTGCGTGAATTTTCCTTCATAGCCATAATAATATTTTCTCCTTTGTAATTTAAAAAATTTGTTTAATTTGTCTATTTGATAGTTTTTACTATCTTTATCATATATATATTATATCATAAAATTTTTTCTGTGTCAAGAAAATTTTCTATAATATAATTATCAACAAAGAGCATTTCTTCTAAAGAAAATTCTTCCGCAATTTGCTCAATTTTATTAAGAGCTTCTTCTTCAGTAATTAAATTATTTTGTAGAGCTTGCTCTGATTGAAATATCGCAGAAGCAATTTTTTTTAATTCTTTTTTTCTTTTCTTTGTTATCATATATATATTATATCATAAAAATTTTAAAAAATCAAATTTTTTTCGATTTTCGTAAAAATTTTTATTGCCTTTCTTAGTTAATTATTTGCTTCGATAAATGCTTTAAAATCAGCAACTGTCATGTCAGGGTCTAAAAATCTCATATAAGCTGAGATAGCTTTCATCTCTGTCATTGAGGTTTTATTAAGAAAATCTATAATCTTCTATCTAATTTCCTCTCTCTTGCTGATATTTGACTTATCTCTAAGCTACAACTTAAGAGCGTGTAGCTCTGAGCCTCTCTTCTTTGTATCTTCCGAAAATACGACTTCTGAAACGTGAGCTTTCATATTATTTTATCCTTTCTTTATTATATTTATATTATATCATAAATATTTTAAAAAATCAAATTTTTATGTTAGAGAGATTAAGAAATTCTTCTTCTGTAAGAATAGGTTTATTAAGCCTTTGAGCGGCAACATTTTTTGCAGTATTGCTCATAACATCATTGTTAATTAAATAATCTGTTTTTGATGTTACAGATGAAGCAACAGAACCTCCAAGATTTTCTATCTTCTCCTTTAGAGCATCTCTATTTTTAAAGAACTTGAGCTTTCCTGTAATAACAAAAGTTAATCCTTCAAGAGTATTTTCATTTATCTGCTCTTCTTTTTCTTCATATTTAAAATTTAAATAATGTGCTGCTATATTATCAAATTCTGAATAATCAAAATTATGTATAGCTTTATTCATTTCATCTCCAAAAGAGTCAATAGTAGAAAAATTAAAATCGTCTTTAATTGCTTGTCTAAATTCATCGTAAGAAGAAAATTCTTTTTCAAGTTTTTTTGCAGCAGTTAGACCTATAAATGGAATACCCATTGCCGCTATATATTGAGCCATAGTTACAGTATTTCTTTTTTCTTCTATCGCATTAAGTATCTTATCTACAGATTTTTCACCAAAACCCGCTTGCTTTATCCATTCCTCTCTAACTGAAGATAAACTAAACAATTCTTCAAAATTGCCAACGTATCCCCAATCAATTAACTTCTCTATTGTTGTTTTTGAAAGACCTTTTATATCAAGACCTTTTTTGGAACAAAAATGGTCTAATTTATTTGCAAATTTACCTTCACAAGTAGGATTTGTGCAAATTAAAGTCTTAACTCCGCTTGCAGAAATGGATATTTTGGTATTGCCGCCGCATACAGGACATTTTGATGGTATATTAAATACCTCTTTATTATAAAGATTTTCAGTTAATTCTACTTTTGTAATTTGAGGAATGATTTGATTGGATTTTATAACTGATACAGTTAATCCACTAGACCAATTATCTTCTCCCCAAAGTTCTCCCATTATGCTGATATTATGAAGACTTGCTCTTGATACTTCTGTACCATCAATATCAACAGGTTCAAATATTGCTACTGGAGTAAGAACTCCTGTTCTACCAAGACTCCATTCAATATTAGTTAATTTAGTGGTATATTCTTCATCATAAAATTTATATGCTATGCCGCCTCTGAAATGATGGTCTGTTGCACCTAAAGAATTATAATAATCACAATTATCATATTTAAATACTATGCCATCAATAGGATAAGATAACTCTTCTGCACTTTTTTTACAAAAATCAATAACAGATGAGATATCTGTATTAGGCATTTTAATTGCAAAAGGAATAACTCTGAATGAAGTTGTTTCTACCAATCTAGTTAATTTTTGAGATAGGGATTCATAATTTTCAAATCCTTTAATTACGTCCCACGCAACAAAAGTTAATCTTCTACTATAACATTCATCTGCATTAAGTAGTCTTATACTACCTGCCGCATAATTTCGTGGATTCTTATATTCAGAAGATACTTTTTCAAAACTATCATACGAGCAAATTATTTCCCCATCTATTACTATTTCTCTTGTAAAAGGAATATGTTTAGGAATAGAAGGAATAACGTAAGCATTATGTGTAATATCTTCGCCTATATTTCCATTACCCCTAGTTTCAGCTCTTACTAATTTACCATCTTTATACAGCAAGCTACAGGTTAAACCGTCCATTTTAGGCATAGCTATATAATCTTTATTACCAACGAATACTTCAATGTCTGAAATAGACTTTGTTTTATCAAGAGAAAGCATAGGATGATTATGTTCAACTTTATGCAATGCAGAAACACAAGAAAAAGCGATTTTATTGGTGGGAGAGTCTGGATGTACTACTCCTAAAAGTCTTTCTAAATCTATAAGCTGAAAATATAGGTCATCCCACTCTTTATCAGATATCTGCGGTCTTCCTTCATCATATGCTTTAGTATAATCGTTTAGCATCTTAACAAGTTTTGACATTTTAACTGCATTATCCATATTTACAACCTCCTTTATTCGCCAATTATCTGAATTTCTTCTACTCCAAGGCAAACTCTGTAAGGATGAATACCTTCTTTAGGATAGAACATCACGTTGCCTGTACTCTGAGTGTTAGAGAAATCTGCAACGCCTTCTCTGCCATTATACTCGCCAGAAACTACTTTAACTCTCTTCATATTTTCCTTCATAGCTTGTACCTCTTTCTTTATTTTTCTATATATATTATAACATAAATTTATAAAAAAATAAAGCGAGAATATTTCATCTCGCTTAAAAATTTTATATTTTAGTAATGGATAGAATAGAGCTTCCTTTTATCATCATATTACCTAATGATACTCTACTTAATTCTGGCAATTCTGATGCAGAAATACATATACTATTAGGCTGTCCCATAATAAGTATATTATCTTCATCGCTTACCATTGCAGCATCTACAATTTCTGAGGGACTCGCTTTAACTCCCTTACCCCCGCGGATTTGTATAGGAATTTCATCTAAAGACATTCTTTTACCCATCCCGCCTGATGTAAATATTGCAATCTTGTCTGTCGTTTTATGAATTGGCATTGCCTTAACAATATAGTCACCCTCTGATAATTTGATACCCTTGACGCCCATTGCTACTCTACCAATAGGACTAATATCTTTTGTATTAAAATGAATACCGTATCCATTATGAGTAAGTAAGATTAAATCTTCATCTTTAAGGAAAGTAACATATACAAGAGAATCATCTTCTTTTAACTTGATAGCTGCAATACCGCAATTTTTTCTTCCATTATCATATTCTGATATTTTTGTCTTTTTTATCATACCAGATTTAGTTACAAATACAACATATTCTGCTGAGGTCTTTCTATATAGAGAAGTTATTGCAGATACCTGTTCATTATTTTCCATTTTGATAATAGAATTGATATTAACTCCCTTAGAAGCGTTTGTACCAACAGGAACATTATCAACTAAAAGCCTATACATTTTTCCTTGATTTGTAAACAGCATTAAAGTATCAATAGTATTAGTAGAAATAGTTCCAAGAGGAATATCATCACTCTTTACACCCTTGCCATTTCTCTTTTGTACCTTAAATGCGGCTGTGGGTACTCGCTTTATATACCCATCTTTTGTCATAATAACAACACAATCTTCGGGGGTTACAGTTTCAATTTCTTTATCTTCTTTTGGAATTTCAATCTGAACTAATTCAGTACGTCTTTTATCTCCATACTTTTTAACAATATCAGATAAAAGTTTCTTTAGTTCTGCCTTTTGTAAAGTTTCATCAGATAGAAAAGCTAATATTCTATCAATTTCATTATGCAAATCTTTACTCTCTTGATTTAATTCAATTTTTTCAAGACCTGCTAATCTACCTAACTTCATATCAACAATCGCTTTAGCCTGAGGTTCTGTAAATTTATACTTAGATATAAGAGACTTCTGAGCGGCAGCCGCACTTTCACTATCTTTAATTAAAGCTATAATATTGTCAATATCTTCCAATGCTTTCAAAAGACCGTCAACAATTTCAAGTCTATCTTTTGCTTTATTTAAATCATATTGATTAGATTTGATAAGGCAACTAATATTATGATTAACATATATTTCTATGCACTGTTTTAGATTTAACTCAACAGGAGTTTTATCAACAAGAGCAATCTGATTATATGAAAAGGAAATCTGTAAAGATGTTTTTGCAAATAACTTAGGTAAAAGAGTTTCTGGATTTATACCTTTCTCACATTCAAGAACAATCCTTAATCCTTTTTTACCACTTTCATTGCGGATATCAGTTATTCCATCTATTTCTTTTGAGTCACAAAGTTCTCCAATTTCTTTTAAGAGGTTCTCTGTTTTAACTTCATAAGGAATTTCATAGAAGACAATGCAATTTTTCTCTATCTTATATTTACCTCTTACTTTAACGCTACCTTTACCAGTTTTCATTATATTAGGAATATCATCTTTATTTATAACAACTCCGCCTGTTGGAAAGTCAGGTCCTGGAAGCATAGGCTCTTTTCCATCTATAAAATCATAAATAGCTTGCGCGACCTCGGTTAAATTGTGAGGAGCCCAGTTACACGCCATAGCAACTCCGATTCCAGAGTTAGGATTGCATAGAAGATTAGGAAAAATAGATGGAAGTGTAATAGGTTCAAAATCATTTTCATCATAATTTGGAACAAAATTTACGACTTTCTTTTTTATTCCAGCAAGTAGACCATCTTCTGATATCTTAGCCAATCTTGCATTTGTATATCTGTAAGCGGCAGGTCCATCGCCATCAATATTTCCCATATTGCCGTGAAAATCTATAAGAGGATATCTCATAATCCAAGGCTGAGACATACGAACTAATGCTCCATAAATTGAAGAATCTCCGTGAGGATGCCAACGACCCATTACATCTCCAACTATTCTTGCACATTTTGCGTGTTCTTTTGATGAAGTGTAGCCGCCATCATAAGCTCCCCATAAAATTCTGCGGGCAACAGGTTTTAATCCACATTTTGCATCAGGGATAGAGCGGTCAGAATTTACAGCAACAGCATATTCTATGAAATTCGTACTTAATTCTTTTACTAATTCATTTGTTTGCATAAGTTGCCTCCTTTTATACTTTTTCATTTTCTATAATAATTATAACATATTTTTTAATAAAAATCAATTATCCATTTCAAAGCCAGTATATTCAGCAATTTTAATAACTGTTTTGCCATTATCATCAATAATAATTTCTGGTTTTTTAAATGTTGTAAAATTATTAGATTTATTTGATTGTAATATTGTATTAAAATATTCTTTTCTTTTTTCTTCAATTTCTTCAGCCGAAATTTCGTTAGGATTTTTATTCCCAAATAAAGTTTTATATTCAAATGTTGACATTAACATATTTAATAACTCCTATTTATAAATATAATACTCTTACTTAAAAAGTAAGAGTATTAATTTAGCCAATACTATATTGAGCTTCGTGACTGTGTTCTTTAATAAATGCTTTTCTTGGTGGAATTGCTTCTCCCATAAGCTGGTCAAATAAAGTATCTGCCGCTTTAACATCCTCTACTGTAACCTGTCTTATAATTCGTTTATCGGGGTTTACTAAAACCTCAGTTTCGATTTCATCCATCTCACCAAGACCTTTAAGATGCTTAACAGTATATTTCTTATTTTGATGTTCTACTTTGAATTTTTCAAGTTCTTCATCATCTTTAAGATAAATATAAGTATCTTTTCCCATTGTTACTTTATAAAGAGGTGGGACTCCAGCATATACATATCCATCAAGAATTAGCTGAGGACAGAAAGTCCAAATAAATGTATAGAAGAGATTTTTGATATGGCTTCCGTCTACATCCGCATCGGACTCGATTATAATCTTCCCATACCTAAGTTCATTAGGATTATAAGTCAGTTTCATTCCTGTACTATCAATAGAAAGACCAAAAGCATCAATCATTGTTTGGATTTCCGCATTTTTTCTAATCTTTTCAAGACTGGCTTTACGGACATTCAGAATTTTGCCTCTAACTGGCATAATAGCTTGATACTCATTGTCTCGTGCGGACTTTAAGTTTCCAGAGGCTGAATCTCCCTCCGTCACATAGATTTCACATTTCATTCTGTCCTTTGAATAGCAATCTGCAAGTTTGCTATCAAATTTAAGAGCTTTTTCTTTCTTCTTAGCTTTTTCTCTTGTTGCTTCTCTTGCTTTCTTAGCAGCCTCTCTTGCTTTTCTTGCGGAAAGAGCCTTATCTGCAATTATCTTTATTTCTTTTTCGTTATTTTGAAACCATATATTAAGATTTTCAGCAAGAGCCTGCAAAGAAGATTTCATATCAACTTTTGTAACCGTAGATTTAACTTGAGCATCATAAGAGACACCTGCCGCAGTCAAATTAAATACTATATAAGCTCCCTCTTGAATATCATCGCCTGTAAGATTTTCATCTTTTTCTTTAAGCCATTTCTTTTCTCTAAAGAATTTATTAAATTCTCTTGTAAGAATAGTCTTGATTTGAGTAATATGAGGACCTTTTTCAGTTAATCCTGTATTAACATAAGGAACAATAGTAGAAGAATACTTAGATGTATAAGTTAATATAAAATCTAATTTTTCTTTACCTTGAGAAAAATTCATTTTAAAACGATTTTTGAGTAATTCAGTATCTTTTACAGCATCAGTAACTAAATCATCAATTCCGTTTTTAGAATAAAAAGTTTCTTCTTTACCATTATAATCAAGATGAATAGTTAAGCCTGAGCAAAGACAAGATATAGTCTTAAATAGACTTCTAACTTTTTCAATCTCTATTTCTGTATGAGTAAAAAATTCTTCACTTGGCTGCCATTTTACTTTAGTTCCAGATGCGTGAGATAGAGTTCCTGTTTTTCTCTTATCAAATTCTCCTTCTTTAAAGTAAATTTCTTCATATTGACCATCTCTATAAGTCATAACTTCAAGCCAATGTGAAAGATAATTAGTTATCTTGCTTCCAATACCAAAACTACCAAGAGAAGTTCCTTCATAGGTTCCATCTTCTCTATATTTACCTGAGGTATTTAAAACACTAAATGCGGCTTCCAATATAGTTTTTCCATCATCTCTAAAACTATTAGGAATAAAGCCCTGTCCATAATCTATAACTTCAACTACGTCTTTATAAACATTAACATCAATACGATTACCGTGACCTAATCTAAATTCATCAACAGCATTAGAGATTATCTCTACTAATAATTGTGTTGAATATGTTGTATCACCCGCATAGACGCCAGGTCTTAGACGAGTAAATTCAAGGGGAGATAGTGACTCGATGCTCTTTTCATCATATAATTTACCCATTAAATCACTCCTTTTATTTTCTATAATAATATTATATCATATTTTTTATTATTTTTCAATTTTGAGGAAAATACTCACCCAATTTTACAATTTGGTTATACAAGCAAGTACAATCGTTTATGGTTTTATTCATATGTAGGTGCCCGCAATACCAATGGTCAAACTCTATATATTGATTTAAATATTTAAAATATTTACTTAATACATTATTATCAGGAGTAAGATTTGGAAAACACTGCTTAAAGAACCAATTTGGAGCAGCATGAGTGATAATATAATCAACTTTATGATTATAATTATCTAAATTATCCAATCCTTCATCTAACTCTCTAGATGTAGGTAATTCTTGCGGCCACCAGTCTAAGAATGCTTTTCGCTGTTGCTTATCGTGAGACTCAGCTCCGCCAAAAGTAAAAATAGAATTACCTTCTATATTAAATACCTGACCTCTCCTTAAATGAATTACTTTTTCATTTATAAACTGCACCTGTCCGCCATTCCATTGAGAAATAGGATATTTTTCAAGCATTTCAAAATTTTCGTGATTTCCATCTACAAAAAGTGTTGTAAAAGGCTTCTCTTTAAACCATTCAAGCCAATGTAAATCATATTTATAATCAGATGAAGTATCAGGAGACCATATAAATCCAAAGTCGCCGCATATAATCACATAGTCTTCTTCTGTTAAATTTAAGTTAGCTTTTTTTAAGGCTTTTGATGTAAGTTTATTGACATCAATACCACCATGTGTATCACCTGTTATATATATCACAATTAATTCTCCTTTTAAAGAGAAAACCAAAAGATATAAGTCTTTTGGTTTTCAATATTTATTATTCTGTATTTTCTTTTTCTGGAGTATTCATATGAAGATACTCTTCTACGTTTTCTTTAGTCACAGGACCTTGTAAGATTTCCGCAAGATTTTCAAGAGCTTCATCAACGAGGTCGGCAAATAAGTCAAATGAAATTATCTTTGCTAACCAAGGGAAAGTTTTTACAAAAGTAGAATACACTGCAGACAGCTTCATTTGTCCTGTTTTTGAACCAAGACATCTCTCTGCTTCTGCGACAGCCTGCAATAACCACGCTTTAATACAAGCTACCTAATCCTCAGTAGGTAACTTAAAAAATGAACAAATTGCAGTAATAATGCCAATTACAATTGAAAGTCCAATTAAAATTAGCCACCAATTTTCAACAATCCAATCCATTATCATTTCACTTCCTTTTCCGCCATCATCAAGGAAATTTTATGAAGAGTATTCTTTCGAGTTTCTATAAGATTTCCTTGAGCTTTCTTTATATCATCTCTTGCTTTCTTAAGAGTATCATATTCTTCTTTCATTCTTGTGAGATACTTTTTTACCTGCTTATATTCATCAGACTCAATACTGCATCTCTTTGTTTGTTCAAGCATAGTAAGACAATTTTCAATAGCCTTAATCTGATATCTCATAAGTTTGAGCTTTTCTCCATACATTTTCTGAATAGCTCTAAGTCTTGAAAGTCTTACACCAAAGAAAGTGGACTACTTATCTTCCTCAGGATGACAAAGAGCTTCACCCAGAAAAGTACCATACTTATTAGTAAAGCCATATACTGAGCGTCCAGTATCACCATAAAATTCTGCAATTATTTTTTCGTTAATTCTCATAAAAATCTCCTTTACATAAATTTCTTGCACTCAGCCATTTTTTCTTTAATTTCATCAATAATTGTTTCTATTTCAACAGGCTTACAATTATGACTATCAACACCTACGTGATACATATTAGGTCTATCTTCATAGAAATTATTTTTCTGATGAGTATGACCATAAAGATTTATAAGAATAGCCTTTAGAGGCTTTTCTCCATCATCAAGGTTTGCGGTAATAGTAGGATAATGAGATAAATAAAAATTATATCCATGCGCCTTAATGTATTCTGCATTTGTTATTTTAACTACATTATAGCAAGTATCATAAAGCTGAATCCTACTAACTGTATCGTGATTTCCTCTTATAATATGAATATTTCCTCTAAGCTGCTTTAAGCATTTAAGACCTTGTGTATTATCTCCGAGCATAATATCTCCAAGAATATAACAATCATCATATTCATCAACAATAGAGTTCCAATTGCGGATAATAGCTTCATTCATCTCCCAAGCTGATTTAAAACCTCTTTCCGCCCAAATAAATTCTCTATCGTGACAAAAATGTAAATCACTTGTAAAATAAAGTTTATTCATTATATTTTATTACCTGCCATTTCCCAAAAATGATTTTTCTTTGAACAAAATAAATTCTTATTGTATGTAATTTTTCCGATAGCTTCAAATATAGAAGCATTTATTTCTGAAAGCGTATATTTTTCTTCTGTTGGTGAATATATTAAATAATAGTTGTAATCATTTGATAAATTTCTCTGATATTCTTTAATATTTAATTTATCAGAGCTATCCAAAATAAAAAGATTTCTGTTGTCTATATTTTGTTGACAAAACATATTTATAACTGGAAAGAAAAGCTCTTTTAGAATATTTCTATTTATGTAAATATTCTCTAACATAGGATTTATGTCTTTTCCCCATTTATCAATATGTTTTAATAAATATCTATCTACATTTTTATTTTTAATAGATATAATAATAATATTCAATAACCAGACCACCTTGCCTTTTTCACTTAACTTATATATATTATAACACAAAATTTTTTGATTGTCAAGTTAAGACTCTTTATTCTACGTTCAGATATAATATACCTTAGCATATTTTGTATCTGCGGCTTCAGGGAAAGTTAAAGAATTGCTCATAGAGATTATAGTCTGTCTTGGTACAAGCTGTCTATCTTTTCTTTTAGAATTTCTTGTCAAGCACTCTTCAAGAGGAGTATCCATACAAATAACAGCTACTTTATATCCACAAACGTGCTTATCAAGATTATTTTTCTGACAATCAAGAACACCAGAAAGTAATTTCATTCTTGATTTTTCATTTAAATGGGTGGCGTCCGCAAAGACATCTTTACCCATTTTAAGACCATCAAAAATTTCCTGTGTGAATTTCTTAAATACTTCATTTTCTTTTGCAAAATAGTCATCTGTATCAGAGAGCAAAGAAAAACGAATTGCATCTCTTGATACAACAGTATAACCACAGCGGGAAGTGGTAAATTCATGTGCTCGCCGCCTCAAAAATGTTGACTTACCAGACCCAGGCAGTCCAACCATAATAAATAAAGTAGGCTCATATGCATTATAGTAACTCATAAATCACATTCCTCCACATTCTTAATCATTTTTGCGTTCCAACATCTTCCATTTACATTATTAAAACATTCTTTGTTACAAAAAGGTAAATCTTTAATTGGAACTCTTTCTCCATTTACAAACCTACCTCTTGAAAATTCATCATAAAAATCCTGATATGTATAGCTTCCTCTTGAAGTTATTTCAACGTGATTAACTTCTTTCTGACAATGAGGACAAAATAAAACCTTTAAATGTCCGCCTTCTCTAAAATTGCCTTTAAAACGAGGGAGCGGAATGCCTCGTCTTCCGCATTCTGTGCAATAAAATTCGCTAATTTTCATTGTGCAGGCTCTTGCCATTACAACCAACTTCTTTCTTTTTAATTTTTCTATATATATTATATCATAATTTTATAAAAATATCAAAAAAGAGCTTTATACGTACATATAAAGCTCTTTTATCTTTTATGAAATTATTTTTGAAAGTAAACTTACAATAGCTGTAAGATAGAATATATTAGCTGCTACATTTTCTATTGCTACTGTATATCCTGTCATTTTGACATTTGTTCTAAATGTGTCTATGACAGTAGTAATTAAAAAATAAAGATGAACAAACATTGAAATAACCATTATATAGTTAATTGAAGAAATTTCTCCAATAGTAGTAATTACTGCTGTCTTATATATAAGAATATCAAATACAATAGAAATACCTACGAGGAAAAATGCTACTGCATAAAATAAACCTTGAACTGTTTGCGGGGAAAGCATAGAATATTTTTTCTGCATATCAAGCATATTATCTCGCATTGATAGTGACATATCAATAGCTTTCTTCCTGTTAAAAGCTGTAGGAATTGATTTAATGCTTGAACATAAATGAAGCGCCGCCAAAATTAAAACTACAATTTCCATTACCATCATAGATATCTTCTCCTTTTTTATTTTCTATATATATTATAACATATATTTTATAAAAAATAAAGGTTATCTCTTTTATTAAGATAACCTTTATTTTTTTTACTGCTCTACTATAAAAGACTGGATAAAATTATGAAATTCTTCCAAATCACTAGGATAAGAAACTGTTACACCTTTAGAGGTATCAAGAGACAGTACTCCAAGAAGCGATGTTGCTTCTACAATTTGCCTACCCTGAGAAAGAAGGATGTCTCCTTTATGCTTCTCAAGGCGGGTTGCCGCATTTACAAAGTCAGTAATATCCTTCAGTCTATCTAAGACAATAAAATTAGTCATAATCGACTCTCCTTTCATTTATTAAGAATGATATTTAAGTATGAATTCAGGTGATACACATTTAAAAGAAGATTTTCCATCTATTGAACGGAATACGACTCCTTCTCTCATACCGTTATCAATAACAGATTTTGTTCCATTTACATAAGCTCTAAGCTCTTCTATGGTTGCGGGAAGAATTATACCACCATAAGAAAGAATAGGGACACAAGGGATTCCGAGAGGCTTAAGAATTGCCGTCATTTCTGAGGGGTTAAATCTCTGCACTTCACCATTTTTGTATCCATAGATAAGATTAAATGCTGCGAAATCGTGGTCTTTCATACCATAGTCTCTCTTCTGAATGCCTGCTCCATAAGTTTCTCCCTGAAGAGTAACATATTCTACATCTTTGCGGGTTGCGAGAATATTCCGAAGAATATTTTCTACGTTATACTTTTTACCCATTTCAAGATAAACATTTGTATCATAATAACAAGCCTTATTTGGATTATCAAAGACTACATTTCTAGAGCAAACTCTATAATCTATTTTACCCATTGCCGCACGCTTCATTGTAAAAGTGGTAGATGTGCCATCTATCTTTTCGGTAGGAATCCAAAGCTGATGTATATTATCAAGAATCCAAGGCATATTTTCTATACGCTCTTCATCTGTCTTTTTAACCCAGTCAGGCCAAGCACTTTTTCTATCCTTCTTCTTACCAAAGAAGAAAAACATTATATTTCTACCAAGTTTATACTGCATAATTTTCTTTACAAGAGGATTTGAAAAAAGCTTGGGCTTGCGCTGTGCCATTTTCTTAAATTTATCCTCAGAATTAGCTTTTCTTTTGTTATCTTCTTCAACAGAATAAGTTACTTTAAGAACATCTGTAAGGTCTGCGTGAATTACGGGGGGAAGTTTATAATCAGCACCAAATGCGGAAAAAGGAAGTGCAAGACCCTGAGAAATAACTTTAAACTTGTTAAGTTTCATAGTCTTTACCTTATAATCCTTAGACTCCATAAAAGCAGACCAATCTGCAGCAGGAAGCTTTGAGTCAATTTCAAAATAAACGCAAAGGTCTCCATCTTCAAATTCGCCTTTTTTTGCAATACAAGTCCAACCGTTGATGCCGATAAGTTCAATATTATCCGCACCTTCAATAGGCTTTACCCAAGCAATTTTCTCAACATATGCAAGTGCTCTTTTACCGTTAATAAGCATAAATACCAATCCTTCTTTCTTTTCATTTTCTATATATATTATATCATATATTTTTATAAAAATCAATAAATAGATTTTGATTTGACTTTATAAGGAATATATGTTATAATAATTATAATAAAGATAAATATATGAAATTATTTATATAAATATTTATAAGATAATAATATAGCATTATGATAATTATAATAAGGTAAAGTATATTCCTTTACAGTACATAATGTTTCTGGATTGTTATAATCATAATCTAAATCGTGCTCCCAATTATAATCTGCGTAAGTGCTTAATTGAGAAGTAATAATATTTTTATTGATTTCAAATTTACATAAAACTTCTTCTGTTACAATACCTGTTAAAAAGTCTAAACATTCAATAGGAGATAAATGAAAAATGTTATTTTTCCAAGAAATAACTTTAGTTTTTTCAGATAAAAAACATACGCAATTACAATTCCATCTACCTGTTGGATAAATAGTTTGATAATTTAAATATTTATTAAATTCTATATAACTCATATACCTATAAAATATCATTTATTATCTCTCCTTATCTCTTATATATTTATTATATCATATATTTATTAAAAAATCAATAAGGTTAATTTTATTTAATCATTTTATATAAATTTTTAAATAATAAAAAGAAGAGCTTATTTATATGGAATTAAAAGTTATTATGATTACTATAGATACTTAATTTAAAATGTATTATTTAAAGATTAATTGGTTGATTATCTTTAATTATTTTATTTATTTTTTTAAATATAAAAGAAAAAGGAGATGATTTTACAAATGGCTAAGTTAAAACCTATAATTACAACGCAAGAAAAATTAGATACAATTGATATTAAAGAAGGATAGCTTATTTGTGTTAAAGATTCTAATTCAATTTATATTGATACAGATACAGAAAGATTAGAATATACTTTACCAAGAGTTTTAAATTATTTATCAAGCGGTGCAAGTATTTCTATTGGTGGATCCAATACAATAGAAAGAGATGGTTGTGTAATATTAGGTAGTGAAAATACAGCGTCTTCTGATAAAGTATTTATTTTAGGACAAAAAAATATTGCATCAGGAGTAAATTCCGTTGCTGAAGGTCAAGGTAATACAGCTTCGGGAATTTGTTCTCATGCTGAAGGTCAAGGAAATACAGCTTC
This sequence comes from uncultured Anaeroplasmatales bacterium, assembly GCA_964634685.1. Taxonomy (GTDB): domain Bacteria; phylum Bacillota_I; class Bacilli_A; order Acholeplasmatales; family JAEDCM01; genus CAZWLD01. The sequence goes on from CAZWLD010000002.1 coordinate 112,501, forward strand.
GGGATAGGCTTCTCATGTATAGAATGCAGGAAATATCGCAAGTGGTAAATACTCAACTGCATTAGGAACAGCCGCAAAAGCTATTGGGAATACATCTCTAGCTTTTTGCGGAACTGCAGAAGGATAGAGTAGTATAGCTTTACTACCAGGTTCTACTGCTCAAGGTGATTACTCAGTTGCTATTGGCGAAGGAGCAAAAACAACTAGTTCAGCAAACAGTTCGATAGCTATAGGAGCTGGAGCTCAAGCTAATTCACCATATTCTTTTGTATTTGGTGGTGGAGCTAAATCAGAAGGTAATGGATATAGTGTTGTTTTAGGCAACGGTTCTACTTCTTATAATGGCGCAAAAATAATTGGAGATGGAAATACTGCATATGGTTCTAATACTATTGCTTTAGGCAATGGAATTAATACTCATAATAGCAATGTTCCTGTAATTGGTAATGGAAATGTTCTTCCAGAAGATGTTACAAGCGCAATTATTATAGGAAATCATGGCGGTGGAGATTATTTAACAGAAATTACGAATAATTGTATTAATATAGGATTTTCAAATAAAATTATTGGAAAAGGATTAGCCTATGGTCAAGGATTAAAAGTTACTAAAGATTCTGAAATTGCTATAGGTAAATATAATTTATCTAATGATGATATAGTCTTTTCAATAGGTAATGGAATCGACAATGATAATCGTTTAAATATTTTTACTATCTATAATGATGGTAAAGTAGAATCTAGTTCTTTTATAGGAGCTTCTATTACAAATTGGCAATCAAATTATTTATATAAAATAAATGAATTAGTAGTATATAATAATATTTTATATCAGTGTAATATAAATCATACTTCTTTGGAAACTTTTGAGGAAAATAAGTGGACTATTTTATTATCTGCAAAAGATGACTCTTTTAATTTTAATGATTTATCTACTGCAATGACAACAGGTATTTAGAGTGGTATTAGAGTTATTGCAGATGAAGAAAATGAGCGTTTTAATTTTGAAGTAACTGGTATCCCCGCTATTGCTATTGATAGTGATGGATATTGGACTATTAATGGAGAGCGTGGAGAAAATCCTACTAAAGCACAAGGAAATGACGGTTTTACTCCATCTATAACGACTTCTGAAATTGAAAATGGAGTAACTGTTACTATTGCTAATAAAGAAGGAACAATCTCAACAAATATTCTAAATGGAGAGGATGGCTTTAGTCCGTCTGCAAAAGTTTCATCTATTGAAAATGGAGTAAATATTGAAATTATTGATAAAGATGGTACTACAACTGCTAACGTTTTAAACGGTTTAGATGGTATAACACCACATATAGATGATTTAACTAAAAATTGGTTTATAGGAGAAACTAATACAGGTGTAAAAGCAGAAAGTTCTATTGAAATTAATGCTGATTGTGCAATTTTATATGCAACTTTCTTAGCTAGCGGGTGGAGTGAAACTGCTCCTTATACTTAGACAGTACTTGTTAATGGAATTAATGAAAATAATGTACCTATTGTTGATATCAGCTATTCAGAAGACTCGTCTTTATGGAAAAATGAATATCAATCTTTTTCTAATTTAACTAAAATTGAAACTATAAATGGAAGTATTATTGGAACTTGTTTAAATAGCAAACCTATATATGATTTTACCGTTAAATTAAAAATTGCAGGAGATATTACATATGACACAGTTATTTCTAAAGAAGAATTTAATACTACAATAGGAAATATTAATACTATTCTTGCAAGTGTTACGGGGGGTGTTGAATAATGGCTACTACGGCAGATTATCTGAATAAACTTATTTCTCAAAAGAATACTCTTGCTGATAATCTTGTGACTAAGGGTATAACTGCTACTCACGATGAGACATTAGAAACACTCATTCCTAAAGTATTGGAGATAAGTGGCGAAAGCGTCGCCGATAATTGGAATTTATATCACGACCCTGACCCTTATAATTTTTATAGTAACATTAAAAATACAACTGGCTACAATGGCGGTGGGTACAATTTTTCGGGTAACATACCGAATATTTTTGGTATATATCAAAGTCTATCAGGTTATAATATAACACATTCATATGCTGTAGATTTTACAAGTATATCAAAAATCATCATAAACGGGATAACAAAATCAAATATAGATGGATTGACTTCAACGGCGTATTGCTGTATTTCAAATCAAGAATTATCTGAAATGACTGAAGATTGGGTTGTTATTAATCAATCTGTCGGCACTACAGAATCAGAATTTTCGGCAGAAATCGACTGTGCTACTATTACGGGAAATAATTACATCTATTTATCAATTCTGCATGGTACCGAAAATAGTGGATATACATCATATTTGTATATTAAGAGCATCGAATTTATTAGGTAATGACTATATGAAAAATCAATAAAAATAGCATTATAAGTGAACAAAAAAGGAGGAAATCTTTTGGCAGATTGTTTTATTATTAAAAAAGGTATTTCAGAAAATGAATCTGGTATTAGACCTATTGATAATACAGGAATTCCAATTGGAGATGTTATAGTTCCAAATAATGTTACATCATTAAGTCAAAAATGTTTTAAATCAAATACTTAGATAACAAGTGTGACATTACCAAATACTTTAATACAATTTGATACAGATTGCTTTAATGAATGTATTTCATTAAATAGAATTTCAATACCAAACAATATTTCTATTATTCCAAATAATTGTTTTTATAATTGTAAGAAATTAGTAAATATTTCATTACCAAATAATTTAGAATCAATTGGAAGCTCTGCATTTTATTATTGTTCTGCATTAAAAACAATTAATATTCCAATTACTTGCACTTCTATAAATGGTTAGGCTTTTAGATATTGTACAAAATTAACAAATATAATATTTGAAGAAGGAAGTAAATGTGCATTTGGTACAAACTGTTTTGAACATTGTAGCTCTCTTACTAATGAACATGTTCCGTATATACTTTCTCATGCTAAAACTATTAGTACTGGTTTATTTAGTTATTGTACTGGTTTAACTGAAGTAGAAGCTAAATATTCTTGGCACAGTATGTTTTCGTATTGTACTAATTTAATTAAAGCAGCAATTCTTGGGGGAGGGTCGTCAAAAAATACTGGAAATGAGATATTTTATGGTTGTACTGCTCTTGAAGAGGCGCAAATATAGAATAATAACATTGAAACAATTGGGACAAGAGTGTTTTATAATTGCACTTCATTGAAAAAGGTATTTTTACCTTCGACCATAATTGCTGATACTTCAAACAGTTTAACTTCAACATCAAGCTCATATTATATTTTTTATAATTGTAAAGCTCTTGAAGAGGTTCAGCTTGGACAAGATTGGAATATGTCTCTTAGACTTGATGTGTCAACTAATCTTACGGTTGATAGTATGGTTGCTATGTTTAACTCATTAAAAGATTTAACAGATGATACGGCTAAGACACTTACTCTTGGCAGTACAAATCTTGCAAAGCTGACTGATGAACAAAAAGCTATTGCAATCAATAAGAATTGGACTTTAGCATAAGGCGGTGACAATATGACTATTGAGATCGAAAATAAGTTTACTGTTATTACAGCTGATACAGGGAATGTGTTTAGAAGTAAAATCAGTGGAGATGTATTGACCGATAGGTTATATCTCGGCTGTAATGATAGTGCCGACAATTATGAGGAAATAAGCGAGGTGGAAACCTATGCAGAAGCAGAAAATGATACAGAGCAAACAAAAGAAACTGAGTACGAAAATGGAGTTCAGTAAAAAGTGGTTAATCGGTTGTATCATTATATCAATCGTATATAATAAGAAAGAGGGTAATTTTATAAATATTAAAGAATTTAAATAGAGATAGATTAAAAGTTATATAAATAAAGAATATTTTAAAATTCCTGTGAAGAGCAGCAGCCAAGTGAACAAAAGAAAGAGCTATTATAAGGTAAAAATTATTTAGAAAATTAATAGCTATTTTAGTTCATTTGAGGAAAAAGTTTTGACAGATAAAACTTTTTTAGAAATCTGGAAAGAGAGTTATGAGAAAAACAAAGAAAATTCTTATGGCGGGCTTCCTGATTTAAGACAAGGCAATTCTTTTATAGCCAAAGATTTAGAAGGAAATATAGTTGCAACTTCAACTTATTATGATTATTTTATGATAGCTGAATGTATAAAAAGAGAGATTCTTTTTTCTCATTAGGTAGAATATTATGAAATTATAGATAAAGATTTTTGTCGGTATAATATTCAAAAATGTATTGTAAAAAATATTCAAAATGAAGAAGATATGGCTTTTATGAGAAACATAATAAGAAAATTAGGGTTTGATTCCAATAAGATTCTTTATATTTTTAATAATGGAAATATTATAGCTGAAAAAGGCTATAATAACTTTTAGCAAATTGGTTAGTATGATTTCTCTTCAGATCATTTTTAGTTCACAGATAAAAATTATTATTTAGATTATTTGACAGTTACTGCACCACTTGCTAGCTAGGCTTGCTTTACAGAGTACGATTCTTCAGGTAATGAGTCTTATAGAGGATGGACACCAATTTTGTTTTTAAAAGAGGGAACTTATATAATAGAAGAAATTCGTAGTTCTCCTTCTTGTGAGCTTTCAAAAAATTTAAAAATTTAGGTATCTGAAAATTTATCAATAGAGTGGAAAGAATCTATTATAGGATATATAGTTCAAAGTTTTTAGCATTTTTAGCACGACGATGGAATAATAGGTAAAGTTATTAATAAAATAATTTATGAGCCTTCTGGTATGCCTGATACAGCCAAAAATGTAATTAAAGAAGAAATTGGTTCTTTCCATAATCTTTGTTTGACCATAAAAACATATTCTTTAAATAATTATTCTCCCATTACAGAACAAACAACGCTCATTCCTTCAATTGGCTCAGGTGAACTAAATAATCAAAAAGAAATAGACTATTAGAAAATTGGAGGATCTATTCTTGTTGCAACAAAAACAGAATATTTTGAACCAACTTTTCCTATGTATCATTATTTTTTAAATGCTGATGCATCTTGTTACTATCCTGCTTTTCCTAAAAATTTTAATTATTATATTGATAGATATAAAAACAGATATTATGGAACTAACCCAAGCTCTATTGTTGAAGATAATGAACCTTATTGTACAATGATAAGTTTTCATTTAAGGAGAAACAGAGGAGAAAATCCGAAAGATGAACAAGAATTTTTTAATTAGCTTCCATCCATAGCAGAGATTGAAAAAACAATTTTGAAATATGATGCTGATAGATGGGTCCTTAATACCACGGATGCTTTTGTTAATAATTATTTTGGCTTAACTGTCAATTCTTATCATACCGATTATGCTCCTCAACTTTTTAACGCAGAAGATAAAGCAATAACGTGTTTTGAAGATAAAGGCTATTGCCCACCTTCAGGTACAGGGACTGGCGGTTTTCGAGAAAATTGTGTTATTAAATTTTCAGAGTATAAAGATTATGATAAAGAACTTTTTAAAAATAATTCTTTTAAGTTTAGTACACGTTTTGATGTGGATTATTTAGAAAATAAAAACATTTATAATTATAAAAATTATGCTACCTATGGAATAAATAAAATTTTTTATCAGGAAGGCATTAAAACTGATTCTGAATTAGAGACTTTTTTATTAAAAAACTATCAAAAGTTATTCTATCAATTCAATTAAAAGGAGTAATTATTATGAATATTGTATCAAGAGGTGTAGATATTTCAAAACACAATACGATAGATTGGCATAAGGTTCGAAAAACAGAAATTGATTTTGTTTTAATAAGAGCTGGTTTTGGTGTTAATACTGTTGATGAGAAATTTATTGAGAATATTGAAAATGCTATTAAATGCGGGCTTGATATTGGAATATATTGGTTTAGTTATGCATCTAATCCAATTCAAGCTAAATAGGAAGCTGAATTTTGTTTAAAAACAATTTCTCCTTATAGAAAATATATAAATTATCCTGTTTGGTTTGATTGGGAAGGAGATAGTTATAATTACGTTGTAAGAACATATAATATAATTCCAACAAGAGAATTAGTAAGTAATATGGCTATAGCTTTTATGGAAACAATTAAGGCGGCAGGCTATATGACAGGTAATTATAGCAATAAATCTTATTTAAATTCTTTCTTTAATGATACTGTTAAGAATAATTATGATATTTGGCTTGCTCATGTAAAAGATAGATCAGGTAATCCATTGTATATTTCTGATTATAAAGGAAAATATACTATACATTAGTATAGTTGGGTTGGAAAACCTAGCGGATTTTTAAGCAATACAGATATGGATTATTGCTATAAAGATTATGTTGGAAGAAAACCTACAATAGAAGAGCTAACAAAACCCACTACTTATCAAATTCCAGAAGGAATTGATTTTGCGACAGCTACTTCTAAAAATGTAATTACAACATATTCTTATAATTCTCATAAAGATAAAAAATTATCAAATCATTTTTAGGTAAAAGAATTTGCAAGCAAATCAGGAAATAAAATTTATTCTGATAAAGTAAAAGTTCATAATAAGTTAATTATTATTCTTGAAGCTTTGTATAAAGAATTAAATTGTTCTAAAATAATTGTAAACAGCGGCTACCGCACAAAAGAGCATGATATCGCGGTTGGAGGTAGTGGAACTGGATAGCATGTTTTAGGACGCGCAGCTGATATAGTATGTTATGATAAAAATGGAAAAATCATTCCTGCAAAAAAAGTATGTTGTACTCTTGAAGATATGGGCGGAATATATGGAATTGGGTATATTTCAGCAAATGCTACTCATGTTGATACAAGAGCTAAAGATAAAAAATGGTGGGGAGACGAAACTAGACCTGGCTAGCCTAATATCTCAAGATTAGGGTATGATTCTTTCCACACTTATTTCAAAATGTAAAAATTGCATTTAAAAAGTTTAAAACTACGAAATTATTTATAAGTACGGGCGTCAGCGCTCCAAGCTTGCTAAAAGCAAAAAAGACCTGCAATATTTAATTATATTGCAGGTCTTTTTTATTGTTTTAATTGTTCAATAATATTTTGAACTTCTTTTGCAAATCTCCATTCAAAATTACAAGAACAAAATCCTTTAGGATTATTATCATTAAAATAACCACATTGACCATCGCCGCCACAAGGTAAATGTTTACAATAATTACATTCATCTTCTCCATAATTATTTATATCATTTGCCATATTATTTATTGTGTTAAGCATTGATGATAACAAATAGATTATTTCTTTCTTTTTATCTTCTGTTAATATATTTTCTTCAGATACACTATTTTCTGATATTGGTAAATTGTTTTCTGTATGAATTAATATTCTTTCCATATCTTCTGCAGGGCAGTATAAATTACCATTAGGAATTTCTATTGGAGCATCCATATTTTTTCCTCCTTATTTGAATAGAAAAATAGGGACTTATGAAAGTCCCTATTCATATATTAACTCTTAGCAAGCAGTAATACTTGCGTATCTGTCACTAAGGAGCTTATCAAGCATAAGAGAATAGCCTGTCTTACCAGTGAGAATACTCTCAAAGGTTGTAGGAGAACTTCCACTTACGCAAGATACATTAGGACCGAGATCAAGGATTGTGTCGTGTCTTGCATCGACATTCCAGTAAACTAACTTAGGCATCTTAAGACCTACGGCAGACCAGTTCTGACGAACTTTCTCCATCTCCGTAGAAGCATTATCTGAAGTCCAACGATGTCCACTGTTTCTATAATCGTAAGTGCCTTCATCAATTTCCATATCAGAAATAACTACGATTGTCTCAGGAACATCCTTAGGATTTACATTATACTTGAGAGCTGTATTCTTCAAGAGTTCAAAGACTGCAAGAAGATTTGTGTTCTCAATAATATTCATCTTATAGATGTTCTGAACCTTAGCTACGAAATCTACTCCCGTAGTTTCGATAAACTGAGGACGGCTTGAGAAAGTGATAAAACGATTAGCAAAAGGACCTCTCAATCTCTCTGCACAATAAAGTCCAAGAGAAATTGCCATATTGATAGGAGTTCCTCTCATTGAGCCTGATGTATCTACTACACACATCATACTGCCTTCCTTACCGTTGAAGTAATCAGGAAGATTTTCCCAATACTTATTAACCATAAGTCTATCAACATTATCAAGAGGAGCGTAAGTGGGGATTCTGATTGCATTCTGAACGACTTCGTAAGGATAAAGAGTCTTTGCATTTACCTTAGTATCCTTGCTCTTAGCAAAAGCCTCATACTTCTTAGCAATAATGTCTCTGCGGGCAAAGGCATTCTTATACATAAGACCAGCCTTAGAAGGAATCTTATCGAACTCGATTTCATCCCATCTATTCTCAGACATCAGCTTTTCAACAATGTTAATCTTAGTTCTAAGAGAAGAAAGAGCAACACGATACTCCTTGCTGGTAAGTCCAAGAGCCTGTCTCAAAATCTTAGCAGCACGCTTAGTCTTAGGAGAAGAAGCGTTTTCGGAAGGCATCCACTTACCAAGAAGAGAAGGAGTCTTACTTGCAAGGTCAAGAACAAACTGCTCACGGATTGCCTTTACCATATCGTCCTGAAGCTCAGTGTCAAGAGCACAGTAAATAAGGTCGTCCCATCTTCCGTACTCACTAATCTTATCAAGAAGACGATAAGCCTGTTCCTCATCGTGATTGATAAGCCAGCGGAAAGCTACTCTGAAAAAGCGTCTTTCGCCCTGACCGCCGCGGCAATCACGAAGGTAGAAAAGACACTTCAATGCCAATTCCTTATCCTCTTCATATGCCTTCTTAAACAGATTAGCCACATCAGCATCGCTTCTCTTACGATAAGCTCCGCCAAAAGCAAACATATCATAAACTGCAAAATGAGTTGAGGTGTGAGCGGTTGCCCCATTTTCAGTTCTCTTGTATTCGTTGGTTTCAGAGAGAGCATTTACAAAAGTATTCATAATATCAATTCTCCTTTTATCTCTTGGCTATTGTCATAGCCATTTTTATGTGTTTTTTAACTTTCTATATATATTATATCATATATTTTTAAAAATTTCAAATGGATTTTTTCTTTAGATAAAAAAGAAAAAGGCTTATTAACAATTCTATTTTTGTTAATAAGCTAATAATACAAGACCTTATAATTTGAAGTTATAACTTAAAAATTATCAAAGAAAATAATTGCAGGGAAGGTCTTTATAAAATTATTATTAACAAGACGAAAAAAATAAATAATGTAATATGGTTGTAAAATATTTCTATTAAAATCTGCTGAAGTCGTCTTTAAAAAATTAGTTTGTAGGATACCAAGCCCTACCTAAATATTCAATTTCTTCCAAATTACCATTAAAAGTATCAATAGCAGTTAAACTACCCCATTGAGTTACTTTCTTTGGAAGTTTATCTTCTTCCACAATAAATTCTAAAACATTTATTGCAGTCTGTTGAGTAATAAAGTTATAACAATCTCTGCCATAACCATTAGGAGCATCTTTATTTGATTTACAATCTCCTAACATTACTCTAAATACAGAACCGTTATCTAATGTTACCTCATAAACAGAGCCAATTTCAGTTCCATATCTTTCTGCAAGAGCAACGAGATAATATTTCTCTCCGTTAATGTCCTAAGCATATCTTAATCCATTTTCATCAGTAGAAACAAATCCACTATGTTGCAATTGCCATTGATTGCTACTTTTATTAGTAATCATATTCCAATCCATATAAAAATGAACATTGGTATCTTCTTGCGGCAACTCTAATGAATAAACTGTAGCTCCGCAAAATAATATCATTGCTAACGCAAGTATTAAACTTAAAATCTTCTTCATTGTTTACTCCTTATCTTTTATTGCGGGAGGAAGCAATAAAAATGGTACTCTGTTTAGGAATTGAACCTAAGTCTATCGCTTATCAAGCGATTGCTCTAACCTATTGAGCTAACAGAGTATAAAACAAAGCACATTTGGAATTAAATTTCAGCATTAAATTTAATAAAAAAAGATTGCTGTCTGTGCTTTTATTTTATTATTTAATTTAAATATTTATACAAGACTCTCTTATAAAAATCAAACTTGTTCATAGTTTTATTCTATTAAGAGATTGCTGCAAGAGTCTTTGGCATTTGGGGTAAGATTTGAACTTACGACGCTTAGGGCTTCAACCTAACGCTCTACCAACTGAGCTACCCAAATATATTAAATAATCTTAATCAATAAAAGCCCCTTTTTAACATTATCTACTTTCGTTTAAGACCTTGGATTGTTTATTTGCCAATATTGGTCTCCTTCTCTTTATATTAAATAAAGTTTCGGATTGAAGAGGTTAACTTCGCACGCTTCGGTAGATAACCGATATTTACTTTCTTTAGAGCGTTGATAACTTTCAATAGACATATGTATGAGCTAAGTCCTTACTTTTGATAAGATTATTCTTGGTGGAACTAGAGGGAGTCGAACCCTCGCTCTTCTGCTTGCAAAGCAGTTGCTTTACCAATTAAGCTATAGCCCCATAAATTGGTGGGGAAGGTTGGACTCGAACCAACGAAGCCAAATGGCGGGTGTTTTACAGACACCTGTGATTGCCACTACACGACTTCCCCATTGCAATCTTGATTTTTTTCTAAAGCGGTAAGAAAATCAAGGGAAAAACTTACTGTTTTGTGTACACAAGAACTAATAAAATCTAAAAATTTCAAGAGACAAAGTATCTTTAATATTTGGTGAAAATTATTCAAATTTTCTAAAGATAATTTTGCTGTATGTCTCTTATGGTGACGCCAGAGGGGTTCGAACCCTCGATTCCGCCGTGAAAGGGCGGCGTCTTAACCACTTGACGATGGCGCCGTATAAAACTCGTCTTTCCGAGTCGCCAGTCAGGAAACGGGTTTCGAAAGCTGACATTAGAATTAGTGAGTGCACCGCTAACTCTAAAAATTAATCACCCGTTTAATAAAATATAAAATATAATTAGTAATGATTTTGCTATCAGCCTTTTTTATAGATAGCGTTTTTATTTTTGTAGCTACTCTTTCGGCTCGATTTTTATTAAAATTTTATCAAGTTCCACTTCCTCTTGACTTACTAATTATAACTGGCGGGAGGAGAGGGATTCGAACCCTCGCACCTTTAAGGGGTCTATCGGTTTTCAAGACCGAACTCTTCAGCCGCTTGAGTATCCTCCCATATGGGTGGAATGGACAGAATCGAACTGTCATTTCTGGAGCCACAATCCAGCATTCTAACCATTGAATTACAAACCACATAAATTTTAAATTGGTACCCTTAGTAAGAATCGAACTTACATAAGCGGTTTAGAAGACCACTGCTCTATCCATTGAGCTATAAGGGTAAAATGGCGGTTCTACCGAGTTTTGAACTCGGGCTTCCAGTGTGACAGACTGGTATTCTAACCGATTAAATTATAGAACCATTTGGCAGGGGAGGTAAGACTTGCACTTACAATTCTAGCTTGGTATAGCTAAGTAAATATGCTGAGTATGTAGTTACCACAACACCCTATATAGCGTTTTGCTTAAACTACTCCCCTATTGGTGCCCGTAGAGGGAATCGAACCCTCGACACATAGATTAAAAGTCTACTGCTCTACCAACTGAGCTACACGAACAGGTTTCTCACCTTTCCCTAAGGGTGAGAGCACGGGATACACTTTTTCTCTGACTTCTTACTGTGTAAGAAACTGATGGTATGTATAACTTACCTTTTGTAATATTCGGTGCGGAAGAGAAGACTCGAACTTCTGACCTTTAGGTTCCCATTAAAGAATAATTGCTGACTAAGTTTACATCTAAACTTACTTCTTTTTACCTACGTTCTCCCAACTGAGCTACTTCCGCATATTTTTTCTTTTTTGATTTTTATTGTGTATATATTATAACATATATTTTTTTAAAAATCAAAAAATCTTAATGGAGCAAGATTAAAGAATCGAACTTTAATTTAAAATGTTTTAACCAATAAACTATCTTGCATATTCCGACTTTTAGGGCAAGTCGGTAGCCCGTGTGAAAGGAAAGGTTTTAAGATATTATAGGAAGCTCAATTTAATGAGCTGGTGGCAGGCAGGTGAGGAGTCGAACCACTTGCTATGAGATTTGGAGTTTCACCCCTGTCCGACAGGATTTAAAGCTACCCACCTATAAACTCATAAGGATTATTGTGTCTGATGAGTATTGCACATTGGGCAGGAAAGTAGGATTCGAACCTACACAAACGGCACCAGAAGCAAATATAATAAAGAGAAACGTTGCAGAAAATATTTTTGACAAAATATTCTTTTTTATACATAACGTTGCTCTATCCAGTTAAGCTATTTCCTGCATATCATTTTGCTTTATATCGTTGATACCATTCTCGATAACTGCCCCAGCCATACTTTTGATATTCTTCCCAAGGCATAAACCAATAGTAATCACAAATATCATATGTTTCAAATATTTGTTTATATTTACTATATTGAATTTGAATATCAGGATGTTGCTTTAACCAATTTCTGACTTTGCTGTTTGCCGCACGCTTTTTCGATTTTCCTTTTCTATCAACGCATATTGCAACTTTTTTATAGCTTCTGCTCATTTCTAAGCCCTCCTTTTAAGAACTTAGAATTTTTATATCAATTAGCGTTATCCAGTTCACACCACGAGGAGGTTTGATATAAGTGAACCATTGGCTCTGGGAGTGGGACTCGAACCCACGACCTTAGGATTAACAGTCCTCTGCTCTACCGACTGAGCCATCCCAGAATATATGTAAAACTTCGTTGTCTTTTGACTATCTACTTCGACTGCCGAGCAACGAAGTATTAGCAGATAGACACCTATTATTATCGGTCAATAGGTAAACGTCACAAAAGAAATCTAATACGAATTAGCTCGGCTTTCGGTATATATCATTTCAACCATTGAAAGCAGGCGGGTAAACCTTTTCTTTTGCAATTCTGGTAAGAGACCTTCAGCCATAGAAGCAGTCTCCGTGCATTTGTCCTATCGAAGATTTGGACCTAATTAAACATTATGGGTTTAATTAGTGTATTCTCACTCCGTCTATATTCACATCTACCAGAATAATTATTCAGAATTAGCGTTACCCGATGTCAACCACGAGGAGGTTCTGAATACTGACATCATATGGTTGGGATGGAGGGATTCGAACCCACGGAGTGACAGAGTCAAAGTCTGTTGTCTTAACCTCTTGACGACATCCCAATAAATAAGATATAAATTAGGCGGCAACATTTTTCAGTTGTACTTTAAATGCGGAGGACTTTATACCCTTTCGGGAGACGTACCTTACTTCCCTTGCATACCTAATTAGGCGATACGACCTGACCTATTTCATCTTAATGGTTGCTCAGCTGAGATTCGAACTCAGGAAACCAGTTTTAGAGACTGGCGTCTTAACCGCTTGACGACTGAGCAGTAATTCTAAGCCTGATTTACGTATTTAGTTTAAAAGACTAAGCGTTATTGAATTTGCAGAACAGGCTTATCATTTTTTCATTTTCTATATATATTATAACATATATTTTTTAAAAAATCAAAAAGAATTTTTAACTTCCCAATTAATGTCAATAGTATCAAGACCAAGAGTGCCATATATGCCATCTTTTGTGACAATTACAGCCTCTTTTTCTTCTGTTGGATAAGTGTCCCAACTAATAAATTTTTTTATAAAATCATTGAATGAGCTATCGGGATTTTGAAAAAATTCATCTTCGTCTACATCAAGAACGGCTACAATTTTCATTATTAACAATTCCCCTTATCCGTGATAATAAATACCGTTAAAAACAATTCCAGCAAAGCCACCAGAAACATTTAATAAAGCATCATCTTCAGAAATATTATCATCCCAACCCCGAGAGTCGGCAGAATTATCACTATCAAGAAGTTTAAATTCTTTAATAATTTCTTTAGCTTGATTTACATTTTCCGCAGAAACAATAGCATTACCAGAATAATGACCTTTTGAATGAATAAGGTAAAGATTATATTTCTTTGCCATTATTTACTCCTTTCAACATTTCTGCCATTATATCACATTTTTTACAAATACAATGAGGAATTTCTTTCATTATACCTGATTTATTGCAATAAAAAGTTATAGAGCCATGATCAAAAATATCAGAGTTATCATAATGAATTGAAAAATGCTTGCACTTTGAATACAAATCACACCATTCAACCGCCATAAATATCTTCCTCCGCATCTTCAACCTCTATATCGTTGATAAGATGATAGAAATCTTCATCTTCGGCATACTGTTCTGCGGCAGCCTTTGCATCATCAAAAGTTTCAGCTTCAACTTCTGTGAGAATTGTATAGCTTACATACCACTTTTTCATTTATAAACATCTCCTTTTTGATTTTCTATATATATTATAACATATATTTTTATAAAAATCAATAAAGAAGAAATTTTGTAATTATTAGAGATATTGACTTGGCGGGGACGGTGGGATTCGAACCCACGCACCGCAGAACGGTCTAAATGCTTAGTAGGCACTCCCCTTAAACCACTTGGGTACGTCCCCTTTATTGCGGCAATAACCCTGCCGCCGAAGTAAGGCGATCTCATCCAGTCAGAAATCCATTAAGTCTTACAGTACGTTGTGACACCTTTGGTGCGGTAATGGGGAGTTGAACCCCAGTCCTCTGTTTGGAAGACAGAAATTCTAGCCGTTAAACTACTACCGCATATGGAGCTTCTATGGTGAATCGAACACCAATCAAGAGTTTACAAGGCTCTTGTTTTACCATTAAACTATAGAAGCAGATGGAGCACCCAGTTGGATTCGAACCAACGACATATACCAGAGTTGCAGTCTGGGGTCTTAAACCGCTTGACGATGGGTGCAAAAAAGTGCTTTATCTTAAAACTATAAGAGATAAAGTTCTTTTAGATTTACATAAAATAAAACACAATCGGAATATAACGGCATAAGTGTACTTTATCATTTACCCTATTGCCGCTTGATATGATACAATGGATAGTTTCCATAGGTGAGATAACTACCAACTTCTTGGATATATAGTTGTATTACTCTTGATACAAAGGAGTAACTTTTCACACTTAAACCTATGTTATTTTGTCATTGTATATTTGGTAGGGGCGAGAGGACTTGAACCTCCAAACAACTGATTCTAAGTCAGCTTCCTGTGCCAATTCGGATACGCCCCCATATTTAAAACAAGGCTTTAAACATTTTTCTATAAATCTTTTCAGATGAAAAATATCAAAAAATGTTATATAAAAACTTCTTTTTCTCACAACTATCAAAGCATTATATAAGCTCTGACTCATTTCATCTAATTATTTTACCAATAATTTAAATCATTTGAAGTATTTGCAGAAAAAGCCTTTGGACTGGTAGAAAGTGTGAGACTCGAACTCCTCTACTCCCTCCAGAAGTCAATGCTTTATATTTTACTCCAATCCTCGTCTGAATAAGAATTGATATCAGATTTCCTTGAAGGAAGATTTTCTGACATACACCACTTTACGATAGCTTTATCAGATACTCCATACTTTCTTGCTATTTGAACAAAAGGAATGTTTCTTATCATATCTTTCAGCTCCTCTCTTGAAGGTCTTTCAACTCTTCTTTGAGCTTTATGTAAACACTCACAACACATTTTTCCGTCGTTTTTAACCTCTACTTTACCACAAGAAACGCAATAATATTTTATCATTGCTTTTTTAAATATTTCTTCTTGAGGTTTTTCGATATTGAAAACCTTTAATAAAACATTTTCAAATTTATAATCTTCCGCATTATTATATCTTGTTTGTCCATTAGCAGGGGGAGCTAATCGTAAAGTTTTATTTGTAGAACATTCTTCAACAGGTACTAAATAAACCTCTCCTAAATAATAAGTTGCAAAATAATCAATTTGTTCTTTTGTATATTTACAATTAGTATGAGTTGAAGTTCGCTGATAAGTAGTACTAAAACTAAAACTAACATTGTCAACAGGAGAAGATGCTTTACATTGAACTTTTATTAGTTTTCCTTGTATATCAGCAATAAAATCATATTTTGCACCATTACCATAAGGAATTGAACATTCAATACCATATTCAAAAAATTTTGATATACATTGAAGTTCTACAATATTGCCTCGAGATTGAGTATAATCCATATTACATAGAATATAAAGTTTGTCTTCCAAAGGGAGTGTGCATACCCTTACACTTCACTCTCTATAAAACAAAGCTCTATCATAATTTTTAATTAGAGTTAAATTATCCAAAATTATGAAAAATTTTCATTTCGACAATTACTTGCCGCTCTCAATCATCATTAAATAAATAATAATTTTCTATTACTTTACTTTTAGAAGATTGCTGTAAGTATCATAGAGCTTTTAGGGATATTAAATTGTACATAATCTGTCTTTCGACCGCAAGAAAGGAAAGCCATAAAGTTTTAATCATTAGCGTTATCCAAGCTACGCCACGTGGAGGCTGATTAAATGTAGCTCTTTGGGTGCAAGGGTGGGATTCGAACCCACGTCTCAACGGTATGAGCGTTGCAAGGAACCTCTCCTCTACCCTGCGATATATTCAAGGCACTGATCTCACTTTAGCGGGAATCGAACCTGCATTTCAATCGTTTAGAGATTGTATCTTTACCTTTTGATTATAAAGTTTTTCCAAAACTTTGCAGAAAGTGCCTTTAGTAAAATAAATAATATAACAAGAGACTCTTTTCCATTTTTTGTGCCAATACGAAAGAGTACTACTTTCTATCGGCTTTGATTAAGCATTTATATATTTAATATTTTCAAATTATATAAGTTTTAATTGTTCCTGTTTTGCTGTGAAAGTCTCTTTTAATTTTTATTGTATAATAATTATATCATAAATTTTTTGAAAAGTCAAAAAATTTTTATGATTTATGAATAAAGTCTTTACGTTTAAGTCACCAACTAAGACTTTAAGTATTTATATTTCGCTCTTCAGCGGAAGGAGGTTTTGTTTTCTTGGATAAGGCTTTCGCAACCTTTGTGACCCCTCTCGTAAACCGCACTAGTCACCTTCTTTTTAAGAGTGAAGCGTTAGTGGTAACATCTCTTTTTTGATTTTCTATATATATATTATAACATAAAATTTTTTAAAAGTCAAAATTTTTGATATCGTGCTCAACAAGTTTTTGAGCTATTTCTCTGAAAGATGGCATATCTTCAAGGTCTTCGCAATAAGCCTCTTTACAGAACTCTTCTTTTATCTCAGGCACGCAGTCTAAAATATTAGCCTTTTCCTCATTAAAGTTTTCGCCATAGCCGCTCCAATTATCAACACCCATATATGTAAGTGCATTGAGCATTAAATGGCTACATACTAAATCTATGAGAACACCTTTAGGAATTTCTACTGTTGAAGGTTCCATATCATACCTCTTTTTTCATTTTCTATATATATTATAACATATATTTTTGAAAAAATCAAAAAAGATTTTTTAAGTTGAAGTATCAAGGAGTATCCTAATATTTGGATTATACCAATTTGACTCTTTAATAATATTCATAAGATTATAATAACCAGTATTATAAATAGAGTCATCTTTATCCAACTCTTTGATATCAAAAGAGATATCAATGACCTCATCTGGTCTTACAGGAGAAAGCACCTTATAGATATTTGCAATTTCCTGTCGACCAAAAATACCTCGATTTGACTGAATAACGTCAGACAGCTTAATAATATAGCAAGAAACAGGCATTACTTCATTCATTGATATCTCTCCTTTTTTCATTTTCTATATATATTATAACATAAAAATAAATAAAAATCAAGAAAGATTTTATGCCTTAATGCAAACTTTTGTAAGGTCTTTCATTCCAGAAAGACCTATAAAATAAGGTCTTAAACGAGAATCATAATCGCATAAAGTTTCTGCGGAAATACCATAAAAATCTTTATCTGAATATCTTTGTCCGATATCTTTAACTATTCTTAAACAGGTGTTAAGCCCTGTAATCAGAGATATATCTTTAATGATATCATTTAAATCATATACCTTTAAATTATACTCTTCATCTATCGCATCCTCTAATTGAGCATTATATTTCTCAAGAGCCTTTGCGTCTGAATATTTTGTATAATCCTTCTTTGTGCCATAATAATACTTATAATTATGCGTTTTTGGTGAACAGTCAGGGCAAGAGCAATGAACCTTTCCTTTTGCTAACTTACCCTCAATAAACTTGTCACTGCTCAAATAATCATCATTACACCAATGATGCTTGAGAATTTTCTTTTTTCTTTTGATTTCATTTCTGCGGGCAGCTCTTCTAAATCTCTTATCCTTATGATACATCGACAAAACCCTCCATAATATATTTTTTAACATCAAATTCATTGCGGCAAAAAATAATTTTGCTAATTTCTTCTGCCATTATAGCATCTAATTTAGCTTTTTTTGCTTTATCTCGTTCTATTTTACTTTTGAAAAGTTCATTGTTGTCTATAAAATGTTTAATATTTTCGCAACGAGTAAGGATATTTTGCTTATGCTTATTAACTTCTTCCTCAGATAAATTAGTATTATTTTTAAGAGTTAATAGCTCTTGTCGCAATATACCTCTTAACTCCATAGTATAGCCATAATTTAAGTTAAAATCATTATAGCAATCTATATAGAACGACTCGCAAAAATTAACAAGTCTATAGCCATTAGCTAATTTTTTACCTATTTTATCAGGCTCTTCCATCTTTATCTGTCGAATAGTATGTTCAGTTTGATATACTGTAGAAAGCATTGCCGCTTTTTCATCATATCTTGCTATTGCATCTCTGTGAGGAAAAATAGTAGCAAAATACAGACTTTCGTAATTAGAATTTATCTTTATATAATTACTAAACAGACATTCAATAAAGTTCATATTCTGCTTTTTCCACATTTGCCACATAAGACGGATATCTTTAAATTCACAATGTTCACCATTTATATGGAGTTCTTTTGAAATAGGAGTCTTATTAAGAGCTATTTCCTCAAAAGTAGGAATATAGATAGCTTTAGTATCAACATCACTATTTTCTGTTGCTAAATTATAATTTTGTGAACCGTAAAGAAATACACCAAGAATACTCTTCTCAGGATAATTTTCAAGAAGATACATATAATGTTCTTTAACTCTGTTAAGAACATTATTTTTAATCTCAAGACTATTCATATAAAGATATCCTCCTTACTTATGTCTTTTGAACTTTTCTTTAATTTTTTCTCCTATAGAAATAAAGAAATTTCCTATAAGCCATATTAAAAAAGTTAATCCAAGAATGCCTCCGAAGATAATACAAATGATATCTCCAAAATCTAAAACATAAGTAAAATTCATAAATATATCTCCTTATTCTTCACCATAAAAACAAAATCTAAAATGAGTTCTTTCAAAATCCTCTTTAAATTCTTTAATAGCTCTTTCACAGTGCTCAGGAGCACCATAACAGCGGAGACCACATAAAGGACAATCCATACAATTAAGATGAGCTCTATAATTGTTCTTAGTCATAATTATTTTATACAGCTCTTTTTCAGTCATATCTTTATCACCTTTTCTTTTTTATTTTCTATATATATTATATCATATATTTTTTAAAAAATAAAATAAATAAAAAAAATGGAGCCATATATAGAAATATATAGCTCCATTTTTATTTTATTTATAGTATCACGTTCAATATTATTTATCAAGTCTTTTTTTAGGCAACATAAACCATATCTTATTCTTATGCATCTTATAATACGGACGTTCTCCATCAAATAAATAGTAATCTATACTATCGGCAATCAGTATTGCAATGAATATGAGAAATATCCATATTATACAAAAGAATATATTACATTGACCCCAAAAGAATGTTCCCCACAAATCAGAGTAATTCCACACAGGATTATACCCATATATCGCAATGAGTATTAATCCTGTGATACCTTCACAAAAAGTAGCAACAATTGTACCTATTAACAATTGGTCCTGAACTAGCATATCATATGAGAAAATATCATTAAGCAACCCTACGATAACACCGATAATCCCAGCACAAATTATCATTGAAACATCACTTCTGCCACGAACTGCCATTTCTATGCCAAAATATGTTAGCCCGATTACAATGAATATAGTCAATTGCTTAATTATTTGTTTCACTATTCTCACCTATCAGCGAAGCCATAATCACCTGATACTGTTCAGCATATTCACCCTCAAGCTGAGTTATTCCATATTGTACAGCCTTAACTTCTTCAGCATCGGTCATAGCCTCAACCTGTCTCGTCAGCAGATTGCAGTATGTAGTATGGTGGGTCTTATGCACTACAGCAGCATTAGCGACTTCAAGGAACTCCTCGGCGGTATATACTCGACAAGGTTGTCCATCTTGATGATGAGGCACTGCTTTCCCAGTCTGAGCAACAGCCATCCACGCAAGAATATTTGCTTGGTCTTCAATGGTTAGCGAGTAGTGAGCATCGCCAACATCAACACCTAATATAATGGATTTTTCACACGCAGCTGAAAGTTCGGATTTTTTCTGAGAAATAATGTCAGGAAAAGCATCAGTGTTGATTTCGTCTTCAGAACGTTCTACAATATTTCCGTTTTCATATTTATAACGATAATAACCATCGCTGGTAATCAGTGGTTTTGGAAGATAATTCCCCTGTGCATGAGAACCTCTATCTCCTTGTACATTGCTGTCAACCAAAATCCAATCATTCAAATCGGAAATGAAAATTTCGGAATTAACAGCAGTTATCCGATCCTGGCTGTCGGTTTTAATGTAGACACGCAACGCAATACCCCCCATCAGTAAATTTCGGCGTCAAGTGAAAAATAAATTCCGCCTGTGCCGCCCGTATACACAATTTCGCCCGTTGACAACGTATGTGATATATTTATATAAACATTCATAATTGCGCCATCGGTACGAATGAACGCTGCAGACATTGCCGAAAAATCCATCGTTATAAATGACGATGTTCCTGCCGCATTTTTTATAGTGAACGACCATGTAAAATCCCCCGTATGCTGTAATAAACTAACTGTAGGATTTTTTCGCATAGGGCAGATTATAGGCATTGTCAAACGTATTCGTGATGAATTTGTAACAATTCCAAACAACGGTGAACCGTTATCAATGATCTGAAAATAACGGCAGCATTTCAGAAATTCGGTCGCAGGGTCGGGCGGAATAAACGCTGTTGCAGCGCTGCCTATCTCCAGCTTAGCCCAGGAAATAACATCACCGTTTCCCGTAATTGTAAATGTTTGTGTGATATTGTCATATGTGGCAGTACCTGCCGAAACAGATGCAGTGACATTTGTCCCGACAGAATTTTCTAAAATCTGAGACATTGTGCCGTTAAGTGTTAGAGTTCCGTCAGTATTTATTGTCACACTTCCGCTGTCAATGCCCCATCTATCCACGAAATACGTGTGAATATCATCACCATTAGCATTTTTATCAGGAACTATATTCCCCGATTTTCCCCGCTGATTGATTTTAAAATCGGGATTTATCAGCAGATTAGGATTAGGCAATTCATCCATCGTAGCAATATCTTTATCGTGTAATTTACCACCATCAGTAGTTATTTCAAATGCATTATGTCTTGCATCGTCAGCAGTACCATCACCAATTGAGAATAAGGTGTCTTCGTTGGATTCGTTGTATTTACCATATGCCGCTTCATTTTCGTGTAATGCTTTTGTATAAAATCCACTTGTATGAGAGCGATTTCCAACAGCGATAGTATTCTGACCCTCTGCATGAGATGCGTGTCCAAGCGATAAATTATTACTTCCTTCGACATGAGATACTCTTCCGTGAGCTACGCTAAATTTTTGAGTATTCCAAGCGTTAATAATGTCCTCGTTTGTAGTATCGTTCCATGAAAAATCAGCAATTACATCAATTATCCTATTATCTGAAGATCCTTCTGCATGAGTAGCTATACCACTTGCAGTTGTATTATAGCCTTCGGCGTGGCAAGAGTTATTACCATTTGCAGTGGTATTCTTACCCTCTGCGTGATTTGCGCTACCACTTGCGATTGTCCATATACCTTCTACGTGACACCGAGCACCATTTGCGATTGTACCTACACCTTCTGCGTGATTTGCAGTGCCATTAGCTGTTGTACCCACGCCTTCAGCGTGAGAACCACTACCACTCGCTGTTGTCTGACGACCTTCAGCGTGTGAAAAATTCCCGTATGCCAATGTCTGACAACCTTCAGCGTGTGAATTTACTCCATACGCCTGAGAAGAGTCTACTTCAACAGTAACATCATCACTAATCGTTACAGTTCTTGTATCATAAAATGTAATTTCTCCATTTGAATTTGTATAAGCATTACTTCCTTCTGCGTGTGATGCATAACCACTTGCTGTTGTATTATAGCCTTCAGCGGTAGAATAATTTCCAATTGGAGTATTAGCTTTTCTTCCGACATTAATCTCAGTATCTCCATACTTAGATTTTAAAGCTTTTTCATCTACTAATCCTTTTAATACTTTACCTTGGTTAGCACTTAATGACTTAGTTGTATCTGTAGATGTTAAATTATCCACAACATTATCAGCATAACTTGGTAATTGTGCGACTGGCACTTTACCAGTAGCATCAAGTTCTGCAATCCCATTTGCAGAACCTTTTTCTGTTTTATCTATTTTATCTGAAATATTCTTTCCAATCTATTCTATACCTTCTTCTCCAAGGTATTTAATAGGATTTAATGCCATTTAAATCACTCCTTTTTATCATAAAACAGTATCTAAAATAGCTTGTACCTCTTCAGCTGTATAAGGAGTCATATTATCTACAATATTTTGAATTGTTATACCGCTTGCTGCAATATTACCATTGCCATCATCAATCAAAATCTAATCAGCAGATTTGTCTGTTGTTAATTTATCTGCTTTTGAAGAAACGTCTGTTGCGGAAGCGTATAATCCTCCATCTGCGCCAACTGTTAGAACATTATTTTCATCTGAAGATATTTTAACATTTGCGGCAATTGTATTAGTTTCATTATTAATAGTAATAGTTACTGTATTATTTTCTACTGAAGCACTGTAAACTTTTACTAAAGAGTTCATACTAACAAAACTATATGATACAGTATCATCATCGCCCTTAACTGCCAATACAAGTACAGGTTGACCATCAAGAGAAGGGTCTACTGAGTCAGGATATGTAGAATCACTCCAAGTAAAGCTATTTACAAATTCTGTTTTTGCCTAATCTAAGAAATATTCTGTGGGCAAGTCTACAGTAAAATCTGCAGGATCTGTATCTACCGCATTAGGCTTGTTATAAAAATAAATAGAGTTATCTTTAAATATAACAGTTTTTAATATAGCACTCTCTTCTGAAAGTGTCCAAGTTTTAATACCAGTAGCTAATGTCTTTACGCCAATTTCATCAAGAAACTTTTTTTCAGTTAAAGCCATAGGTTAATCATCCTTTCTTAAAATACTTCTGTTAAGATATTTTGAATATCTTCATCAGAAAGTGACATAATATTATTAGAAATTAAATTTTCTACTTCATCTTTTGTATAATAATTAGATAAATCTGTACTACCGCCAGAGCCATCTTTTCCTTTTAAATTTGGAGTTGTAAAAGTTCCATTTTTATCTGTAATATCTAATCTATAAATAGACTCTGTGTTATTTTTATTTTCTTCTATTGTTGGAGAAATACCATCATTTCCAATTTTACCATTATGAATATCATAATCAAAAGTAGAATTATCTGAAAATGTAATTCTATAAGTATCAATTAAATCTACTGTTTTTATTTTCTCAATTTTTTTAATACTTATACCATCAGTTCCGTCTTGACCATCTACGCCATCTTTAACTATTAGTGTACTAATAGATTCAACTCCACTATTGCTAGTCCAAGCGAAGGTTATTTTATTACCGCCTTCAACAGACTCAATCTTAGAAATGCGGCAGGGAGCTCCTTTAATGGCACCTACTCCATCTAAAGAATCTTTTGTATATTTTTTACTTAATAGATAAGAAACAATATCCATAAATTATCTCACCTCTTTATTAAAAAAATAATAGTATTATAAATTATGCCATTCGCCATCGTCTCCTAAGAACCAAACGCTTGCATCTTCTAAACATATGCAAGTGCTTCCTGTTGCACAAATAGGCTATTTTGGTAAATCTATTAAATCTGCTAGTGTATCTACTTGAAATTCTGTTACATATGCGGTTGTTTTTCCGCCTTGAGCAGTAATTGAATACATAGAAAAAACTCCTTTCAAAAAATCTCCTATTTTTATATTAAAATTATCAATACTAAACTATATAATCTTACCCAAATAAAAAATCCGTATTGTATATAAATACAATACGGATAAAAAAGTAAGTAATGAAATGAATTTATATGAAAACTACAGTGGCACACAGGATGGGATTTGCACTCCATATATAGTTGTACGGGCTATGTCTTACTCGTTAGACGACCTGTGTATATGGTAGCAGAGAAGGGACTCGAACCCTTAGTCTTTCGGGTATGAACCGAATGCTTTTACCAATTAAGCTACTCTGCTATATGCGGCAAGAAGGGGGAGATTGCCGCATACGAAGGGGGAATTTATCAGAATATTGGAAAAAGTCTTAATTATTATATGTACCAATTATTCTTGCTTGATGAGTATAATACTCATTAGTTATATTTTTGTTATAGTAAGGATAAAAAGGTTCAATGATATATATTATAGGATTGCCGCCATACTTAGCAGCCGCTTTTTTAGCAAATTTTGTAGCACTTAAAAGAGAAGCTGTGAAAAATACCTTATCAGTATTATTTTTTCTCCATTCTTCTCTTAAAATACCTGTTTGTATAGCAGGCAAGAGATAATCTCCTTCTTTAAGATTAAAGAAATCAGTAGTTCCGTGATAGAAAATCATAGTTGTTTCTCCTTAATCATTAAGCTCTACTATGATATAATCCTCAGAATAATCAACTGATGTTGAAAAGAGAAATTCAAAGTGATCAATTATTGCCATAATGACATCGTAAGCTCTTTGCCCTTCGGGATAATTTTCAGGGTCTTCTGGAGGATAGTAATCTTCTCTATTCAGAGAGAAAATGTGAAAACTTTCATCTCCATACCAATCACCGAAAAGTAATGAAGCCATATCCTTGTCTTCATAAGTATAAACCTGTGCTTTCATAGCAATTTCTTCAAGGAACTCAATATCAACGTGGAAAATTAAATTACTTATCATATTAACGACTTCCTTTCAATACTGTGGTGGGCTGTTCGGGGCTTGAACCCAAAGCCTGATGATTATGAGTCAACTGCTCTAACCTATTGAGCTAACAGCCCATTATACAAACTCTCCTGCTTCCCACACAAGCTCTGACATATTATTAACAATAACGCCTGTGTTAAGAATTTTTATTTTAAAATTGCCTTTACCAAAGTCCATAAGATGTCTAAGATTGATAGTTATATCCTCTTTCTCAGCCAACTTTAAAAGCCATTTTGCACACTTATCACTGCACATAGAAGCATTAAAGACGTGAGAGCGGTCACAAACTATATCAATCATAGTTTTAACTTCTGTTGATAACTCCTTAGGAGTTCTTCTTTCAAAAGGCGGGAACCAAATAGTCTTTGCATTGATGACTATTGCTTTGCTTATCTTCTTTATGAGCTTCTTAGAAATAGGATTAAGCATCCACTCATCTGTATGAAACTCATTGAAATATGCTTTAGTATTATAAACTACACTTGAAAGGTCGCCAAAATAGATATTTAACATTATTTATCACCTTTTCCTTTTTTCATTTTCTATATATATTATAACATATATTTTTGAAAAAATAAAAGAAAACAAATATGTCTAAAGAAAAAAATAAAACTAAGCGTTTTATATAAGGTTGGACTCGAACCAACGCCCTTCTGATTACTTACAGATGCTCTAACCTACTGAGCTACTCGCCAAAGTTGGCGTAAAAATTAGCTGAAAACGCTTATTGGTAGGGGCTGTGAGACTCGAACTCACAAATAGTAGTGTTTGAGACTACCGTGTATGCCAATTCCACCAAACCCCCATATGCATAGGAATAAACCTATGCACTCTTTAATATCTACGTGGCTGTTGAGAAGTATTCCTCCCAATTAACCGAGCGAAAGCGATTTTCAAGTCTCCCGCCATCCTTTATAGCGATGCTATTTCTACGTTAAAAACTTCAATTTATAAGAAAACGACATTTCCAATAAAATAAAGTATTGTACTCATCTCCCTCTATGGTTGGATGGGCGAAAGAGGTCGTCTAATTATTTTGTAGCTTTTAACTTTGGCAACATAAGTTACCGCTGTTGGTGGGAGAAACGGGATTCGAACCCGCATGGACTCAGTCCGAGGGATTTTCTTACTACTCTATGTCACCATAGCCAATAATAATAGTTATTATTGTTGTAGTCTGGACTATGTCTTTACCATATTTCACATAATAAATATGAAACTTAGGTAGCTGATGTATAGTCTCTACACGCTCTTTTCTGGACAATATTTTTTCCTCTATAAGTATCTGTTAAAGCGTGGCAATTTGGACACAAATATCTTAAATTAGATATTTCATTATTTGAGTTATTTCCATCAATATGGTCTATCTCAAGTGAAATAATACCATTTTGCCAATTTCCATCACATCCACAATTTACACATTTGTAATCTAAAATTTTATGTCTTTCAACATAGCCTCTTAGCACTTTTTGTGTAACAGGACTATTCTTACAAAATACTTCTTCTAAGGTATATTTTTCTCTCGATACGTTACAAAAATTACACTGCTTATTCGGAGCCTCATACCATCTTTGTCCAGTAAAATGAGAAATATCTATATTAAATTCCTCAATCTTTTTCTTTAATGTCTATTGACTTCCTCCGCCTTTTCTCCCTGCTTTAGATAGAACTTCAGCATAAGAATAACTTTCAGCACATAATTCTTCTAACCATTCTTTTGTATAAGGTCTTAACATAAAGATACACTCCTTTTATTTGATATATTATATCAAAATATGTGTATACCTTTTTATTAAGTCTGCCCAAGAAAGATTGGCACGGCGTTCTGTTCTTGCCTTCGCCGTTTAGTCAGCTTCTACTCTAAAGATTTCTCTTTAGGCACTCTCTAAAATTATATGAAATAATTTTAGCTTGTCTATCTCAAAGTGATGAACAAGAAGAACATCAAAGTCCCTTGTGTCTGCCATTCCACCACTCTCCCATCTTAGGGGCATCTAGCCCCAATGGTCACCACCCAAACTCAGCAGTTATAATGGATATATCGTAAGGTTCAAAAACTATATCCAACCGCCTTTTCACCCGAGCATCTTACGATATACTCAAGTCGGCTAATATTTAATAAGGATACTTATAAAGAGTTTCCTAAACAACTTGAGGATACTTATAAGGAGTTTCCTCGACAACCTATATTCGTACTGCAATACTCCCAATTTCTCGCATTGGTATCGACTACTTAAGCTATTTTCGTCTACGATGTCTTTAAGCGACCAACTGGTATCTTTGAAAAGGAGATACTTATAACCTTGGTTCTCTCGCTCCCCAGCGGCAGATTTATTACTAATCTACCAATTCCACCCTTCACTGCAGGTGTATGCAAATACCTTTTGTACAGGCGTATGGTATCAACGCAAATAAAGAAACTCGTTTATAAAAGAGAGCGAAGAAAAGCTCAATCGCTTTTACTTTTTTACTTTCTATAAATATTATAACATATATTTTTTAGAAAATCAAAATTTCCGCATAAGGGGAAGTCACGTTTTAAGGGGTGCCATAAGAAGCGATTAACCTTCTCTACTCCGCTGCGGGCGGCGATGACCTTTCTCTCTCTACGACACTATTCGGCTTTTTCCCTTTTTTGATTTTCTATATATATTATAACATATATTTTTGAAAAAATCAAAAAATCTTTTTTAAGCGATAAAATCAGAGAAATCAACCCAGAAGTCATGTCTTATAATGGCAGGAGTCGTGATTTCATCATTAGTTGCATCATCATAAATCTGCGCTACAGGAATAGCATAACCACAACAGCTACAAATAATTACATCACCATATTCAATGCCCCAAAGATAGCCTTTCTTTTTAGAGTCATAAAATTCAACCTGCTTAGAAAACTTAATTTCGTTATCCATATATTCTTGTCTCCTTTCAATTAAGACTTACTTCTCGAATAAACCAAGAGTCATAAAGAGAATAAGTATCTCTCAGCTCTGCAGCAAGTTCTTCCTTTGTTATTTCATCGTCCATATCTCCGCATTCAGCTACATCGTCAATAATATACTCAATAGCATCTTCAAGTTTTCTGAAAGCTGCAAGAGTATCTGTTTCATAACAAGCGAGGTAAATTTCTTCCATAACCTTATCACCTTTCTTTTTCATTTTCTATATATATTATATCATAAATTTATAAAAAAATAAAGGATAATGCTATATACTAGCATTATCCTTTATATAATTATATATTAGTGGTCTATATCAGACTTACGCTTTGCTATAATAGCGGCAGCCGCTAAAGCAATAGGAATCACACCTAAAATAGTAGGATTTCCAGTTGTAGGAGATTCTACGAGAGTAATTGTTTCTTCAACAGGCTCCTCGACGATAGACTCATCTGTTGTTTCAATAGACTCAGTAATTGCGGGTAGAGTTTCAGAAGTCTCTGGATTTACAAGGATAATTTCCTCGCTATTATCCTCAAGACCGGCTCCCGCAGAGATATCTTCAGCAGCATCCTTATCTACTTCAACAATCAAAGTATCCCAATACCAATCTACAGGAGTATAAAGCAACATAGAGGTAAGGAATGTCTTTGCATCAGTAATCTTACCATCAGAGGTAATAGTATCCCAATCAAATGTCAAAGTATCGTTATTCCAAGTAAACTTATCTACCTGATTCAACTGCATAGTCCAATTGCTATTGACTACAATAGCTCCTTCAAATAGGTTAATACCCCAAGCACTTGAATAAGAGCCATAGTTATCTGTAAAAATTACACCAGCAGGAGAGTATATATCACTATAAAGATGCTGTTCAAAAGCCTTATGATTCCATACAGCCTTATCTTTATCAAAAGTAATCTTGCCATCCTTATCAACCATACCATTAAATGATACAAAAGTAAATGTAACATTTGAACCATTAGCTATTGCGTCATTCAAAACTGCAACAGGTCTTGTATATCTGTTATTCTCTGACTTTAGAGTTGAAAGAGCGTAAAGAACATCTGCGGGCTCCTTGAGTGAAGACTTCATAGGCTTAGCCCAAATTCTGTCATAGAGACCCTTATCAAATGAAGTGCAACCATATGTAGAAGGCATAATTGCTTTATTTTCTGCGTTCATTATCTTAGTAGGAACGCCGCAATTAGTAATAGTCTTGTTAATATCCTCAATGGTAAGATGAGACTTAACCTTATAGGTCATTCTTACTGACATTTCACTAACTCCATAATTGGATCCAGTGCCAGAATAACCGAGTCTTGTAAGGTCATATGCACTCATATTAAGTGTATTTGTATACTTACCAAGAGAAATGGGAACATAGAACTTATGACCAGTTATTACATTCTTAATGCCGCTATCAAGAATTAGAGGAGTTCTCTTATCATAAGACCAAGTTGTAGTCTTAGAATTTGAGGCAAATAGTTTATTTGTTACTGTTGCGGAAATGGTTACTTCAATAGCAACAGGTTCAAAATATTCATTATCAACTCCAAATTCAAGATAAGCAACGTCTTCTCTTGTAGAAGTTGTTGTATCGTCCTCTCCAAGAATAATAGCAGCATCTTCAACTGAAAGTCTGTAAGTATCAGCGGATACTGATGGAGTATATTTCTGGGTTACTGTAACAACACTTTCTGTTGTTTCCCAATAATGTTCC
>CAZWLD010000003.1:0-108087 GCA_964634685.1 uncultured Anaeroplasmatales bacterium
TATAATTTTCTTTTGCGAATTCTTCTACAATAGTAGATTTTCCAATTCTTCGTGCACCTTCCACTAGCATTGCTGTTTCGCCTTTAGACTCATTTTTCCATTTTAGCAATTTAGCATATATTTTTCTTTTAAACATATTTAATCTCCTTCTTTACGCAATCATATTATATCAAAAATATTTAAAAAGCGCAATCAAATAGTTGTAAAAATATCTAAAAAGCGCAATCATTGCAACTATTAGTATAGATTAATATTCTTTTTCCATAATTAAAGTGCTCAAATGAGCATTTAAATTTTTCACTTTTCCAAAGTCAATTAAAATATAACTTCTATAATTTTGCTTGGCAAATTCTTCAACTGCTGTCGATTTACCAATACGCCTTGCAGCTTCAATAAGCATTGCAATTGCATCATTAGACTCTTCTTTCCACATTAATAACTTGTCAAATTTCTTTCTTTTAAAAAGCATTTCAAATCATCTTTTTAATCATTTATTCAATTACTCAATGTAAATATTTAACGATACTATATCAAATAAACTACATTTTTGCAATACTAATAAAAGCAAAAACCGCACTTTTCGCAATACTTTTAAATAGGTTTTCTGCACTTTTCGCAATACAATATTTCTTATATTTTGATGACAAGCCTTAAATATTAGGTAAATTCAAAATAAGTTCTTTACTTAATGACCCATAAAATTTTTATTCATAAGTGCCTTAAAAAAATTGTTTTCAATTTCTTTTCCAATCTCAAAATAAAATTTAAACATTTCACTATTAACAATAATTGCTTCTTTAATCAGGGATTATTTTTTCATTATAATTATTTCGTTAACCCATATTTTAAGATCTGTATAATTATATTATTTCACATAATATATATCCATAATCCACAATCATATTATAAGCATCATTTTTGTATAAAAAAAAGTGGCCAAAAAGCCACTATGCTTATTTTATTGATTTAAATAATTCCTCAAGCTCTTGCGCGAAGGATGTTTTTTCCTCATCTGTCATATCTTCATAGATATATTCTCTTGTGACATAGCCTAAAACCTTGCCATTTTTAATCGCAAAAGCGGTCGGAACGTGTAAATTAGGAATTTGTTTACCATCTGATCCTAAAACAAATTCATCATTGACCTTAACATATTCTTCACTAGTATAGCCTAAAGCCTTAACAATTGTTTCCCACATTAAGGTTTGCTTCTCATCATTGCATTTACGAATATCAAGCTCTTTTGATTTATTATCTAAACGCGTATCAAAATTATAAACGGTCTTAATTCCAACCTTTTTAGCCGCATCATTGATAAATGGAACTGCACATTGACAGTTTGGACACCAGCTTCCACCTAAATAAATAATATAGGCTTCATCATCGTCACTAATCATCCCTAAAAGCTCAGAATAATTGATTGATTGGAAAACATGATTCTTATCATTTAAATATTTATAATTCTCCATATAATAATTATAGCCTTTCTTTTCATTACTACTACATCCCACTACACCAACACTTAATAAGACAAGCATTATCATAGTAAAGTATTTAAAAATCTTCTTCATTAAATCATCTCCTAAGATTAATTATATCATAAAATAAAAAAATACTATAAAAAAATTAAGATTGTGGTACAATAATTTATGGAATAATGGAGTGATGAATATGAAGCGTGTTCTTGTCATTTTTACCGGAGGAACTATTTCGATGGAGCGATGCACTAATCAAAGTGTTGTTATCTCTAATGGACCAGAAGAGGTCTTAAATTTAATTAACAATTCAAAATCAGATATTCAAATTGAATCGAAGGAATTATTTATGAAGCCTTCACCATCAATTACCTTAGATGATATGTTAACAATCGCTAAATTTGTGGAAGAAAGCCTCAAAGACGATAAATATGATGGTATCGTTATTACGCATGGGACTGATACCCTTGAGGAGACAGCCTATTTTCTTGATTTATATATCAAAAGCGAAAAGCCGGTTGTCTTAACCGGATCAATGCGTAATATCAGTGAATTAGGCTATGATGGTCCTGCCAACTTAGCTTCTTCGATTTTAGTGGCAGCGAGCAAATATGCAATGAATAAAGGTGTTCTATTAGTGATGAACGGAGAAATCAACTCCGCCCGGGAGGTTACAAAAACCCACACCGTCGCTTTGGATACCTTCAAATCTTTAGAGTTTGGACCACTTGGGGTTGTCGATAGCGATAATGTTATCTTCTATCGAGATATTCATCTAAAGGGTAACCATATTCATCCTGAGCATATTGAAAAAAATGTTGAAATTGTCAAAGCCTATTCAAATGCCGATTCAAAAATCATCAATTTTCTCGTTTGTGAAGGTGTCAAAGGAATCATCATCGAAGGTCTTGGGCGTGGCAATGTTCCGCCGATGATGCTCGATGGAATTAAAAATGCCATTTCAAATGATATTCCGGTTATCTTAACAAGCCGTTGTGTTAAAGGACGCGTTCTTGATACCTATGGCTATCCTGGCGGTGGTCATAATCTAAAGGAGCTTGGCGTTGTCTTTGGGGAAAATCTTAATAGTCAAAAAGCTAGAATCAAATTGGTTCTAGCCTTAGGAATATCTAACGATATTGATTATTTAAAAAAAATCTATGAATTGTAGTCTGGCTATTTAGCTGGACTTTTTTTTGAGCGTCACATTGATTAGCTGATTGTTGCAATTGACGCGCAAATCGATCTCACTAGTTCCTAAGCCCCGCGAAACATACATTACGGTATCGCCTATCTCATATCTTCCATCAACGTATTTTGGAAACAAGCCTTGGTTTACCGTAGCTATCGTGCCAATCAGAGGTAATCGTAGCTGTCCACCATGCGCATGGCCGGAAAAAATCAAATCGATATTGTATTTTTGATAAATATTTATTAATTCAGGTCGATGCGATAATAAAATATTATAGCCATCCAAATCCTTCATTAAATCGTCTAAAACCTCTTCTGTCTTTCCTTTATTAGGCATAATAAAGAAATCTCTTTCCGTAAAGCAAGGATCATTTAAGCCGATAATATTAATTGTCTTCCCCATATAAGAAATAGTCCTAACCTCATCTATTAAAACATTAACACTGTATTCCATTAATAAATCATAAAATTCTTCCCTAATATAAGCATTAGATTCGTGATTGCCATTAACAAAATAGATGGGATAGATTGATATTTCATCCAATAACGCCCTCACATCATCTAAATTATTGGTTTTTTTATCAACCATATCACCGGTAATAAAAATTAAATCGGGATTAAATTTTCGAATTTCCTCACCAAGATTGTTATTATCATATAAAAGACCATGGGAATGATAGTCAGATAAATGGGAGATTTTTAAGCCATCAATACTTTGATTAATTTCCTCATAATTATCAACATCTAGTTTATCACTTGCACAAAGCATCAAGATAAATAAAGAAAACGAGATAAATATGATAAAGCATCCAAAGACAATAGAAAAAATTTTAAGCCTTCGCATAATATCCCTCAATATATTTAATCACCATTTCAATCGCCTTGATAGCCTTATCCTTTGATATCGTTTTATCGCTAAAACTCGGCAAGTGAACAAATAAAGCTCTATTATGCATTTTGAATAAATC
This sequence comes from uncultured Anaeroplasmatales bacterium, assembly GCA_964634685.1. Classification (GTDB taxonomy): domain Bacteria; phylum Bacillota_I; class Bacilli_A; order Acholeplasmatales; family JAEDCM01; genus CAZWLD01. The sequence continues at coordinate 3,635 of CAZWLD010000003.1, forward strand.
ATAATAATAAACGGTATTACAAATATATCCTCCTGCGGATAGGCTAAGATAGCATGGAACACTAGAATTAACGAGATCAACCAATTCTTCCACATCCAAATCCGATTCGAGGGCTAAAGGCCCATCAATTATTTTCCCTTTCTTTAACAAAACGCCATCATTATCACAAATACTAGCCCGCGTATAATTAAGGGCAATCTTTTCAATGCGGACCATTTTATCTAAAACAGCTTGTCCTAGTGACAAAATAAAATCGGGTTGATATTTATTAAGAGCCTTCTTTAGCTCTTCCTTTGATCTTTGATATGATACTGGCAAAATAACCTTAGGGTAATCGGTTTTTAATTCCTCTAAGGTATCTAAGCTTGAATTTATACAGTCTCCTCCAAACGGTTCAAAGGCTGTTAATAAAATCCTCATCCAAAACCACTTCCCTAAAATAAATGAGGTGCTAGGCACCTCAATTTTAGTAATTTTCTTTTCTTACTTCAAAATAGCTTTGCTCGTGATTACAAACAGGACAAACAGCAGGAGCCTTCTTTCCCATTACTAAATGACCACAGTTACGGCATTCCCACATTGTTTCTTCAGCTTTTTCAAATACTGCTTGCATTTCAACGTTATTTAATAATTTACGATAACGCTCTTCATGAGCCTTTTCAATTTTTCCAACAGCTCTGAATTGATAAGCTAAGCGAGTGAAGCCCTCTTCCTCAGCATCCTTTGCGAAACGCTCATACATATCAGTCCACTCATAGTTTTCACCCTCAGCGGCATGTAATAGGTTAGTCGCAGTATCTCCTAATTCACCTAAAGCCTTGAACCAAAGCTTAGCATGCTCCTTCTCGTTATTGGCTGTTTCTTCAAAAATAGCCGCGATTTGTTGATAGCCTTCTTTTTTCGCAACACTAGCAAAATAAGTGTATTTATTTCTTGCTTGTGATTCTCCAGCAAAAGCCTCTAATAAATTTTTTTCAGTTTTACTTCCTTTTAATTCCATAAAATTACTTCCTCCTTACTAGTTTTATTATACCACGATTTTCTTAAAAATGTGCATCACTTTTTTAAATATTTATCGATATAATCAAAAATATCAATAGTTGGGTTAAAAAATTTTTTCTTAAGCATTTCCTTCTTTTTTTCGAAATAAGGAACCTTCAATTCCTGTTGATACATCATATAGGGGTAGATGTCTTGATTGATTATTCCTCTTTTATAATAGTCTTCCAAATCAAATTTTAAACCATTATCACAAGAAATAATCGCAAAATCGGTCGCAATTTCATCATCCATATTCTGATAAATTGTATTCATTATTTTCTTAAAGGTTACATCATCAATCATATCATTCACATGGACAAGGCTTAAGCAATCGAGACCAATACTCCTTACAGCCTGGGGAATCTTTTTATCACAAATAAAATTCACAAGCAAGCTGTTGCAGGTTTCATCATTATAATAAACATTAGCTAAAGCTCTTTGAATAACCTCAAAAAAGGCATATCCTAAAAGGCTATTTAAATAAATAGGTTCATTATATAATAATTTCAAAATCAAAGGAAAAAGCCACTCATTTTTCTTACTTGATTCAATTAATATCGATAAAACAACCTCACTACCAAAAAAACCAGGAGTGACTGCATTGATAATGACATCCATCATTGAAATGTCATTGTCTAAAATATACCTAACCGCATCCTTAACATCGTTATTATTATCGCTATTTAATAATTTTATAATTTCCTTTTTTTCCATTTATCTCACCGAAAGTATTATATATTATTTGTCGATATTTTTCTAGATATGATAAAATAATAATGGTGATAAAATTGAAAAACTTATTAATTGGTATTAATGCTAAATACATTCATACAAACCTTGCCATTCGATTATTAAAGAAAAATACAACCTATCCTTGTAGTATCATTGAATTCAACATCAAGGATGCAAAGGAAAAAATTATCAATTACATCAAAGAAGGAAACTACGATACTGTGGGCTTTTCCTGCTATATTTGGAATATTACCTTAGTTAAGGAGGTTATCAAGGAAATTAGAAATTTACCTTGTAAAATTATATTAGGCGGGCCTGAGGTAAGCTATAACGCTTCCTATTATCTTGATAATAATTTAGCTGATTATGTTATCAAAAACGAAGGAGAGGAAAGCTACCACTATCTATTAGAATACCTTGATAATAAAAGAACAATCGAAAGTGTTCCTAATTTGTATCATAAAAATGGCTTTACCTTTGATAAGCTAGTTGATTTAGATAAGATAAAAATGGCTTACGATTTAATTGATGATTATCAATCAAGAATCATCTATGTGGAAACTTCAAGAGGTTGTCCCTATAAGTGTTCCTATTGTATGGCCTCATTAGATAATAAGGTTCGCTTCTTCAATATTGAGGAAATCAAAAAACAAATTCTCTTTCTGATAAACAAAGGCACCAAGACCTTTAAATTTCTGGATCGAACCTTTAACGCCAACAAAAAGAACTTTTTATCATTAATTGATTTTATCATTGAAAATCATAAAGAAGGCAATTCCTTCCAATTTGAAATAACCGGCGACCTCTTAGATCAAGATGTCATTCAATATATCAATGATAAAGCGCCCAAAAACCTCTTTCGCTTTGAGATTGGAATCCAATCAACAAATATCGAAGCGAACCGTCTAGTTGGCCGAATTCAAAATAATGAGAAGCTTTTTTCCAATATAAGACTAATTCAAGATGGTCAAAAAATTGATCTACATTTGGATTTGATTGCTGGTCTTCCGAAGGAGGACTATAAATCCTTTGAAAAAACCTTCAATGATGTTTTGTCGCTAAGACCTAAGGAATTGCAGCTAGGATTTTTGAAGCTTCTCTATGGAACAAAGCTCAAGGATGATGCCGAAAAATTTAATTATCGCTATAGCCAAGACCCACCCTATGAGATTATATCAAATGATTCCCTATCAATTGAAGATATTCAAAAAATCCATATTGTCGAAGATGCGTTTGAAACCTATTATAATTCCTCATATATGAAAAAAGCCATTAATTTTATTTTAGATAATATCGATAATCCTTATCAATTCTTCTATAATTTTGGGCTTCATCGAAAAAAAGAAAAAGGGCTAGATAAGGTCTTTTTCGAATTAGACAGCTATTTACAGGATATTAATTTTGAAAAATATGATGAGGCTCATATTCTTCTCTTAGCTGATTATTTTAATTATTTCAATCAAAAGCCGAAGTTTTGGTGGCATTGTGATAAAGAAAAAAGGACATCACTATTACGAAATGTCCATAATATGAATATCGGTTATAATTTAGACCAATTATATCGCTATGCAAGTATTGTCGAGTACAAAAGCACATACATTCTAGCAATCTATTTACCAAACAAAAAAGAAGTATTAATTCTTAATAAGTAAATAGGTTTGAATATCATCATCATTTATTAAAACAAAGCCAATTCTTTTAAGTAACCGACTTGATGCTAGATTTTCTCTAAAGCATCGAGCGGTTATTTTTTTATCCTTTACCTTGTCAACAAAAGCCTTAACAGATTCATAGGCATATCCTTGATGCCAGTAGCTTGGATTAAATATAAAGCCTAATTCTAATCCATATTCAGAATTTCCATAATAAATACTACCAATCATTTTTTCATTCAAACAAACAGCAAAGAATTCTCCGCAAATAGCTCGTACCATCGTTTCTTCCTTGCATTCCTCATAGGTTAAAGTATCGTAAAGCTCATATTTAACGGCTTCTTCATTGCTTAATATTTCATATAAATCATCACAATCAGAAAATAGATAAGGCCTAATCGTTAAATTTTCGGTTTTAATCATTATATCACCCTTCACCCTATTTTATATCGAGTTTACCCAAAAAGCAACAAAAAGGAATTTAAAGATTCCTCTTAATCTTTAAATTCCTTTAAATGTTTTTGATTTATTTTTTATTTCTTAAATCAATTTGTGAAGATGAATCACAAGTGATAGCTCCATTATATTTTGTTTTAACATAATCAGCAACTTCTTGTGAAAGGATGGCATCAACTAAAGCATCAATTTTTGCACGATATTTTTCATTATTATTATAGTCATCTAATCGAGCAGCAATAATGTTAGCCTTAAGGGCAACTTGAGCTGGATCATCCTCTTTAGCTACTTGTTCATTTTTAACATTACCAGTGATTGCGGTATTACAAGGAAGACATGCAAAATCATAATCAGGCAAACTGCTTACTAATAATTCTTCGGCAATTAATGTTACCTTTACACCATTTTCTGATGTCCAAGTAGAACCAGTAAATGTTAATTCAGTTCCTTCTTCATTAACAGGGATTTCGGTTAAAACACCTTTAGCTTGTAATAATTGGAATGCACGAATAGCATTAGATACATCATTACAAATTTCAAATGATTTTCCGTCAGTTAAGCTTCCAGTTGCTTTTCCACGATAAATTCCTAGTGGCTCATAATGAACCTTACAAGCAGCGAATAATTTAGTTTTTCCATCATAAGTTTCAAGATATGGAACATGTTGGAAATAGTTGGCATCATAATCTTTATTCGCAACGCCATCATTTTGCATTGTCCATTCCAAAACAGTGACCTTTAAAGTATAACCCTCTTCTTTTAATAAATCCTTAACAACATTATTCAAAATATCAGCATGAGGCAATTTACTTGCGGCAACGCGAATAACCTTATCGTTATTTCCGCAAGCAGCTAATCCTAGTGTTACTACACATGTAAATAATAAAACAAATAATAATTTAATTTTTTTCATTTTAAAACTCTCCTTCTATCTATTTTTTTTGATATATATAATCCAAGCTCTTGAATGAGCTGAACTATCGCAATTACTACAATAATTAACACCCAAAAATATATTGATGTTAAATAGCTTCCCGTATTTCCAGCGTAATAATCCCAAATGCCACTAATCAATCCACCCGCACCAATGTTGTAGGCAAAGGACGTATATCCTAGAATTGAGACAAGGGAAACTGCTAAGCCTGAAACAAGAGATGAGCGGGCTTCTGGAAGCAGAACCTTATATACTAATTGCCAATTTGAAGCTCCAAGTGATTTCACTGCTTCTAATTCTCCAGCTGGAACCTCAGCTAACGATTGCTCGACCATACGAGCTACAAAGCCAAAAGCCGCCACCGATAAAGGAATGATAATTGTTTGCCATTCACCGGTAGCTATTCCAAAGATGGCTCTTGTTACTGGCATACACAACAAAACCAAAATCAAGCAAGGAATGGAACGGAGGATATTAACAATCAATCCTACAACCAAATTAACCCACCGATTAGGTCTCAACCCATTTTTTGAAGTTATATTAAGTAATACACCAATTGGCAAGCCGACTAAATACGCTAGAAAGGTTGAAATAAAGGTCATACCAATTGTAATGAAGGTCATACTTATAATACTACTCCAATCCATTAGGATCAACCTCCTCATATTTAATGCCCTTTAGCTTAAGGTATTTCTTTAATTTTTCAATATCCTCTTGATAATAAGGAAGCTTGAAAATCATCTGTCCATAAACCTTTTCATTGACGGTTTTACTATCAGCATAGACAATTGAAACTAAAATATTACAATCCTGAATGATATTACAAATAATTGGTGAATCAACCTCACCATTAAAGATAAGCTTGATTAATTTATTGTCATTGAGCTTAGTATTTAGATGTCCTGAATAAATAAGCTTCTTGGCAATTTCATTTTGCGGTGAAAGGAATACATCATACATCAATCCGTTTTCTACAATCCTTGAATTATCAATGATTGCGACCTTATTACAAATAGCTTCAATTACTGACATTTGATGGGAAATAATGATGATTGTCAATCCTAATTCTTTATTTAATTCCTTTAATAAATTCAAAATTGATTTTGTTGTATCCGGGTCTAAGGCACTAGTTGCCTCATCACAAAGCAACACCTCAGGCTTTGTCATCAAAGCCCTAGCGATGGCAACTCTTTGTTGTTGGCCTCCGGATAGGGTTGATGGATAGGCATTGAGCTTATCACCTAAACCAACAAGATTTAACAATCTAATTGCCTCTTCCTTTTTTGATTTATCCTTTATCAACTCACCAGCCAATTCAACATTTTTTAAAACGGTCCTTTGCTGGAGCAAATTGAATGATTGGAAAATCATCGCTACCTTTCTTCGATAGCTTCGATCAAAGCTTGCAGGCTCTCCATTATATAATAATTCACCAGAATCAAATTTTTCTAAACCATTAATACATCTAACAAGAGTCGATTTACCAGCTCCAGATAATCCAAGAACGCCGTAAACATCACCAGCCTCAATGCTTAAATTGATATCAGATAAAACCATATGCTCGCCATAGCTTTTACTGACATTTTTTAATTCAATAAGACTCATTAAATGCACCTCCTTAAAAATATAAAAACTCGCCCCTAATATAAGGACGAGTGTATCTCGTGTTACCACCTTACTTTATTATTATCCTTGCGAATAATAATCTCACTAGCTACTATCATAGCATATCGCTTTAACGGGCGAACTCGTTATACCCTAATCATATTGACTCGAATATACAACTCCAAGGCCATGTTCAATTAGCTTTCCTATGCTTGCTTTCACCTTTCCAAGCTCTCTAAAATAGTATTTCTAATTTACTCTTCTCTTCAACGTCTTTAATTGGTTTATTAAATTTGACTCTATTATAAAAGACTATTTCTCTTTTGTCAAGACAAATATTTAAAAAAATTTATGATAGCTTTTTCATTTTATTTTTTTGGATAATCTCTTATTTACAATGAATGTATTATTAAATCGATCGAAAAATGTCTATAAAGAGAAAAAAGTCCTACGAGATGTAGGACTCCTGCCCTACGAGATGTAGGACTCCTTTACAAATCTATTAGTTTGCTTTTTTAAATTTCACAAATACTAATGCAGCACCACCAGCAATAGTTAATACCATAAATACAATTGATACAACCATACATACTTGAGCAGTATTAGCTTTGGCAGTAGCGGCTTTTAATGCAGCCTCGGCAGCAGCTTGGGCAGCTTCAGCCTTAGCTTGAGCATCAGTTGCAGCAGCTTTATCAGCATCAGTAGCATTTTGAGAAGCTTCAGCAGCATTCTTAGCAGCAAGAGCAGCATCCTTTAATGTATTAGCTTCATTGCGAGCAACCTCAGCAGCAGCTTGAGCAGCAAGAGCTTGAGTTCTTAAGCTTTCCGCATCAGCCTTGGCAGCCTCGGCAGCAGTTTGAGCAGCAAGAGCTTGAGCTTTTAGAGTTTCTGCTTCATTCTTGGCAGCAAGAGCAGCAGCCTTTAATACAGCAACCTCTTCTTTTGTTGCAGTAGCACTTGCTAAAGCAGCTTCAGCAGCAGCTTGGGCAGTTTCAGCAGCTGTTTGAGCTTCTTCAGCAGCAGTTTGAGCGGCAACAGCTTTGGCTTGAGCCTCTTCAGCGGCTGTTTGAGCGGCAGCAGCTTGAGCTTTTAAGGTTTCTGCTTCAGTCTTGGCAGCTTCAGCAGCTTCTTGAGCAGCTTCGGCAGCAGCTTGGGCAGCAAGAGCAGCAGTTTTGGCTTCTTCAGCAGCAGCTTTTTCAGCTTGAGCTTCAGCTAAAACACCTAATACAGTAATATAATTCTCCGCAAATTCAAGATAATGAATATTCGTAATTGATGCTTTTTGGGTTTCAGTTAATGATTCATAATGAGCACGAATAGTCGCAACTACTTCTTTATCAGCTAAAGTAAGAGATGTGTAATCCTTGCATGAATTAACTTCCTCTTGAACCTTTGCAATATCTAAATCCTCACCATCATAAACAACTAATTCGTCTGGAGCAAATGTACCAGCAGGGAATTGTCCGGCTAAAACGTCAGTAAAGTCTGCCATCCAATGAGCTCCAACCTCATAGTTTTGAGGAAGGTTAGTATTAAAATCTTTGACATAATCGGTTGTTAATACATCTTTGGATACGAATAAATCATATGATGGATTAGTCTTAAGATCTTTTAACATTACAAATTTAACATTTCCAATTGATTTAGTTTCTTCTGATGGACTTACAAATTCAGTTGTGCTATTTGTGAATGTTGTATATGCTAAATATCCGTTTTCAGTGAATGTACCACCAACTAAAACTGGAACGGCATCACCTTTACAAACTACATAACGTAAATTTGGACAATTATTGAAGGCATTTTCACCAATACGCTTTAAGCTTGCAGGTAAAGTAACTGAACCAAGTGTTTCATTTCCAGCAAAGACACCATTTGCAATCGCAACAACACCATCTGGGATAACAACATTTCCACCTTCACCATTGTAAGCTGTTAAAACATTTGAAGCGTTAACAACAAATTCAGGAGCACCTGGATCTGGAGTACCTTCTGCTGTTGTAACATTTACTGTGTTTTGATTTAACGCATATGAAGTAGGTTCAGCTTCGGCACCAATCTCAATAACATAATCGTTTTCATTGAATGCATAATCAACGAATCCTAGATAGAATCCACCATTTGCGGCAGCATCATCATAAATATCAGTAATATCAATCTTTTGAGTTACTACTTGATTCTTTTCAGTAGCTGTACTTGCAACATCAAAATATGAATTGAATTCAGCATCATAAAGGCAAATTGCTTGAACATAGTAATTATCCCAATATGTTACTTCTAAATAATATTTATCACCCTCTTGGGTAATCTTGTGATCTAACATTGTTGATAATTCTTGGTCAACAACGATATCAATGCTTTGAGAATCAGAATAAGTAAGACCATCTGATCCAGTCCACTCTGCATCCATAACAACTTCGAATTCCATATTATTCTTCATATAATCTGGTAAAAATTTATTCATATTGGCATAGAAATTACTATATGTATATGAGTTAAAAGCACTATATTGTGGTAAGAAATATGATTGTCGTAAGAAATAATTATAATCGAAAGGTGATAAATTCTCTCCTGTTACCTTATCATAAACACTAAATTCTTGATAATCAACATTCTTTAGCATTGAGAATTGATATGAATATATTCCATAGAAGGTTCCAAAATTGCTATTTTGATTTACAGCACCATTAATGACGAAGGTACCATCAAATGGAGCAGGCTCATATCCTTTCTTGAAATTGAAAACCTCTTCAGCAAAAGTTGATTGATCTATCGTATAGAATTTACCATTTTGAAGGAATAATGAAGTAACAGTTAATCCATCTTTACTAATGAAATCTTGACCAAAATCCATTACCTCTTCCCATGGAGCAATATCAAAGGCTGGGCTTGCATCATAATCACCATAGAAGGCAAGGAATGGAACACTTAATGTTACATCACCAGTTAATGAAACAAATCCTTCAATATATGTACCATATTTGAAGATGAAATCATATGATTCCTTATCCTCATCACTAAGGGTTACTGTTACTGTTACCTTAGCAGTACCATTAGCATTAACAGTGACAACTGAACCAGCTAAAGATCCAGCACCAGCTACGCTATATTCAACTAATGAATCAGATAAAACACAATCAAATTCCTCTAATGACACGCCATAGTTAGTATCTAATCCCATAACTAATGTCGAAATATCAAAGCTTGCAGCATTAGCTTCATCCATATTAACTAGGTTGAAGGTCATTTCATAAACACCAGTTTTAGAAGCATCCTTTCCAAGCTCTAGCTTAACACGGTCAGTTCCATCAACAGTGATATATTGCTTTGTTGTTGTCGCAGCTGCTAGGTTAACTAAACCAGCACCTTGTTTACGTGGTGAATAAACATTACCATCTTCATTAGCAACAACAGTAGCTGTACCCATTAATAATTGATATGTTAATGTGTTTGCCGCAACAGGATCAACTACACCTAAGACTTCACGAACATATTGCTTAACAACAACAGTTGAACCGGCAGTATTAGGAGAAGCCATTGAGGTACCACTCATTAATACATACTTATTACTTTCAGCATCAGCATATGGATATGAACTCCAGACTTCTCCACCAGGAGCGGTAATTTCTGGTTTTAATTTAAGGTTAACATCACCCCAAGATGAGAAGATTGACATATCAGGGATTGTTTTTTGATTAGCAGGATCAACAGTTAATGTTTTTGTATCTGCAGCTGCTAAAGCATCTCCATATTCCTTTGTAACGGCACAAATAGGGAATGTAGCAAGCCTAGAATATTCAGTAACAACATTTCCTTCTTCATCAGTAACATCGATTGCTTCTGCTACAGGGCTTAGTGCACCAGCTGCATTGTTATAAATTACACAAGCGATAGCTCCAGCATTTAAAGCATTGAAAGCTTTATCTTGGAAAGAAAGTGATCCACGTTGAACTAAGGCAATTTTTCCTGTAACATCAACAGCAGCAAATTCTTCGGCTGAACCAAGACCACAATCAACATATTCATAAGTTCCTTTACCATTGGCATTACAGAAATCACGCATAAAGTCACCATAAACATTGTTAGTTTGGTCTTTTACAGACTCATTATAATACATTTCAGTTCCATCAGCGCTAACTAGCTTATATGCTGCAACATTTAAGGTATCAATACTTGCGACTGTAAGTGATGCTGGATAACTACTTGGAGAACCGATTGAACCGATATTATAGCCACTAGTTGTACCATAGTTTCCATACATACCACCATATGAAGAGCTATATGAGTTTCCTGCTGAAACACATAAAGCGATACCTTGAGCTACAGTAGCCTCATAAATAGCATCAATTGGTGTAAATGTATCAGTATCATAATCTACCATTGGCTCATAGAAGCTAAATCCAGATGCTGAACCTAAGCTCATATTGATAGTATCAACACCAAGCAAAGTTGCATCCTCAATAGCAGCTAAGATATCAACGGTAGCCGCACCATTGTCGTTATCAGAGAAAACCTTGAAAATAGCTAATTGCGCATCCTTAGCAATACCAAAGAAATCAACACCGTTGTTTCCGGCAACAGTACCAGCAACGTGAGTTCCGTGACCATTTCCAAATTCCTCTAATGTTTCAAAGCATGGAGTTACATTGCAATCATTATCAGCATAGTCGAAGGCATAAGCAACCTTATTACCAACAACAACATCAGCAACAGCAAGAGTTCTTGCTTCTTCTCCTTCGCCAACAGTTTCATATCTTTCCTTAGCATTTAAACTAGCAAGAACAGCTTCAACATCAGAAGATGTAAGAGCAGGTGTTCCTGTATAGAATTCATCACTGAAGGCCTCATGATCAACCATTAATCCGGTATCAATGATAGCCGCAACCATACCTGAACCAGTATATTCAAGATCGGTACCATTCATCTCACCACGACCAGTGCTTGTACCATTTGCATCGTAGGATACAACATCACTAGCATCAAGGCTATAGATTTGAGATAGATAGACACCTTCAACTCCACTAATCTTGGAAATTGACTTGATATCCTTAACTTTAACAGTCATTGCAAAACCGTTAAATAAATTTGTATAAGAATACTTATATTCAGGCTTATAGGCTAAACCTAATTTATTAATTGAATTTTTAACCTTTGTTTGAGTTGCTAATATTTCACCAACGGCCTTAACGCCATCAGTTGTATTAACATATTCAGACAATTTTTTGTTTACTGATACCTTTGAAACCAAAGCGTCACCTTTTGTTTTAACAATTACATCAACAAAAGAATCTTCATCAAGCTCAACGATATCATCATCGGCAACAACACTAGCATTTAAAAGATTCGCAAAGATATCTCTTTCCTTGTCTCTTTCAACTTGAGTGGCTGTCGAAGCGATTGTTTTAACATTTTTCGCAAGAACACCAGTTGTCGCTAAGGTCATAACACCAAGAGCAACTGCTGTCAATGCGGTTGTTAATTTTTTCAAAACTTTCATTCTTTATTCCTCTCTTTCGGTTTAATACAAAAGTATTTAAAAGTATTATACAACTGGAAAATATTAGATACAAGCAAAAATAGAAAGAAATCGTTTACAAAAATGAAAAAAATTCAATTGTAATTAAAATAAAATAAATAAAAGACCATTAAAACATTTTTTCAAGAAATTAAGTTCGAAATTTGATGCTATTTTTCGAATACTTTACTAGTGTAAAGAACAATTTTCTTTTACTATTGGATAAAGCAAAAGATAAAAAAAGTAGTAAATTATCGATCAACCAATAATTCACTACTTTTCTAGAATAAAATGATTTAATTTATTGATAAGGTCAACCTTTTTTTCCCCAATGACATTTCCATCTTCGTCCAAAATGTATTTATTATTAACAGAATCATGAAGCTGAAAAACATTACCGAATGGATCCTTGATGATAGCTCTTCTTCCATCCTTGGTATCAAATGGATCCTTGATGACAGATCCTCCCATCATCGTTAGCTGATCAATGACCTTATATACATCATCACATTCAAAACAAAGATTGCTCTCAAGCGGATCTGTTTGTAAAATTACCTCGGTAATATCCTCTTCAATTCCCAAGCCTGCTTGGCAATCAGTTTTCCATAAAAGCTGTAATCCCTTAAAAGATTTATAGAAGCTTATACCGTGCTCAAGGTCATCAACATAAAAATAAATACAATTTATTGAGCGCAACAATTTAATCACCTTATTTCAAAATAATTATATACCATATTAATGTCGATTTATATCCATTTATAATTCTCAAAAAAAATCATCCCGAGGATGACCTTTATTGGATTTCACCAACATCATGGCATGCATCATCACAGGATGAAGCTAATTCAATCTCATAGCGCAAAAGCTTTTGAACAAAAACATTCTTGATATCGCCCTTTAAAAGATTACTAGCTAAATTGATGCAATCATTAAACAAACGAGCTCGTCGATACATATCCACAACAATCAAGAAATTATCGATTGTATCAAAATCCTTAAAATGTGGACGTAATATTTCGATAGCTTTTTTTCGATGCTCAATAGCTCGAATCGGGCGCTTTCCATCATCGCAAGCCCAAGCTGCACTTAAATAATAATATGATTCACGCATATAATCGCCAACATTATGCATTAAAAAGGCATGTAACAAATACTTTCTTTCGTCACCACTAGTTGACAAAAAGATAACGGTATATTCTTCCTCATTGATAATATTTGGATCTAATCCTTCAATTAAGGTAGAAACATCGGTATTTGCATAATGACATTTAGGGCATTCTTGCATTTTAATTGATAAATCATGACGCATACTGCCAGCCGGTCTCGTATCTAAATCCATAAAACCCGAGCTATCTGATTTTTCTAATTCCAAAAAATCGTTAACTTCGCCGCAGCAGCAGCATTTTTTCGAAACGCGAGCAATTTTCGACATAAATCACCACTCCTTCTATTTATTATATATTATAAATACATTTCAAGCAATATTATTTCATATAATTTAGGATATTTCCAACAAAAAAATCCATAGCCGCATCCAACCCATACTGATTAAAAATGCAACCCATAATTGATTCAACAGCCGTTGCATAAGCCTTATAGCAATCAAGGTCCCTTTTTATTTTAAACAAATATTTATCTAAATTCAAGATATTTTCCCCAATTTCATTCAAAAATTCATTGCAGCCAAGCCGTTTTTTCATATCGGATATCATACCTTTTTTTGTCGAGCTATCATTATCATAAAAATATTTACATATGCACAAGCCCAAAACACTATCACCCAAGGTAGCTAAATTATCATTATCAATAATATTCATTTGATGAACATCCATAAAAACCTTCGCATAGCCCGGAAGAGTCAGGGAATGGACATATTCATCGATATTATTCATATCAACTTGTAATCCCAAAATTCTTTCATAAAACATTATCGTTTTCGTTATCATCTTATCATATTCAATAATCATCATTATCACCAAAAAAAACGACTACAGGTATAAACTGGTAGTCGCTTTAACCTTTAAAATGCTTAAATTCTTTCAATGTCACTGTTGTTTTCAACATTAATTGAAACAGCACTAACATCTAAATTGAACATAACCTCTAAAAGTCTCTTCACATCATCAACATAAACCACCTTGACATCACTAGGAATTTCATTGTAAACAATAGGATCAGGAATCGAAAAGCCATATCCTCTTGCCTTGACAAATAGTCTTTCACGGCGAGCCTGTGATTCACATAAAACTGGAATGTTGTTTTCAGCGCTCATTTGTAAAATTTTTTTCGTTTTACCACTACCAGGATTTCCTAAAATAATTTTCATATGCTACCTCCACGAATTGATCTCTTTGCCTTTATTATACAACATAAAAATCTAAAAAGATAGACCTAAATTGTAAACGCTTACCAAATATTTTTAAGGAGGACCTCAAGAGCCATTTGATCTCTTTTGTGGATGATCAAGCCAACATTTTGGGGATTCTTTTCTTGATAGAAATGATTAATATCTTTAATTGGAATCCAAACTACTTCTTTAAAAAGAGTTTTCTCCATCTCCGTATAATGATTACCAACATAATTAGTTGCCCGGGCAACAAAATAATGCGCAACATCACATCGATTTATCAAATAATAATTATTTGAGACAATTCCAACTTCTTCAATATTTTCAATTTCATATCCTAATTCTTCAATAATTTCTCGCCTAAGGCACGTAACAAAATCTTCATCCTCAACACCGCCACCCGGCGTTTCATAGTGATCCCTTTTTCCAAAGTCATCTTCACCAACAACGTGAATTAGAGCTATTTTGTCATCCTTGATAATAAAGCCTCGACTCGTATTTCTAATTTTTATAATCGGTGCATTTTCATAAATAAAATCATTTACATGTCCAATCATTCGCATACTGATACCTCCTTATATAATTCTTCAATTTCTTCAAAAATTGGAGTTAATACTTCTTTGATATTTCCCTTTTCTAAGGGATTTTTCAAATCCACAAGCTTTAGCATTTCATAAAAATTATATCTTTTTCCAATTGGCAATAGTCTTTTATATTTATCCATTCCTAATTCAAAATCAGCCTTTAGATTATTCCTTAATTCAAAGGCACAAATTTGAGATAATGAATAATCAATTCCATAAAAGGGATGTTCATAGATATGACTAATATCATGAAGCATTAATCCTGATTCCAATTCATTTTTATAGTTAACCCACGGCATATACATCTTTTCTAGTCTTCGATATTCCAAACGCCGCTTTTCATAATCATATTCCGGATGCTCATATAAAATATGCTGGTAAGCATCAATCATCGTTGAAAAGCACAAAAGCGTTAAAGCATTCATCAAATGAATAAATTGGAATTTTTGATAATCCTTATCTTCCAAAAAATCCATTTTTAAAGCAAAAATTTCTTCAAAGGTCATCGAATGAATTTCGGCAATATCAAAGGGTGAAGGAATATTTTGAAAAAGATTATTCTTTGAAGAAAAGTAAAAGGCTAAGGCATGACCAAATTCATGAGATAAAATGCGAATACCCGCAATATCTCCGGTTATAAAAGCATGGATATATGGCAATTTTACATCAGAAAGATAGGTTGTATAGCCCGCCTCAAGCTTATGTTCAAAAATGCCTAGCTTTAAAAGCTTATGCTCTTGCATTTTTTGAAAAAGATTAAAAAAATCAATATCAATCTTCGATAACACTTCGCTAAAATGCTTTAAAAATCTTGGCAAGCTAAAATGAATGTCGGGATTTGATTTCAAAATTATTTCATTATTGTAATAATCATCACTAAGACCTAATTGCTTTCCGATTCTTTTTTTCATCGTATAAATAAAGGGCACAACAACCTTTAATATTTGCCTTCGAAATAACAAAATGTCATCTTTTTTATAACAGCGATCAAACAAGGAATATGACTCCTCCATATAATTTTTAAAGCCGTGAATATGACTTTGTTTATCCCGAAGCCTTACTAATTTATCTAGAAGCTTATCATAGACTAAAGCATTATCAACGTGATATTTTGTCAATGAATCGAAGGATTTTTTTCTTTCATCTAAATCATTGCTTGAAAGATAGTTCTTTACCTCTTGTTTATTATACAAATCGCCATCAAATAAAACCTTGGCATTTGAAACAAGAGTTTGATATTTCTTAACATATTTCATCTCTTTTAAATAAAGTAATAATCCTTTATCTTCTTTATTATTTTTGGATAATATTTCATCAACAAAGGAAGCTCCAAAATCTTTCTTCAAGCTATGATGAAAAGCACAATTCTTAATCAATTTTTCATATTTCGATAAAGGCGATATCATTAAAATTGATTTAACCTGAGCTTTTTTTAATTGCTTTATAACATTAATATCCTCAAGATTTAGATAGTGCTCGATTGTTAATCTTGTAATATCATTCGATATTATTTCCATTCCTTCATTGACCTTGATAATTCCCTCTTTAAAATCTTGATAATCATCCGCCCTTTCCATCAAGAAAAGACCTTTTTTTATCTTATCCATATTAGCCTCCAAAAAAAGGCCCTTAAAAAGAGCCTATTTTATTCTGTAAATAACGCATCCCGTCACAAGCAACATTTTCAATGCTTCAAAATCATAGCTATTCGCATAAATTGTAAGCTTTTTATCAAAGGTACCACGCGCTTTAATATTGATGGCATTTCCGCCAATTAAAATATTTTTCTTACGTAAGGTATCAATTGTGACAAATTCACCATCATCAAAGGCCCGAGCAATATCATCAAGATAGACATCATAATACCTTACCTCTAATGCTCTTGTCCCAACGATAATTGGAATCTTATCATCAACCTCCATCGGAATATCTAATATATCCGTATCCGAAACACGATCACGTAAAAGATTTTCTAAACCCATTGATTCAAGAATAGCTCCACCATCAATTTGAAGATTAGCCTCATAAGGAACATATTCAAAATTTCTCTTTGGCTTAAGTCCTCTTACTCCCATAATAATATCAATCAACTCTAAGGCAAGACCCAAGGCCCGATCACTCGTAATTCGAATCATCGTCGGGATATAGGTATATTGCTTCTTGTTAGAAACATCACGATGATGATATTTCTTTTGATCAATGGAATTTGGGTCAATCGCAAGATAAACCTTTAATCTTTTTCCACCTAAGCTAATTCGACCAATTAAGCCACGATTACGGAAGGACTCTCCCTTTCTTGATAAACGATCATGACAACGATAAAGCATAAAACGATTCTTTAGCTTTGAATAATAAACCTTCGTCTTCTCATCTAAAAATTTAATCTTATTCAAGAAATTTTGGCGAATCGGCGCATTGTTTATAATTTCAGAATCCGACAATTCCACGGCTTCATCCTCGTCGATATCATCATCTTCCTCTTGTTCCTCCTCGGGAGCTTCTCGCTTTTCATCAAATTCAAAGAAGCGCTCAAAGGGATTAACAGGATTATCACCTAAGCTTGGAGTATCATTTTGATCATAGCTCGCAATCATATCATCATCAAGGCTCGGAGCACTATCAGTATCTAAAATTTCGTCTAAAACATGATTATCGTATCCGAAATTTCTTTGATTGAAGTAGGAATCCTGAACGATATTTTGACGGTTTCTTTTTTCCTCAAGATATTTTTCATATTCTTCCTTTGTATATGGATTTGAGCCTTGAACATTATCATATTCTAAGACAGCCTTGCCAAAGCCCTTTTCATAAACCTCAATTCGGATAATTGTTAAAACACCCGCAACGGCAAAAATTAATAAAGCAATTACAAGTTTATAATTCCTAAATTGATAAAGCGGATAAGCAAAGGATAAAATCGCAAATAAATCTAAGGATATTAACCAGAAATCCAAAGGACGAATATCCTTTTGTTTAATGTCAAAGCAAGTAATAACAATTCCTATAACTACCAAGGTCACAGCTAAGAGTATCATTAAGACCAACACAAAGGTACCAAGATTATTGAATCCAGCATAATCAAAAAGAAAGATTAAAGCAAATAATGATAAAGCCACGATAAAAGCCGGAGTTAAATGATACTTCAAGGCTAAGTTGCTATAATAACGATTAATTTTAAAACGGCAACGCTTTGGAATCTTACCCTTATAGAAAATTGAACGAATAATGATCAAAACCACTAGCAAAATGAAGCCAACACTATATGCCAAGAAATACGTAACCTTAAAGCTTCTTAAGAAATAAATACTAATAGGGCATAACATGAAGATCACAAACCAAACCAAGTGGTCAAATATCGAAATGCTTGTCCTTCTTCCAAAAATTGATTCAAATAAAATTGAAACAAAAATACTAAAGGCAACGCCTAAAAACAAAAGGATAGTTTGAACAACCTTAACATCAAAAAAGATATTTTTCATTACTGCTAAAGCAATAAAGCCAACAGAAAGTCCCAAAACAGCAGTCACTAAATAAATTGGCTTTGATAAAATCGTTCCAAAATAAATCTTTGAACCAACCGGTATTGATAATCCACTCGTAAAGAAAACACTTCTTAAAACGAAATAAACAATAAACCCAATCACCGCTAGAATAAAGAAAATAAGCTTTGCCAAATCAAAAATGACAATTCCATTGCCTATCAAGCAAACAATCGTAAAGAAGGCTGATGTTAACATCAAAAAATCCACGCCCGAAATCTCATCGGTTTTTATTTTTATAAAGCCCAAAAATAAAACAAAGATGACAACACCGGCAATGATTCCATCATATAATGGATTAGCGTACACGGCAAAACGATTTCCTAATCTACTAAAAATATCAAGATAATTTATAAAAAAAGTGAAAAGACCTAAAATTCCACCCATCAAAAAGGCTTGAAAGCCATCAAAAGTCTTAAATAATCGATAAATATAGCCCTTATTCATAATAACCACCTCCAAATGTCTAAAAAGACATTATATAAATATTTTAAAATATTTATTGAATAATCTCAATAGAAAACGTGAAAAAAAGTCGCTTTTTTTCAATAAAACGACTTCAATTCTTAAATATTTATGAATTTTTTTATAAGTCTATTCTTTATTTTCGAATTTTTCATTCAATTTGTTAATTCCATCGTTAATCGAAACAAGTAATTCATGGTCGGTTATTTCGGGTTTCTTTTCTTCAATCTCATCCTTAAAATATTCTGGGTATTTAGCCTTCAAGGATTCATAAAGAACAGCTCCCGGCTCATCATCCTCATCAAATAATTCGGGATGTTCTTTTTTGAGCTTCTTTAAATACTTTATTTTTTGCTTTGTATAGCGATTCTTAAGACCCGAAATTACCCTAATTGTGACAAAAATGGAAAAGGCAATAATAAAGAAATCTAAGACACTTTGTAAAAAGGTTCCATATTGTAAAATAATTGCATCCTTAACTACTTCACCATTTTCTACTACCTCTTGTACCAAAACTAAAGAACCACTTTTAATATTAAATCCACATAACGATGATATAAGCGGCATAATGATATCATTAGCTAAGCTTTTAACAATCGCTTGAAAGGACGCACCGATAATGATACCGATAGCTAAATCGATAATATTTCCGCGATTAATAAATTTTGCAAAATCCTTAAAAAACTTTTTCATATAACCCTCCATCATAAACAAAGCCTCTTATGAAATAAGAAGCCTTGATTTTAAAGCTGTTCTGTTTTTACAACCTTGACCTCATTATTGTCAAATAGGAAGCCAATTCCATTAACAATAGCGATAACACCAATAATGATGAAAATCCAATTGACAGCCGCAAAGGTATTAACAATTAGTAATAGTCCAACTGCCATTTCACAAATTGGTTTTAAAATTGCAATAATCTTCTTTCCAAGGCTAAGCCCTGCAAGATTATTTAGAGAAACAAAATTCTTAATTCCTAAGGCCGTAATACAAATACCCGCAATTACTAAGGCAACCTCAGTTAAAAGCCACCCAAAAATCAAAATCACCGCACCCGAAATAAGTTCAATCAAAGCCTGTTGGTTTTTCTTATTAACAAGATCCATAACGGCTAAAATGATTAAGAGAACGCCCACAATGGTTAAAATCCAGCTAAGGATTTTTGATTGAAAAATACAAAATAAAATTCCAATTAAGATAAAAGAAATTGCTGCAATTAAGTTATCCTTTCTTATGTTCATATAAAAACCTCCAATACAAAACATATTATAGCACGAATATTTTTCAATATTTAAAATATAGAAAAAATTACATAATTATGGTAAAAACTCATTTTGATAATATTTCTAAGCCTTTATCTGTTACTAAAACCGTGTATTCAAACTGCGCTGACAAGGAATAATCATCAGTATAAATGGTCCATTCATTATCCGAATCTAAAAAAACATCGTGAGTTCCAGCATTGATCATCGGCTCAATTGTAAAAACCATTCCCGGGGTAATAAGCATTCCGGTGTGTCGTCTTCCATAATGAACAACATCTGGTTCCTCGTGAAATAAAAGTCCGACCCCATGGCCCGTGCATTCTCTGACAACACTATATCCATTTTTATGAGCATGCTCGGTGATTATTCCCGAAATATCACCTAAGCGCATATAGGGCTTAACCAAAGAAACGGCCAAATCAAGGCACTCATGCGCCACTCTTACAAGTCGCTTCGCCTCTTTGGTCGGATTACCAATTATAAAGGTTCGCGATGCATCCGCAAAATAGCCATCCACAATCGTCGTACAATCAACATTGATAATATCACCATTTTTTAAAATAACCCTTTTACTTGGAATACCATGACACACCTGCTCATTAACCGATGTACAGACACTTTTCGGAAAACCTTCATAATGAAGGGGAGCTGGAATTCCCCCTAATTCTAGGGTTTTTTGATAAACCATTTGGTTAATATCCTCCGTTTTAAGGCCCAATTTGATATTTGCCTCGACATAATCTAAGACAGCTGTGTTAATAATACCAGCCTTTCTTATTCCTTCAATTTGTTTTTCATTTTTTATCATATTATGTGGTGGAATGCCAATCCCCCGATTTTTATATTCATTTGCCTTGATATCATATTTATGATGACATTCGATATATGGCTTATTAGATCCACACCAACATAAATCAAGCTTGGGCAATTTATCTAAAAATTCTGATAGCTTCGATAAATTACCTTGATAGGTGGGATTAAAGGGAACATTTTTACTATTAATTAAAGTATCCGTTCGAATAAAGGCCTTGATACCTAATTCTTCGATTACCAAATCCTCCAAGGCATCATTCCCAACCATTAATATCTCTTCTTTATTGAGAGAAAACTTATTAATTACTTCTAAAAAATATTCTTTGTTCGGCTTCGTAAAATGGCTATTTTCGTATGTTGTAATATGTTCAAAAAGTCCCGGATATAATCCTGCCCATCGGATTCTTTCATAGGTTGCGATTTGAGGAAAAATTGGATTTGTTAATAAAAACAAACGATAGCCCTTATCCTTCAAATTCATTAGGCTGTTATATATCGATAGGCTAGCACTGCACGCTTCCTTCGTTTTTAAGAATTCATTAATATAAAAATCTGTGAAAAATCCTTCTAAATGATAGGTATTTTGATCATCAAAAAAAGCTTTTTTGTTAGTGACTTTTCCGTCATTTTGATACATTGCTCGAATGCCGCTATCAACAATTTCGGAAATATTTTGAATATTTTCTAATTGGGCTTTCTTTTCAATTTCTTCATAATAAATTCGTAAAAATTCCTTAACATCCATATTGAGTAAAGTTCCATCAAGGTCAAAAAAGATATTCTTAATCATTATTACCCTCCTTAAATTGGTTTAAAGAGGATGAATAAAAATATCCTTCTTTATTTAATATTTCGTTTATTTCATCCTTTGATTCATCTAAATCATCGCATAAAGCATCAAGACTATCATATTGATCGCGAAGCTTCATATTTAAAACGCTTAATAGCATTATTGGATTTTTTGGCAACATAAAAATTCCTCCCTCATTAAAAAACGGCCTAGATAGACCGTTTAATCTCTGTTATTAGCAAATAAGATAATTAAGATGCGTAATATTTGATAATATAAATAGATGATTGAAACCATTAAGCCTAAAGCTGAAACCCATTCATATCGTTTATCAGCTCCACCTCTAACAACACTTGCCGCATCATCAAAATCAATAATCAAACAGAACGCTGCAACAAAGACACAGAATATTGATACCAAAATGGAAACTAAACCGTATCCATAGAATAGCTCAGCTAATACAAAATTACCAAAGAAGCTAGCAATAGTCGCAACCAAGGATATTACCATGATACTTACTAATGATATTAAAACAAATTTACGCATACGACCGCTTGCCCGAACTAAGCCCGTTGCATAAAAGAACAATGATACACCGAAAACAGTGATTGTCGCAAGAATAGCCGCCGAAGCAATCCCTGGATATACAGCATCACACAATGCGGTGATAACTCCTAGGCTAAGTCCTTCCGCCATCGAATAAATAATACTACAAGGCATCGCTGCTTTTAAGCTTCTGATACCAATCATCGCAGAAATGAAAGCCGCAATTGGCCCAATAATCAATAAAACATATAATAGCTTAACCGGAATAAATAAAGCTGCGACTCCAGTTGCTATAGATAAAAGAAAGCAAAGAAAGGTTTTTAAGCTAATTCCACCATAGGTTGCTCTTTCTCCACTATATTCAGATGAAGCTGTTTCTTCACCTACAACAATACTTCTAAACGCTGGATTTGATTTTTCATTCATAAATAACAACTCCTTTTCATTTCATTATTAGTATATCATTATTTTATGTGTTTTCTATGTGATAATTATAAAATTAATCATTTAGATATTTTTGATATTGTTGATTTATTATTTTGATTATCGGCTTATATAGCCAAATGATACTCAAATATGTCGAAATCACCAAAATCAAGGTAAAAGGAATATCCGCAAGAAAATAAGCCAAAATATCAATTTCTAGAAAGAAAGCATTGGTAATTAAAAAGGATAAGGAATAAACAATAGCCCCTAATGATCCAAGTAAACCAATGATATATACATTATCTTTATGATAAGCTTTTTTTATAAGAATAGTGATTATATACCCAACAAGCATCGGGATAACAACAATCAGACTTAGGCTTCCCATTACCAAATTATCTAATAGGACATGAGCAAAAACAATCAAGGATGTCTTTCTAAAGCCTAAGCAATCGACATAACAAATTAATAATAGAAAAGTAAATTGAATATTAGGAAGAAAGGATAATGCCTCTTCTTGGACAAAAAGGACACAGGCAAGAAGGGCTAACAAAACAAGTATTTTTAAATTCTTCATATTCTTGTCACCTTGAATTTTATTACATCCTTATCCTTTAATTCAATTTGTCTTATTCCCTTATTAGCATATAAATCATTTATATAAATGGCAATATAATCATTAACAAAATCGGTTTTGACATCATCAATCGAAAGAATAACATTTCCATCCATAACAATCGTAAAATTTTCATTCATTAGCTCAAATAAGGTTTGACCCTTTTGGAAGTTTAATTTTTTTTCATAAACTAATTCTTCATCATAAACCAAAATCAAGCATTGACCATCATCATTAGCCTTAGGATTAATGGAAACAAAAACCACTAAGCCAACTAATAAAGAGACTCCTACGATTGTGATAATAATCTTTTTAAGCATAATATTGATAATAACAAAGCATTAAAAAGGCTTGAGGAGAGGCATAGTTATAATCAAAATCCTCATTATCTAGATTTCTAAAGGCTTTGTTTTCATAATAATGATATATTTCTTCTAAATCGATTTTGTCCTTATTATCTGTTAATAGATAGCCTAAATAGGCAAAGCTCAACGAACAACAATTTTTCCCTGACCATGAGCTTGGAAAATTGTTTTTGATTTCATCGTCAATAAATGAAACAATATTTGATAAATCAATTTGATAATGAGCTAAGGCTAGAGCGCACATCCCTGCATAATCGCAATCCTTATAGGTGGCATTATCAAAATCCTTGACATAATTGATATAGTCTTCATCTTCAATATCAAGTAAAGCTAAAGCCCACAAGGTAAAAGCCATTCCGTAATCGTAGCTTGGCTTTTCCTTTGTTAAGATGATGTCCTTGATATTTGATTCAAGGGAAAAGGCATCATAAATAATCGCGATTTTTGACAATAAATAAATATCGGCATCCGCAATTAACGGATCGTAATAATCCTTGATTTGAAGCTTTAGCTCTTCATTCTTTAAAACACTTTCGTTTCCAATCATTTTTAAGCCTTGAACGTAATAACAATCCGTATTATAATAGCCGGATTCATTGTAAACCATGATATATTTATCAGATTCACTAACCATTTCTTCAATTATCGTTTCATATTTTTCCGTTTTCTTGGTGGCACATCCACCCAATAGTATCAAGAAAAATAAACAGAGAATTATTTTTTTCATTTTTACTTCACCATAAAATATTTTACACTAAATAAAATATTAATTCTAGACAAATATGATATAATTGATTACGAGGTGAATATTTATGCCTTTTTTACCAATGACAATCGCGGAAATCAAAGACCTTGGATGGGACATGCCTGATTTCATCTATATTACAGGCGATGCCTATATCGATCATCCAAGCTTTGGTCCAGCAATTATTACGCGCGTTTTAGAAAATTTTGGCTATAAATGTGCCATTATTAGTCAACCCGACATCAATAACGATGATGATTTTACAAAATTAGGAAAGCCAAGGCTTGCCTTTTTAGTGTCGAGCGGTAATATCGATTCGATGGTTAATCATTATTCTGTTTCTTTAAAAAGACGAAAAAAAGACTTTTATACCCCTAATGGTGAAATGGGAAAACGTCCCGACCGAGCCGTAATCAAATACTGCAATAAGCTAAGAGATCTTTATCCTGATAGTGATATTATCATTGGCGGAATTGAGGCCTCCTTGCGAAGACTTGCCCATTATGATTATTGGGATAATAAGGTCCGAAAATCGATTTTAATTGATTCAAAGGCGGATTTATTATTATATGGAATGGGTGAAAAAACAATTGTTAGTGTTGCGGATTGCCTTTCGGGTGGTCTAAGAGCCAAGGATATTATCTTCATTCGTAATTCTGTTTATAAAACTAATGATAAAGATTATTTACCAAGTGATGGTATCTATCTTCCAAGCTTCAAGGAAACCAAAACGGATAAGCTAAAATATGTTAAATCCTTCCAAATCCAATATGAAAATACCGATTGTTTCCACAGTAAGCCCTTGATTGAGGAATATGATGATTGCTATATCGTTCAAAATCAACCCGAATTTCCCTTGTCACAGGAGGAAATGGATATGACCTATGCTCTTCCCTATATGCGAGCAGTCCATCCTTCTATTGAAGCGAAGGGACATGTTCCGGCTATCGATGAGGTTAAATTTTCCATTATCGCCAATCGTGGTTGCTTTGGTGGCTGTCACTTCTGCGCCTTAACCTTCCATCAAGGACGAATCATTCAATCAAGATCGAAGGAATCGATCGTAGAGGAAGCCAAATTATTAACCGAGGATAAAGACTTTAAAGGCTATATTCATGATATTGGTGGCCCAACCGCAAATTTCTATAATCCGGCTTGTAAAAAACAGCTTAAGCATGGAATCTGTACAAATAAAAGCTGTCTTGGCTATAATCCTTGTAAAAATTTAGAGGTAAGCCACGAGCAATATCTAGATATTTTAAAGGAAGTGCGCAATCTCCCGAAAATCAAAAAGGTTTTTATTAGGTCTGGTCTTCGCTATGACTATATTATGTATGATAAAAACAAAGAATTTTTTGAGGAATTAGTCAAAAATCATATTTCTGGTCAATTGAAGGTAGCGCCGGAGCATATTGATGATCGCGTTTTAGTTCGGATGGGCAAGCCCTCCCGCGAGCTCTATGATGAATTTGTTAAAACCTATCACGAGATTAATCAAAAATTCCATAAGGATCAATATCTTGTGCCTTATTTAATGAGCAGTCACCCCGGATCAACCTTAGACTGCGCCATCAATTTAGCTTGTTATTTAAAGGAGACTGGTTATATTCCCGAACAGGTCCAGGATTTTTATCCAACCCCGGGTACCGCTTCAACCTGCATGTACTATACGGGAATTGATCCCTTTACAATGGAAAAAGTTTATGTGCCCAAAAATCCTCACGAAAAAGCGATGCAAAGAGCCCTCATTCAATTCAATAATCCAAGAAACTACGATTTAGTTTACGAAGCTTTACAAAAAGCCAACCGAATGGATTTAGTTGGCTATGGGAAGCATTGCTTAATTCCACCACGAAAACCATCAAATAAATAACCCCAGTCTAACAAACTGGGGTTTTACTTATCAAAAATAATAAAGCATATCACTTAATTATTTTAAGCCAATTAGATATATGATTATTCATTCCAATATTCTTGGTAGCTTCCCAATAAAATAGGAATCTATTCTTCCATTTATTTTATGTTTTTTAATAACATCTCAGGCGTTATATCTTCTAATTTAGAAATAGTAAATCTTTTCTTTCCTATACTATTAAAGGAAGTTCCCATAGTGTAGGTTGTATTATCAATAATGATATACCTATCATGAAATACATCAGTATGAAATACTATAATATTATTTTTCACTTCACATTTATTTAAATATGAAGTTGAAGATGTATATATAGAAACCGGAACGGTAATATTGACTAGCATATCAAGCAAAAACTGATCTGCATAATTATCAATTATTACAATTTGTTCCTTTGCCAAAAAGAATAACTTAATTAAAAAGGAATATGGCTTTAATATTTCCCCTTCAAATACAATTATGTTATTATCCGCATATATAGTTTGTTCAATATTCTTTATTCTGTTTTCAATATTAATATAATTAGCTTCTAATCTAAGAATATTTGATTGATAAGCTAATATTCTGTCATTGTTTATAGCATAGCCATTTAAAAGGTATTGCTTAAGAACACAATTAGCCCATTTTCTAAATAATATCCCCCTTTTGGATTTTACTCTATAACCAACGGAAATAATCATATCTAAATTATAGATTTTTGTCTTATATTTTTTACCATCAGACGCAGTAATCGAGTATTCCTCGATAACTGAGTTATCCAACTCATTATCTGTGATTATGTTTTTAATATGAAGACTAATGTTATCTACAGATACATTAAACAATTGAGACATTTGTTTTTGAGTTAACCAAACTGTATCTTCCTCAGGTGAAACATTTACATCCAAAGTAAAATCACCATCCTCAAATTTTATTAATTCATAAGTTTTCTTTTGATTATTCAATATTGATTCCTCCTATTTTTATCAAAAAGATAAGGTCATCTGCGTTTTGCAAATGACCTTGAAAAGTATTATATTAAGTTGTAAAATTAATTGAATTATTAACACAACTTCCACCAACCTTATATACATCAATTATATCAGATTTTATATTATTTGAGAATAATAAAATTAAATATGCCAATTTTCATGTTACAGTTCAGTCGTGAAAGAATCGAAAAACGAGAATTAATTAAGACCTAAAAAAATATTTTCAATGAAAATGCATCTTTTTTAGACTTTTTTTCAATTTTCTTTGAGAAAAAATGTTTTTCGATAATTTATGTACCTTTTTCTGGAGCTTGAGGGGATTTACATTATGATATTATATGTAATATAATAAACTTAGAAATAACCAAGAAGGTGCTTCATATGGCTACTAATTACGTTAAGCTTCGCGAAAAACAAATGGATAAATTAATTGAACAAAATGAATATCTCTGTGATTGGATCCATAAAAATATATTATTAGGCCGGTCTGTCCTATCAAAATAAAATCCAACGGATTATTTGCACATCATTTGCGTGAAATTATTCCGTTGGATTTATTTTTTTACCTAATCACGACTGAACTGTAACATCATTTATTTTAAATTAACCTGCTTTAAGGCTTTTTTCATTCTTCTGTTCATATCCTTTTCCTTTAAGGCGTCACGTTTATCATGAAGCTTTTTACCCCGACAAACGCCAACCTCGAGCTTGCATAAGCCTTGATTTAAATAAATCTTCAAAGGAATCAAGGTTAAGCCATCTCTTTCAACATAGCCTCCAAGCTTAAGGATTTCCTTTTTATGTAATAAAAGCTTTCTTTCTCTCGTTTCCTCATGATTATGAATATTTCCTTGGGCAAATTTCGCAATATTCATATTGATGACAAAGGCTTCACCATTTTTAATTCGAACATACGAATCGTTAATATTAACCTTTCCTAAACGAATTGATTTAATTTCGGTTCCGGTCAAAACTAAACCACATTCGTATTTATCCTCAATAAAATATTCAAACCCGACCTTTTTGTTTTGAGCGATGATTTTCATGTTTCCCCCCCTTTTTCTTTTTTCCCTTAACATGGTTATCTATACTTTTTACCAAACCAAAATCAATTGTTTTTGCGGCTTTACTTGCATTTGTAACCTTAACCTTAACGCGATCACCTAATTGGAAATAGCGTCTGCTAATTTCACCAATAATAATCATTCTTTGTTCATCAAAGGAATAATAATCAAAATCAATTTTGCTAATGTGGATTAAGCCTTCAACGCCATTAGGTAATTCCACAAACATTCCAAAATTAGTTAGTGATGAGATTATTCCCTCAAATACTTCACCAATATGTCCCTCCATATATTCCGCTGCCTTCATCGAAATAACATCCCGCTCACAATCAACAGCGGTTTTTTCACATTGGGACGTATATAAGGCAAATTCCGGCAAATGGTTAATCCAATAATTAATATTTTCTTGATTTGTTTTCTTTTCAAACAAAAATTCATGAAGCATTCGATGAACAAGAGTATCTGGATATCGTCTAATTGGCGAGGTAAAATGCGTATAATATTTTAAAGCTAAGCCATAATGGCCTAAGCATTCCTCACTGTAGCGCGCCTTCATCATTGATCTAAGCATTAAAATATTGATTCCTTCGGCTCCTGGCTTTCCCTCTAAGGATAAAAGTAAGCTTTGGCAATCATGCGGCGTAATCTCATCGCTTAAAAAGCCAGCCTTATAGCCCATATTTTTGATAACATTCAAAACTGCATTGATTTTCTTTTTATCTGGAGCTTCGTGAACACGATAAATAAATGGCAAATTCATTTGATTTATCGTTCTTGCGACCGTTTCATTAGCCATTAGCATAAATTCTTCAATAATGCCTTCCGCAACGCCCCGCGGCTTGATATATATTTCTAAAGGATAACCCTTTTCATCAACCTTAAATTTCGGTTCCTTGGTTTCAAAATCAATAGCACCTCTTAGGTAACGTGCATCCGATAGAATCGAAGCTAAATCCGCCATATCATCGAAGAAGCTCTTTAAATATTGGTAGCGAGCTACCATAATTTCATCATTATCTAAGATCGCATTAACAGCCGTATATGTCATTCGTTCATTCGAATTAATGACACTCGGGAAAATATGCGAATTAACAACATGACCATTTTGATCAATTTCCATTTCACAAGCAATTACTAAACGATCAACATGTGGATTAAGTGAACAAATACCGTTACATAAACGCTCTGGAAGCATTGGAATAACGCGATCAACTAAATAAACAGATGTTCCTCGCAAATAAGCCTCTTGGTCAATTTTGGAGTCTCTTTTAACATAATGACTAACATCCGCAATATAAACGCCTAAAAAGAAATTGCCATTATCGAGCCTTTTTACGCTTACAGCATCATCTAAATCCTTAGCGTCCTCGCCATCAATTGTCACAACCGTATAATCTCTTCTGTCAATTCTTCCTTCGATTTCACTTTCATCAATCGTATCACTAATCGAGGCTGCCTCTTGATACACCTCATCACTAAACTTTGTCTCTAAATCATATTTATAGCAAACGGATAAGATGTCAATTCCTGGATCATTAATTGAACCCAAAATTTTCGTAACGGTCGCATAAACATAATTAGGTCCATATTCGCTGATAAAGGCCTTTACCTTATGATCATTCATTGCGCCTAATGAATCTTCATCCTTAACTAAGATGTTAAATTTATCATTTGGATTATCACTAATAATCAAATTGAAGCCTTGTCCACGCTTAAAGGTTCCAACAATCGTATGAGCTCCCCGCTCAATGATCCTGATGACATCGCCCTCACTCCTGAGCTCATCATCATATTCATAACAAACCTGCACTAAAACAATATCACCCGAAAAAGCGCCATTAACATTATTTTTGGGAATAAAAACATCATCATGTCCTTCAATGGTCACAAAGCCATAGCCTTTATCCTTTACTTGGATTTGTCCTCGAAAAATATTATAAAGGCTTGGCTTACAATAGAAATTTTTCTTTTTTAATAAATACCCCTCTTCAACTAATTGATCAAGAGCCTTTTTTAAACCCTCTTGTTCACCAACAATATTTAAAAAGGCATTATATTGAAGCATTGTAAAGCTTTGATCATTAATGATTTCCATTATTTTTTCTTTCACAGTATCACCACCTAACTATATTGTTTACAAATTTAATTATTTTAGAAAATAAAAAGGCTTCCAAGGAAACCTTTTTTATCTAGGAAAAACATTAAACCAATTCAATACTAATAATGTAAGAAAGCATACAGACACTACTAATGTTGTCATTGTTAAAATAAATTCAAAACCACGTTGCTTTTGATTTTTAAACAATTCTGATTTTTCTCCACTAAAAGCGTCTGCTATATCATCTTGGCTTGATTGTAAAGCCACAAGTACAATTAAGATTATTGATAGTATTAATATTAGCCAATCTGCCCAAATCATTTCATTTCCTCCTAACAATGCTATAATCAAGCATATATTTGCTATTGAAAAAGTATCCATATAAAATTATATCATTTATCAAGAAAATATGCAATAGAAATTTTATCTATAAATCAGAAAATTATTTCACTTCAATTATTTTGTCAAGATAATCTTCCAATTCATCGATAGTCCATCCTTTTCGCCTTGCCATTCTATCTTTCTCAATTTCAAGAAGCTCTTCCCTTAGCTTCAACATTTTCTCCCGACGATTGTAAGTTTCAATATCCATAACAACCAAATCACCCTCACCATTTTTTGTGAGAAAAACCGGTTCTTTTGTTTTGCGACACATCTCTGCAATCTCCTTATAATTCCTTCGAATTGCCGCTGATGGACGGATGATCATCGAAACACCTTCTCATATAGTATCGATATTCTAACTATAATATATTCAAATTCTACATTATTGTCAAGAAATAAAGAATTTAATAATAATTGAAATTTCATCTATCGAATTATTTATAATCTGCATATTATCAATCTTTATCTGCATATTTTTTTAAGAAAAGTATGCACAAAGAACATATATAATAATTAACTAACAATCATTAATCATTCAAAGTCAACCTATATTATATATGAATTGTTCATTTGTTATTCTTAGATTTATTATATAAAAATCCAATGGATTATTTATGATTTTCCATTGGATTTATTTCTAAATTTCTTCTTTAAATTGAAGACGATATAAATTATAATATTGACCCTTTTTCTTTAATAATTCCTGATGATTTCCTTGTTCAATAATTTCTCCATGCTTGATAAGAATAATATTATCCGCATGTTGAATTGTTGATAAACGATGGGCAACAATGAGCATTGTTCCAATATTCATCATATGCTCGAGAGAGTCTTGAATTAAGACTTCCGTTTCCGTATCAATATTAGCCGTAGCCTCATCAAGAATCATAATTTTAGGCTTATGCACAATCGTACGGGCAAAGCTTAATAATTGTCTTTGTCCAGCCGAGAAATTATTTCCTCGCTCCCGTACCGGCTCCTCATATTTATTCGCTAATTTTTCAATAAAATGATTTGCATTAACATATTTACAAGCCTCTTCAACATCATTAAAGGTTATGCTTTCATCACGCATAACAATATTAGAATAAATACTACCGCTGAAAAGGAAAACATCCTGAAGCATTTGACCGATGCTTTTGCGAAGGGATGATATCTTAATATCCTTGATATTTATTCCATCAATGAAAATATCTCCCTTTTGGATATCATAATTTCTTACAATCAAATTCAAAATTGTCGATTTACCTGAGCCTGTTGCGCCGACAAAGGCCACCGTTTGTTTTGGTAAAACCTTAAATGAAACATCCTTTAAGATCCATTCACCCTCTTTATATGCAAACCAAACATTTTTAAATTCAATTTCTCCCTTAACGTCAGTTAATTCAATCGCATCCTCTTTATCAACAATGATTGGCTTCGTATCTAAAACCTCGAAAATTCTTTCACTTGAGGCAAAGGCTGATTGTAAAACATTAAATTGATCAGCTAGCTGTTGAATTGGGTCAAAGAATTTGGATATATATTGATAGAAAACGACAACCGTAGCCCCGGTAACAATTCCTCCATTCATTCCACTCTTAGCCCCAAAATATAAAACTAAAATCGTCGCCACAAGATACAAGGCATAAATGGAAGGTCTAAAGATGGCGAAGGTATACATTTGTCGTAATGTACATTTCTTTAAATCTTTGTTTTTCTCGTCAAATTCACGACCCTTTTTTTCTTCCTGATTGAAGATTTGGGTTATCTTCATACCGTAAATATTCTCCGATAAAAAGCCATTCATTTCACTATTGCTTCCCCTTACCTCACGATGGGCTTTTCGTGAAAACTTTCGAAAAACAATACTAAAAACAATTACAAATGGACAAATAGCCAAAACATACAAGGTTAAGGTCCAATTGACCATAAACATAAAAACTAACACAAAAATCAAGGTTGCGCAGCTTTTAAATAAATTAATAACTGTTCTTGTAAATAAATCATTAATAGCATTTGTATCATTAGTTACTCTCGTTACGAGTTTTCCAACAGGAACGGCATTTAGCTGTTCAATTGATAATGATTCAAGATGAGTGAAAACCTCTTCCCTAACATCAAACATAACATTTTGACCAGCCCTTTGTAAGGTCATCGTTTGATTGTAGGTCAGAAAAGCAATAACTAAAATGCAAAGCAAATATAAAACTACCAAAACGACAATCGGCCAAAATTCTCCGGTTTGGTTTAAAAAAGGAATCGGAATTTCTCTTCCACTCAATAAATCAATAACATAACCCATTAATAAGGGTAAGCAAACATCAATTAAAACAATTAGGATGGCTAAAACAACCGCAAGCGCAAATTTTTTCTTTTGCGGAATAGCATATTTAATTAATCTTTTGATAATGTCCATGTCCTTCATGGAACGTCCTTGTTTATCCTGAATCATTTACTTCACCTCATCCTCAAGCCTTTGAAGGTCAAACATTTCCTTATAGAGGCTACATCTTGACATCAATTCATCATGGGTACCATAGTCAACAATTTTTCCTTCATCAAGCAATAAAATCTTATCTAAATCCTTAACGGTCGATATACGATGAGCAATTAAAATAGTCGTTTTATTTTTACGAGATGACCTTAGATTATTAATAATCGTTTCTTCTGTTTTGGTATCAACAGCGGAAACCGAATCATCTAAAATTAAAATTTTAGGATCCTTAATAACCGCCCGAGCAATGCTAATTCTTTGTTTTTGTCCACCCGATAGAGTAACTCCTCGTTCTCCAACCATCGTTTCATATTGATCCTTAAATTCCATAATGTTTTCATCGACATCACTGAAGATGGCAGCCTTTTTGATTTCCTCATCACTATAATCACCAGAGAAGCCAATGTTTTTATTTACTGTCGCCGAGAACAAGAAATTATCCTGCGGAACATATCCAATCGCATCTCTAACCTTTTTAAATTCCAAATCCATAATATCATTGCCATCTAAAAAGATCGAATGCTTATCAATATTATAAATACGAAGAATGGAATTAACTAATGTTGTTTTACCGCAACCGGTTTTTCCAATAATTCCTACCATTTCGCCTTTTTTAATATCAAAGGAAATATTATCTAAGGCCTTTGTTTTGGCATTAGGATAGGTAAAGCTAAAGTTTTTAAAGCTAATAGCTCCTTCAATGTCCGCTTTGATTGGATTTTCATCCTTTATTTCGATTGGCTCATTCATCATCGCATTTATTCGCTTCAAGGAGGCACTAGCCTGACTATGCATATTAATTAATTGAGCAATCGCCATCATCGGCCAAGTTAAACTTCCAAAGTAAGCAAAAAAGGTTGCGAGCTCACCAACTGATAAATCACCCTTATAGACAATATATCCACCATAGCCTAAAATAATGGCGCCAATTGAACTAATAAAAATGGTAACACAAATATCTAGGATTGTGGAATAACGGGCAAAGGCAATGTTTTTATCAACGTTATTTTTATTGATTTTTCGGAATTCGTGAAGCTCTAGGGCCTCTTTAACAAAGGCCTTAACAACGGAAATTCCGGAAAAATTTTCTTGAGTGAAATCCGAAAGATCCTCGAAAGCCTTTTGTCTTTCGTCCCATTTCGCATCCATAAATTTTCCAATCACTCCACCCGAAGCAGCTAATGCCAATAAAGGAATCGAAGATAACAAAGTTAGCTTCCAATTCAATTGAAACATAAAGGTGAAGGCTAGTCCACCTAAAACAACCGCATCAATAAGCATAACGGTTCCCATTCCAAAAGCATCCTTAATGGTAAATAAATCATTTGTATAAAGAGCCATCAACGCGCCCGTTTTATTCTCGTTATAATATTTTTGCGATAGATTTTCTGAATAATAGAACATATCACGACGCATATTTGCTTCTATTCGCGCACTACAGCCAAAGATACAAACACGCCATGTGAAACGACCAACGAACATTACAACTAAAACCGCCAAAAGCGTGTATAAAATAGTTTGTAATGAGGCTTCGGTTAAGGTACTATCCTTAAGTCCATCGATGATTTGCCCTGTTACCTTTGGTAATAACAATTGAAAATAATCAACGGCCACTAAGGCAAGAATTCCTAACAAGAAAAAGTACCAGTATTTGAGATAATATTTATTAACATTTTTTCCAAAAATCATTTATTTCCCTCCAATCATATCTAATAGATTAATGCTTAACAAATCAAGCATTGAGCTATTAAGCTGATAATATACGCGTTTATTATCAATTGAGTCAACACAGGTTTCAACTAACCCTGCCTTTTTTAAAATATCAATGTGATGAAGAATTGTTGCGGGCGATAGCTCTAAGGTGTTCGCTATTTGCTGGACATACATTTTCTTTTTGATTGACAAAATCTTGACGAGCTTATACCGATTTTTATCACCTAAGGCCTTAAAGGCTAAAACCGCAAGCTCTTCCGTTTTTTTCTTATCGTCATTGATTTTTTTAATGATGTGATACATATAATTTAGACCTAAATAATTGTCATCTAATTCATCATAGCTCCACACAGAATATTCAAAAATATTTAGAAAAACCTTGATGTTTTCATT
This sequence comes from uncultured Anaeroplasmatales bacterium, assembly GCA_964634685.1. Lineage (GTDB taxonomy): Bacteria > Bacillota_I > Bacilli_A > Acholeplasmatales > JAEDCM01 > CAZWLD01. The sequence goes on from CAZWLD010000003.1 coordinate 39,079, forward strand.
TGGTAATCGTCGTTCCTCTAGAAATTGATTGACATAGTCACTATTTAAAAGTGATTGCAGCTCAATAACCTTATCAGATACTAAATAATAATATTTAAATAATAAATTTTTGACAATGGCTAAAGGCTCCTTTATTTTTTGTAAATAGCCTTCATAATTGCTATAAAAGCTCATCGAGGTCATTTTTTCATTATCAGTAAATTGAAAATTATTCATTTCATTAATTAAATCACTAATACAGCTGACATTTCTTCTTTTCTCACCCATCGGCTGGTAATATGATAAAAGCATTGAAAAAAAGAAATTGATATCTTGTGATTTTGTCATATCATAAAACTTATAAAAGGCCTCTAAAAGACTACAATTTTTGAACATTGGTTCTACTAGCCGATTTAAATCAAAATCAAAATAGGAAGCAAAATTGATTTTATCTAAATCGCAAAAAATTTTATCCATATATAAATCATAATTTCTATAAATCTCTTTAATCTCATCTTTATCAACCCGAAACCTTGATAAATATGTGACCATTCGATTTTTATCAAGTCTTTTATAAAAATATCTTGTAATAATGATGGATGCTTCATAATTCCAATTTATTTCCTTTAGTATCTCCATGTAATCACCGAATAAGATTATATAATTTTATTTGATAAATGTCAAATATTTTTTTATTCTTTATATTTAATAAATGTAATAAATAGAAAAAAAAGAAAAAGCGTCATTGACGCTAATTCATATAGTCTAAAAGATGTGGAAAGGTAGAAATTACTCTACACCTAAAGTATACACCAAAATCAAGTATCTTTATCATAAATAATATTTATATGGGTATATAAAAAATTGACAAAAAAAAGGATGCCGAGGCATCCTCTTGAAACTATTTCTTTAAGTTATAGAATGATTTTAATCCCTTGAATTGAGCGATTTCTCCAAGTTCATCTTCAATTCTTAATAATTGGTTGTATTTAGCAATACGGTCAGTTCTTGAAGCAGATCCAGTCTTGATTTGACCAGCATTTGTAGCTACAACTAAGTCAGCGATTGTAGTATCCTCAGTTTCTCCTGAACGGTGAGAAACAACAGCTGTATAATTGTGTTGTTTAGCCATTTCAATTGCATCTAAAGTTTCAGTTAAAGTACCGATTTGGTTAACCTTGATAAGAATTGAGTTTGCAACTCCTAATTCAATACCCTTTTCAAGACGTTTAGTATTAGTAACGAATAAGTCATCACCAACTAATTGAATCTTGTTTCCTAATTTTTCAGTTAAATATTTCCATCCTTCCCAGTCGTCTTCAGCAAGACCATCTTCGATAGTAAGGATTGGGAATTTTTCGGTTAGAGGAATATAGTAGTTATCTACCATTTCTTTTGAAGTGAATTCACCCTTGTCAGCTTTTAAAGTATATTTTCCAGTTTCAGGATCATAGAATTCAGAAGCAGCAACGTCGATTCCTAGGAAAATATCCTTACCAGGAACATATCCAGCAGCCTTGATAGCTTCAACAACGCGCTCGAAAGCTTCAGTGTTTGAACCTAATTTAGGTGCATATCCACCTTCATCACCAACTGAAGTTACATATCCATTCTTCTTTAAGATTGTCTTAAGGTTATGGAATACTTCAGCACCCATACGTAAAGCTTCCTTGAATGAAGGAGCTCCAGCAGGCATAATCATAATTTCTTGGAAATCGATACACCAGTCAGCATGTGCACCACCATTTAGGATGTTCATCATAGGTGTAGGTAAAGTTTTTGCATTGCATCCACCAATATATAAATATAATGGAAGACCAACATAATCAGCTGCAGCGTGAGCACAAGCTAATGAAACACCTAAGATTGCGTTTGCTCCAAATTTTCCCTTATTTTCTGTTCCGTCTAATTCAATTAATGTTTTATCAATTAAAGCTTGGTTAGTTACATCGAAACCAATGATTTCTGGAGCGATGTCGTCATTTACGTGAGCAACAGCCTTTGTAACACCCTTTCCTAAGAAACGTGATTTGTCACCATCTCTTAATTCTACAGCCTCATGTTCTCCAGTAGATGCTCCTGATGGAACGATAGCACGTCCAAAAGCTCCACTTTCAGTGTAAACTTCAACTTCAACAGTTGGGTTACCACGTGAGTCTAATACTTCTCTTGCATAAACATCAGTAATAATTGGCATTTTAAAATACATCTCCTTTAATATTATTTTTACCAATATTTATTATATACTATTTCTTTTTTAAAATAAATAGAAAAATATAAATATTAGAAAAAGTAAGCGTTTTGCAAAGAAATAGGAACACCATAGAGATGTTCCTATTTTTAGTAAGAAATACAGATTTTGAATTTTGTTATTTAAAATCTATCCTAGAATTTGTTCTTTTGTTTTTGCATAAACAACATTAGCATTAATTTGATTAACAACATTTACGCTTGTTGATGTGATGTTTCCAACTTGAGCGCTTGTCATTCCACCGGTAATGGTATTAATAGTCGTGATTTCACCAGTCGATCCATTATATTCAAATACTGACCAAAGACAGCCATTACCGCTTGGCGCATCAAATTCTTGAACTAAGGCTCCATTAATGTATAATGCAACATGAGCATCAGAGGTTGAAATTCCATTTGAAGTTGTACTTCCACCATGGGTATAATCATAAACACTATAGCGATAGATTCCTTCTTGAAGTTCAAGAACTGTAATAACCTCAGGGCCAAAGCTTGTTGTATCATCAATATCTAAATTTGTTCCTGTAGTTGGATCAACCTTGTTATAGTAATAAATATGATATGAATCAGTGCCATTTGTATATGTCATATGTGAATCTAAATCCTTTGGATTTTCTCCCCATGTTAACACTACAATCATTTCACGGTCACTAAATTGATCAAGGATATCCATTTCAAGACTATTTAAGATAATTTCTTCATCACCATCAACTTCAATCTCAATTTGTTTTGAATAGCTACCGCTCGTAACATTTAAAACGTATGTTTCATTTGGAATATTTTCAAAGCCAGCGCCGTAATATGTGCTAAGACCGCTATATAAAACATTACCAAATTCATCATTTAAGGTTGCTACGACCTCTAATCTTTCATTATCACTGCCTAAAACTGTTACTCTTACAAGGTTTCCATCAACAAATCGAATTTCATAGCTACCAGCATTGTTATTCCAATTTGTTGCCTTTGTAATAGCATTCCATTCGGTTTCTAATCCGCGGAAGTAAATTAATTCAAGATTACTTGCCCCTGAGATAACATTGTCCCCAATGTTTTCCAAAGAAGCTGGTAAAGATATTTCTTTGATAGTTGTCAAATTACTAAATGCACCATATAAAACATCGGTTGCTCCTGAAATAATTTCAATTCTTTCTAAACCTGAAGGAATATAATAAGTTACTGATTGTGTATCTGTGTATGATTGACTAACGGCAACACTTCCTGTATATGAGGTTTTACCAAAGATTACGCCAAATAATGTTGCGGCAGTTGGTGTAATTGAATAACCATCAATTCCAACAAATGGCAATGAAATCTTTGTAACAGAACTACAGCCTTTAAACATTCCTTCTGCTAAAACCATTACCGTTGATGGAACTCTAATTTCATTAGCGTTACTACAATTTACAAAGGCATTAGATCCGATGGTCATTAAGCCTTCCTTCATAATGATTTCTTCAAGTGAAGAACAATTATAGAAGGCATATTCTGCGATTGTTAACACATTTCCAGGAATATCAAATTCCTTCAATGCAGTACAATTATAGAAAGCATAATCAGCAATTGTTTTGACTCCATCTCCACCTGTTACATATTGTAAGCTTGTACAATTATAGAACATTTTTGTTCCTATTAGACTTAAGCTATTTCCTAGATGGATACTTACTAATCCAGATCCTTCAAACACATTATTTCCAACATTCGTAATTGAATCAGGAATTGTTATACTCTTAATTGCTTTACAATTATAGAAGGCATAATCTCCTAAAGTAAGAAGATTTTCATTTAAAATCACATTTTCAAGCTTTGTACAGCCATAGAAGGTGTATGCTCCAATTGCGGTTAGAGTTGAAGGAATTTCAATTCTTTCAAGTGATGTACAGCCTCTAAAAGCACTAGCACCTAAATCAGTAATTTCTCCTAATTCAATATAGGTTAATTTTGTACAACCGTAGAAGGCTTCAGCGCCAATAATTTGAGCGGTTGAAATTGATAATCCTGTCAAAGCTGTACAATTTTTAAATGCACCAGTACCAATTGATTTAACATTACCAAGGGTTACATTGGCTAATTTATTACAGCCTAAGAATACATAATTTCCTAGCTTTTCAATTCCTGAACCAATTTCTACTGATGCTAAAGAAGTACATCCATTAAATGCATAATCTCCAAGAGCAGTAATACCATTTCCAATTCTTATTCCTGTTAAGGAAGCACACTTAGCAAAAGCATAATTTCCAATTGTTTTAAGTGAATCAGCTATTCTAACTGAGGTAATCTTTGTATTATAGAACGCATATTGACCAATGCTTTCAATACTACTACCAAATTTAATTCCAGATAAATTTGTACAACCATAGAAAGCTCTATTCGCAATACTTTGAACATTATCAGGTATTACAATTTGTGTGAAATTAGTACAACCTTCAAAGGCACTTTCACCAATACTTAATAATCCATTAGATAATGTTATCGATGATATACCTGTACAACCATAGAAAGCATTTGCGCCGATCGTTGTTACATATTCTGGTAAAGTAAGACCAGTTAACTTCGAACATTTATAGAAAGCATATGTTCCAATTGTATTCAATTTTGAGCCAAAAGTAACAGTTCCTAAATTTGAACAGCCATTAAACGCATAATCTCCAATCGTTTTAAGGTTTTCGCCCAAACTAACAGTAACTAAACCACTACAATTATTGAATGCGTAGCTACCTAATGTTGTGACACTATCGGGAATTGTAAATGAGGTTAAACCAGTGCATCCATCAAATGCATAGGAACCGATACTTGTAATTTCGCCTCTACATTCAACTGTTCTTAAATTTGATAATCCACTAAACATACTATTAGGTATTGAAGTAATTCCACTACCCAAAACAATAGTTTCTAAACCGCTACATCCTCTTAATGCAGTTGAATCAATTGATGTAACACTATCAGGAATAACTAAATTAATAATATTTTTACAATTCATAAATGCTCGTTCTCCTATACTTGTAATTGAATCAGAGAAGGATAAACTTGATAAATTTGTACAACCATCAAATGCATAGCTTGAAATTTTCGTAGGACCCACAACACTAATATTTGTTAAATTTGAGCAATTTTGGAACAAGTAGTCTGACATCGTTCCGTTTCCTGTTAAATTAACAATTCTTAAAGAAGATGGTACATAATAAGTTGTATAATTCTGCACAGTGGATGTACCACCAGTATAGCTAGTTGTACCAAAAATATATCCAAAAGTATTCCCATTTAAAAGTGACAACGGTAATGATAATTCATTTAAACTTGTGCATCCTTTGAGAGCTCCACTTATTTCACTACTAGTTGCGCCAACATACTTAACACTTTCAGGAATAATGATTTTTGTCAAGTAAGAACAATCTCTAAATGCATCAGAATAATATATTTGATTTGTTGTATCCTTTAATTCAAATGCTCCGGTATTATCTGTTGGTTTACCAAAATATATTTTGTTATTAATTAAATAATCATCCACAATTAAATTACTTGAAATTAATGTATCAACAATAACATCATTATTGTCTCCTATATATCCCAAAAGAGTATCTTCACTTATATGTATTTCTATTAAATTTACACATCCATTAAATGCAGATGAACCAATATAGTTTACACTAGTTGGGATTTCCATGCTTATTCCTTTATATCCACTAAATGCATATTCTCCTATGCTTGTTATTGTTGGATTATCCCATACTATATCACAAGTACAATTATAGAATACATATTCTCCTATGCTTGTTACACTAGTTGGGATTTCTATACTTGTTAAACCGCTACAACCTTCAAATGCATAGTTTCCAATACTCGTTACACTTGAAGGAATTGTTATACTTGCTAATCCACTACAATCATAGAATGCATGATCTCCTATACTTGTACAGCCTTCTAATATTTTTACTGTTTTCAAGCAGCTTGGAACATAATCCGCATTACGAAAAGAGCTGCTAGCACCAAATATATATCCTAAATATGATTCGTAGAAACCATTTCCGATAAATGGTAAAGTAATACTTTCCAAACTACAGCCACTAAATGCACTAATTCCTATTTCTGTTACACTTGATGGAATTACAATGCTTGTTAAACTACTACAATTCCTAAAAGCATAGTTTCCTATACTTTTTACGCTTGTTGGGATATCTATGCTTGTTAATCCACTACAACCACTAAATGCACATTCTCCTATGCTTGTTACGCTTGTTGGGATTTCCATACTTATTCCTTTATATCCACTAAATGCATATTCTCCTATATTTGTTATTGTTGGATTATCCCATACTATATCGCAAGTACAATTATAGAATGCACATTCTCCTATGCTTGTTACATTCTCTGAAACAGTAATATTTACTAAATCACTACAATTATAGAACGAACCATACAATAAACTTCCTCCTAATACTGTTACACTAGTTAATGTTGATGGTATGTAATAAGTATCAGTTCTTGTACTTAAACCATAGTAATATTGTTCTGTGGCAACTCCTCCATCATAACTAATAGTACCAAATATATATCCAAATGGATATTGATAAGTGTCACTTGATGTTTTTATTCTTTCACCTATAAATGGTAATGTTATTGAAACTAAGCTACTACAACCACTAAATGCATATTCTCCTATGCTTGTTACGCTTGATGGGATATCTATACTTGCTAAGCCACTACAACCTTTAAATGCATAATTTCCTATCCTTGTTACGCTTGATGGAATGTCCACACTGGTCAATCCTGTACAATTATAGAATGCATAATTTCCTATGCTTGTTACGCTTGTTGGGATTTCCATACTTATTCCTTTATATCCACTAAATGCATATTCTCCTATACTTGTTATTGTTGGATTATCCCATACTATATCGCAAGTACAATTTTTAAATGCATATATTCCTATGCTTGTTACACTAGTTGGGATATCTATGCTTGTTAATCCACTACAACCACTAAATGCATATTCTCCTATACTTGCTACACTTGAAGAAATTACTACGGTTGATAAGTTACTACAACCACTGAATGAATACCCCTCTATACTTGTTACGCTATTTGGGATTTCTATGCTTGTTATACTACTACAACCACTAAATGCATATTCTCCTATGCTTGTTACACTAGTTGGGATATCTATTCTTGTTAATCCACTACAACCACTAAATGCATATTTTCCTATGTTTGTTACGCTTGATGGAATGTCCACACTGGTCAATCCTATACAATTATAGAATGCATAATTTCCTATGCTTGTTACATTCTCTGAAACAGTAATATTTACTAAATCACTACAATTATAGAACGAACCATACAATAAACTTCCTCCTAATACTGTTACACTAGTTAATGTTGATGGTATGTAGTATGTTCCAGATGTTATGCTACTAGTACTTGAACCATAGTAATATTGTTCTGTGGCAACTCCTCCATCATAACTAAAAGTACCAAATATATATCCAAATGGATATTGATAAATGTCACTTGATGTTTTTATTCTTTCACCTATAAATGGTAATGTTATTGAAACTAAGTTACTACAACCAATAAAGGCTGATTTTCCTATGCTTGTGACTCTTGTTGGAATTTCTATATTTGATAAATTACTGCAATATGCAAATGCATAATTTCCTATCCTTGTTACGCTTGATGGAATTGTTATACTTGCTAATCCACTACAACCATAGAATGTATGATCTCCTATGCTTGTTACACTTGTTGGAATATCTATGCTTGTTAATCCACTACAACCTTCAAATGCAGAATTTCCTATGCTTGTTACACTTGATGGAATATCTATGCTTGTTAATCCACTACAACCTTTAAATGCGTAATTTCCTATGCTTGTTACATTATCTGAAACAGTAATATTTACTAAATCACTACAATTATAGAACGAACCATACAATAAACTTCCTCCTAATACTGTTACACTAGTTAATGTTGATGGTATGTAATAAGTACTACTTTCTCTACTTGTTGTACTTGAACCATAGTAATATTGTTCTGTGGCAACTCCTCCATCATACCTAATAGCACCAAATATATATCCAAATGGATATTGATAAGTGTCACTTGATGTTTTTATGCTGTCGCCTATAAATGGTAATGTTATTGAAACTAAGCTACTACAACCACTAAAGGCTGATTTTCCTATGCTTGTTACACTAGTTGGGATTTCTATACTTGTTAAACCGCTACAACCTTCAAATGCATAGTTTCCAATACTCGTTACACTTGAAGGAATTGTTATACTTGCTAATCCACTACAACCACTAAATGCTGATTCTCCTATACTTGTACAGCCTTCTAATATCTTTACTGTTTTCAAACCACTTGGAACATATTCATTCTTAAATGCAGATCCATACGGACCAAATATATATCCTAAATATGATTTGCCGGAACCATTTCCGATAAATGGTAAAGTAATACTTTTTACTCCACTACAACCACTAAGTGCATATTCTCCTATACTTGTTACGCTATTTGGGATTTCTATGCTTGTTAAACTAGTACAATCAGCGAATGCATATACTCCTATACTTGTTACGCTATTTGGAATTTCTATGCTTGTTATACTACTACAACCACTAAATGCATGATTTCCTATACTAGTACAGCCTTCTAATATCTTTACTGTTTTCAAACCACTTGGAACACATTCACTATTAAGTCCAGTTCCAGACGAACCAAATATATATCCTAAATATGATTTGCCGGAACCATTTCCGATAAATGGTAAAGTAATACTTTCTAAACTACTACAACCATAGAATGCATGATCTCCTATACTTGTTACGCTATTTGGGATTTCTATGCTTGTTATACTTCTACAACCACTAAATGCATATTCTCCTATACTTGCTACACTTGAAGAAATTACTACGGTTGATAAGTTACTACAACCACTGAATGAATACCCCTCTATACTTGTTACGCTATTTGGGATTTCTATGTTTATTAACTTACTACAGTTATAGAATACATATTCTCCTATACTAGTTACACTTGATGGGATTTCTATACTTGTTAAACTACTACAATTATAGAATGAATACCCCTCTATACTTGTAACTCCCTCAGGGATTGTTATACTTGTCAATGAACTACAATTTTTAAATGCCAACCTTTCTATGCTTGCTACACTTGAAGAAATTACTACGGTTGATAAGTTACTACAACCAGAAAATGCACCTTCTCCTATGCTTGTAACGCTTGATGGAATTTCTATACTTGTTAAACTAGTACAATCAGCGAATGCAAAACCTCCTATTTTTGTTATGCTAGTTGGAATAGTTATACTTATTAAGTTACTATAATCAACGAATGCAGAACGTCTAATTTCAGAAACAGGTAGTCCATGTACAGTAGATACTATGTTGAGAGAAAAACTAGCTTCATTCCATAAATTACATCCCACTACAACATAATAACTACTGTCTGCACTTAATGTATACCACACATTATCTATAAGCACACTATCACTATTGTTAGATTTTTCATATCCACAAACAGCACAAACACCATCCTCAAATTGATGTTTCTCTGAATCTTTGATTTCATTTACATGCTCGCAAGTTGCCGCATGCCAATGATAGACATCATTATAACTCCATTCACTCGAGTAGCTATGTGAATGAGTTGTCTGATTGTTATTAGTTGTCTGATCATTATTAGTATCAACAGGATAATCCGGTCTCACTGCTGTACCGCATGATGTTAATAAAAATGACACACTAATCATTAACATCAAAAGACAAATAATTGATAATCTTTTCCCTCTCCTCATTTTTCTTTGGAATAATCCTATTGTACTTAAGATTATTCTCCTCCTTCATTACTAAATTAAAGCGATATTATGAGTACAACATAATCAAATATCTTACATACTTTTAACCTTAAAATTAAGTTTTAATATATATAATATATTTATCCATTTTCATTTTAACCCCCCCCGACCTTTGTCAAGATTTTTGGAAAATATTGTTATATTTTGTCTAAATTTCGATTCAAAGTCCCTGTTATATTGTAGTTGTAATATAAAGAAGACAATAGAGAGTATAAATAAAAAAAGTCTCTTTATTAAAAAGAGAACTCAAATATTTCTAAACAAATCTAAATTAATTTTTTTTGTAAAATGAAACAATGATTTTATTTGCTTCCTTAAAGCTTATCTCACCATTCATTGCCCTTGCAAGGATTTCTTTTACACGATTCTCAACAATACATCCTTCTTGCTCAACCATTCCAATAGCTGATCTTAAAATTACTTCCTTTGTCGCCTTTTTTTCTTCCATAAATTATTCACCTTTCTTTGCCTTTCTTATACATATATTATAACATATTTATATATATAAATCTACTCAAATCAGGGCTTTCAGAAAAAAAGGCCTATTTTTTTTAGGCCTTTTAAGAACTATTTAATCAATACTTTTCCTGTCATTTCCTTTGGAATCTCAACACCCAATAAAGTTAACATTGTTGGAGCTAAATCGGCTAAAGTTCCATCGCTTACTTCATAGTCTGGAGAAGTGACAATTAATGGTACTTTGTTTGTTGTATGAGCAGTGAATGGCTTACCATTTTCATCAATTAGCTTTTCAGCATTTCCATGGTCAGCGGTAATTAAACAAACACCACCTAATGAAACAACCATATCAACAACCTTCATTAAGCAATCACCAACGGCTTCTACTGCTTTAACAGCCGCATCAAAGACTCCAGTGTGTCCAACCATATCACAGTTGGCATAATTTAAAATAATGGTATCTGGACAATCATTTTGTAACTCGTATAATACCTTTTCTGTTACCTCATAAGCGCTCATTTCAGGTTGTAAATCATAAGTCGCAACCTTTGGTGAATTGACTAAAACACGCTTACTTCCAGGAATATCTTTATCTTCTCCTCCATCAAAGAAGAAGGTTACATGCGCATATTTTTCCGTTTCCGCAATTCGAAGCTGAGTCAAACCAGCCTTAGATACTACTTCGCCATAGGTATTTGATAAATCCTGTAAGCCAAATGCTAAATCACCCTTTACAGAATCAGCATAAAGCATCATTGAAACAAAGTAAATGTCATGTGGTCCCTTTGATGTATCAACACCATTAGCTCCTGGATTAGAGAAAGCAGTCGCAATTCTAATTGCACGGTCAGGTCTAAAGTTCGCAAAAATAATTGAATCGCCATCGGTAATCATACCATTTTCATCAGTGATGAATGGCACAACAAATTCATCCGTTACATCCTTTTCATATGAAGCCTTTAAGCCACAAATTGGGCAAGCAAATTTTTCACCAACGCCAATTGTCATCGCATCATAGGCCTTTTGAAGACGATCCCAGTTATTATCACGATCCATTGCATAATAACGACCAGAAACAGTCGCGATTTTTCCACCCTTATCCATAATTGCTTGTAAATATTTTTCAGCTGATTTAGGTGGTACGTCACGTCCATCAAGGAAAGCATGGACATAAACATTCTCAACACCTTGTTGCTTCGCTAAATCAAGTAAAGCAAAAATATGATTCATATGGGAGTGAACTCCACCATCGCTACATAAAGCAAAAATATGTAATTTTGAATTGTTCTTCTTAACACGGTCGGTAGCCTTTAGGAATGCTGGATTTGTAAAAAAGCTTCCATCCTTAATTGCTACATTGATTCTTGTTAATGATTGATAAACCGTACGACCAGCTCCAAGTGTTAAATGGCCAACCTCCGAATTACCCATTTGGCCATCTGGAAGACCTACAGCCTCACCACTAGCCTCTAAGGTCGCATGGGGATAAGCCTCATAAAGCATATCATAATTTTTCTTATTTGCTGCCATAATGGCATTTCCTTCTTTAGAATCTGATAAACCAAAACCATCCATTATGATTAATGCAACAGGTTTTTTACTCATAATATACGCTCCTTTTTTTATAATATTTATATCACTTATTTTAATTATACAAGAAAAAAAATAATACCGTTAAGTAAAGCGTTTTTATTAATATTTTTGAAAACGTTTTCTTGTTATTTTAGGTAACCGTTACTCTAATAAAAAAGATATTTTCATATGGTATAATTGACTTGTAAATAATAAAATAGGAGGCACATAAATTATGAATAAAGAAGATTCTAAATTATTGAAACTCTTAAGCGTTCTTGAAGCAGAAAACAATGATCATGGATACAATTATGTCGTACCTGATTTATGGAATGCTTGGAGCTATAATGGGGAAGAAAAACAATTTTTACCTAATGGTGAAATCATTGTTAATCCATATTCTTTCTATGCTTCTGTGATTAAGGATTACATCCTTCCACAAGCAAAAAAAGACAAAAACTATTCACAATCATTATCACAAATTAAACAAGCAAAGCATGCCGCAAGCTATAAAGGCGGAGATTGGGTTAAAAAATCCGTTTTATATTCAACAATGGTCAGAACATCAACCTCTTGGGACCATGACCGAAACGGCAAAATTGATGATGCTAACGTTTATCATTTAAAGGAAACTGGTACCTTTGTTAAATCCCTAGCATTACTTCCATTATTAAAGAAAATGGGTGTTGATGTTGTCTATCTTTTACCAATTTCTAAATTCTCTTTAAAAGACAAAAAAGGAGAATTAGGTTCACCTTATGGTGTATCTAACATCTTTGAAATTGACCCTAATTTAAAGGATCCAATCACTAAGGATCATATGACTGTTGATGAGGAATTCCAAGCCTTCGTTGAAGCTGTTCATATTCTTGATATGCGTATCACTATCGATATCATTCCTCGTACCAATGCTGTTGAAAATGATTTAATCATCGATCATCCTGATTGGTTCTATTGGATCAACGCCAAGGATATGCCTAAATATCATACTCCTCATGTTGAGGGTGTTGGCGATTGTAAATCACCACTTCCAGAATATATGCCATTCGTATATAAATCACCTGAGGTTTTAAAGCACATTGCTTTATTCCAAAAAAATCCACTTGAAGCTGACCCAGCTAAATGGAAGGAATTAAAGAAGGAATACAATAAGAAATCAAATCAAAAATCGATTTGTGAGCTTATTGAAGAATACTATGGTCTAAAGGTAGCACCGGCCTTCTCCGATTGTATCAATGACCCTCAGCCTCCATGGACTGACGTAACGTTCTTCCGTATGTTCTTAGATAACCCTGAATTAACCGCTGATTTAGCTCCAAAGGACGCTAATCCATACATTTTATTTGATACAATTAAATCAAATATCTTCCAAGGAAAGAAGCCTAATCAAGGATTATGGGATACCTTATCTGATATCGTTCCTTACTATCAAAGACATTATGGAATTGATGGTGCTCGTATTGATATGGGTCATGCTCTTCCAAGTAAATTATTGGACCAAATTATTTCAAAAGCTCGCGAAATCGACCCTGATTTCTGCTTCATCGCTGAAGAATTAAATCCAGATAACGCTCCAAAAGCCAAAGAAAACGGATATAACTGTATCATCGGAAATGGCTTTATGATGGAAACTCGTTTATGGGATCCAAAGCTAAAGGAATTTATGCTTGGCACTGCCAATTTAGCTCTTCCATCATTCGCTTGTGGTGAAACTCACGATACACCACGTCTAGCTGCTCGTGATGGTGGTAGAAACTTTGCGAAAATGCTTGCGGTTATGAATATGTTTGTTCCTAACGGAATTCCTTTCATTAACTCTGGACAAGAGGTATATGAAACTCAACCAATGAACACTGGTCTTGATTGCCGTCCAAACGAAGCCTATATGCTTGATCCAAGCGATCCATATTATGGAAAATTAGCATTATTCGATAAATTTGCTATTCACTATCTAAACCATATGCGTTGGGATATTCCTGATAACCTTGAGAAGGTTAAGAACATTCGTAATGAATACCTAACAACAATTACTAATGTTAAAAACTATATGCCAGTTAATTTTGAAAACAACAATACCTTTGGATTTGCCTATAAGCTTCCTAATAAACAAATCCTCTTAATTGTTGCGAATGCCAATCCATATGAGCCTTCTTCCACAAAAGCTTTAGTTTATGATTTACGTAAGAAATGCAAAAATGATTCAATCGTTGGTGAATTATTATACGGAATGCATGAACGTGGAGCTCGTCGCTTCCTTGAATTCGATGAATGGAAAAATCCATACTTCTTCATGGGACCTGGCGAAGTAAAAGTAATCAAATTCTAATTAAAAGAGGTTGACTTTATTGTCAACTTCTTTTTTACATTGTGTAAAAAAAAGAACCTTTCGGTTCTTTAAACATTGAGGTTCTTTAGTCCTCTAGATATTTTGAAACAATTCTTACAGCCGTATCTAAATCAGTTAAAAAGACAGGACCTTGGTCAGAATTTCCAATGATTTTTAAATCCACAAGCTTATTTAAAATCGCATTAGCTCGTGATTGACCTAAATAAAATTCACTTTGAAGCTTGTTTGAGGAAATAACCTTGTTATTCATCAAAAAGATAACTGCTTCTAAAAGAAGCTCATCCTTCTTCTCAAAAGTCTTTGGAGTTTCCTTTACTTGTGGCTTTTCTTCAACCTTTTTTTCTTCCTCAATTGGCTTCTCATCATCAAGCTTTGGATCATTTCTTCCTAAATATTTATCGAGCTCTTCCTTCATATTTTTCGGAATACTTCTTTCAACAGGGAAGGTATGACTATTAACAACACGATTACTAAATTCCTTTAAAAAAGAAATTGTGTTATCTAAATATTCAGGCGTTATAAAATCAATGACATCCTTTCTTGTGTGAATTTCAGCGCCACCATTAGCGGAAATACGAGCAAAGGATACCGCTGGAATTCCATTATCCGCAAATGGCGTTGAATCGGAAGAATAAACGCCTTGACGAACGCGAATTGGGAATCCAATTTCCTTTCCCATATAATCGATATAATTAACTAAAGAATTTTCAGCTGTACAAACAGCGATGTCTTTTCCTAAAACAACGCCAGTCATATCAAGATTGATATTGAGGACAATTTTATCTAGGATATCCTTATGGTCTTTAACATAAGCCTTAGAGCCTAATAATCCCATCTCTTCACTACCACACCAAATAAAACGAACGGTACGCTTTGGTTTGTTCATAACAAAGTAGCGAAGTAATTCCATTATCGTAACACTACCGGTACCATTATCATAGGCCCCGCTTGAAAATTCAACCGAATCATAATGAGCGGTAAAGCAAACAACCTCATCAGGAATTGTACTACCCTTAATTTCACAAATCAAATTACGACTCTTAGTTTTTCCTTCATTTTGAACTAACGTCAAGCGAACCTTTTTCGGATTTGATAAAAAAAACTCCTCCGCATCCTTAATTCGCATCGTAACGCCTGGTATTTTACCATATCGATATTGACGCTCACGCAAGCTTCTTGTCTCTAAATCGGTTTTATCAAAATCATCATATAATGATCCTGATGTCGAAATAAAGCCCGCAACCTTACTGTCAACTAATCTCTTATAGGTTGGGACATCAAAGCGATTATTAATTAAAACAATTTTGCCCTTAGCCTGATATAAATTAACTGGAAGTCCATCCTCGACATATAGGAAATGACCCTCAATTCCTCTTGGGTCAGTTGAACCACTCATCTTATAGCCAGTAACGTTATAATTGCGATAGTAAGGCTCTAAAACCTCTAACCTACAATCCTTGATTTCTGATGAATCAATATCGAATTCCTCAGTGTAGGACTTTACCCCTAGGGCTTCAATTTCCGATTGTAAAATCGCAATACAATCAAGCTCCTCAGTTGTTCCTCCCCGTCTTTCAAAGCTGATTTTTTTTAATAAATCATAAGCTCTACTTTGTGCCATTATATCACTCCTCGTATGCTTTAATAATATTTTGAGCTATTCTTAAATATTCTTGACCATTATAATCATTCTCTTCAAAAATCGAATGATAATTTCCGCTTGGTTGACCGATGGCAATTTGACCTAGCAATTTGGTATTAAGCTTCATACTAACTAAAGCTCCCCCTCCACGGCCAAAAATATATTCCTTTTCCCCATTAACAGGGTTAATGAAATAGGCCATGTTTTCAACTACACCCAAAATACTTTGGCCTAATTGCATCGCTCCATAGCCAGCCTTAACGGCAATATTCGCTGCCCCCATATGCGGAGTCGTCACAACAATCATCTTCGCATCAGGCGCAAATTGCTTCATATCAATTGCCACATCACCAGTACCTGGAGGCAAATCAACTAATAAATATTCTAAATCCTCGCTCCATAATACATCATTAAAGAAATGGTTTAGCATTTTACCAAGCATTCCCCCGCGCCACATAATTGGCGATTCATGATCGGTAAAATATTCCGTTGACATAACTTCAATTCCATCCTCATTAAATGGCAACATTTTGTTATTCTCATCAGCCATAACATTTTTAAGCTCGAGCTCCATAACATTAGGAATTGATGGTCCATAAATATCCGCATCAATGATTCCGACATGCTTTCCTAATCGCTTAAGCGCAACGGCAATATTGGCGGTAACAGTTGATTTTCCAACTCCACCCTTACCACTTCCAATGATAATAATTTTTCTTTCAACAATTGGACGAATATTATTAATATCCACAAATTTTACTTTAATTCCCGGATATCCTAAATTAAGCTTAACTAAACGAATTAAGGCGGTTTTAAAGTGCTCCTTTTCTTCGCCATCAACCTTACCTAAGGCAATCGTAAGATTTAAAACGCCATCCTCCTCTTTTATTTCATATAAACCATTAGTTTCTCTTAAAGTTCGATTTAGGCTTGTATCAACTAAATCTAAAATTCTTTCTTTTGTTTCTTCTAAATTAATCATTTTATATCACCATAGATAATTGTATCATAGATTAGTTTTCTTTTCCATAAAAAAAAGAAATCGTGGCCACAAAACCACGAAAATCTTTTAGTATATTAAAACAATCGGGGTATAATTTTACATTATTTCAAAACATTCCAATAACCTGTTTTGTTAGATCCAATTCTCTTCAATAATCCTTTGCTTTTTAATGTGTCTTATTAATTACTTCTTCTTTTAAAGCCTTTTTATTTGCTTTATACACATTTAAAACAGCAATTTCTTCTTTGGATAATTCGCCATTTATTTCGCCATTTATTTCGCCGTTTCTGTCGATTCTTGAAAATTCAATCGTAAAATCATTTTCGTTGTTAATATACGAAATCTCTACATTTGATTCCTTGCAAAGATTGTATTCATCTTCAAAAACACATTTAAAGTGCATACTATTACGTTGGCCTTGAATATTAATTCTTCGCTACAAAATTTAATCTTTGATAATTCCAAGAAGCTCTTCAACATCGTTAATATCAACATAACCTTTTTCTTTTGTTGAAGCTTCTCCTTTTTCAAGCTCGCGCAAAAGCTCAAGCGTTGCTTGTTCTTCTATAATAGCCTTTGGCATAATAATTTCTCATTAAATTTTTTTCAAAAAGCATTTATTCAACATATTTTGCTTTCTTAATTACACGTTTTAGCTTTTGGATTAATGATCCTTCAGAATAATCCAAAATTGAAGCTTTATATAAAGGCATTCCAAAATAGATTATGAGGAAAGTCGTAATCGCAAGAATTACAAACGAAATAATGATTTCTAATAAACCATAGCTTCCACTTAGGAATAATATTGGCGCAAGAATTGGACTAAAGAACGGAATATAGCCTAATATCTTTAAGAAAACCGCACCATCAAACTGGATTCCAAAAATAGCCGCATAAAATCCAACGAGCAATAAAAGCATTACTGGTGTTTGATAGCTTTGAAAATTATCCATTGATGTGGCCATTGAGCTTAAAACTGCAGTTAATACTAAATACATTGTATATCCAACTAAAATAAATAATAAAAGTGTAATAATAGTAACTGGCAATTTGGCTAAAATATGGCTCATAATATTGCTGGTAATGCCTAATTGTGCCATAACTCCCGAGTCAATGCTGGCGTTTGCTCCACCACCGATTAAGAAGGCTAAGAAGCCACCAATTCCAGCATAAGCAATTAGTAAGCCGCCTTGAATAATCATAAAAATAACCGTCGAAACAATCTTTGACGCAAAATGGGAACCCGAAGGTACATTGGAAATAATAACTTCAATCGATCTACTTGATTTTTCTTCAATAATATCAATTCCAATAAATTGAATTAGGAAAATCAAAAGCATGAAGGTTGGGATAACAATAAACATTGAAAGAACGGTTGTGATGGTTTTCTCAATGGCCGTTTCATCGTTTTCTGAACGCAAATAATTAATCGTTTCACTTTGATTAAATTCTGTTAATTCGGATTGAAGCTCAGGATTTTCAATTAACCAATAATGATATTTAACGCTCGAAACCGTATTAGTTAATGCCATTTCATTCGTCAAAGAAATCTCATTGACATAAGCATCCGCATAGACATAGCCCTTCTCATTAACCTTGAGGATGACTAAAGCCTCAGCTTCCTTTAACATCTCATCCTTTTTACTTTCGTCAAAGCTATCCTTGACTGTTATTTCAAAATTACAATCACGACTATATTCCTTAAAGACTTCACTGGCATTTTGACCAGTTTCATCATATAAATAAACGATAACCGCTTCATCAAAATCGCCACCAAAGAAATTAATAATATTTCCTAAATTCGTTAACAAAACAATCAAAACAAATAAAATAATATTAACAATTAAAAAAGATTTTTTCGCTACTCTTTTCTTCAAGGAATAGCCAACTAAATATTTAAATTTATTATCCATTATAAGCTGCACCTACCTTTTCAATGAAGATTTCATTCAAGGATGGCTTTTCAACTAAAAATTCCTCGATATCATCACAAGTTTTGACATAATCAAAAACCTTCTTCGTAATTGAAGGATCGGCAACCGACACAACAATTTCATTGGCATTTGGTGTGACATTGATAACGCCATCAATCATTTTAATCTTTTCACAATCAACCAAGCCCTTAATGCGAATGGTTTTGCGCTTAAAATCATCCTTTATTTTCTCAATATAGCCATCAATAACGGCCTTACCATTGACTAAGACAATAAGCTTTTCACAGAAAAGCTCCACATGGTCAATACGGTGGGTGGAGAAAATGATACAACAGCCTTTCTTTTGAAATTCACGAATTATTTCAATAAACATCTCAATATTTATTGGGTCTAATCCACTAAATGGTTCATCTAAAATTAAAAGCTTTGGTTCATTAATGATAGCACTAATAAATTGAATCTTTTGTTGGTTTCCCTTTGATAATTCCTTGATCTTCTTGTTTTTGTAATCCTTGATATCTAAGCGTTCAAGCCAATAATCTAGGCGTTTATCAATCTCACTAACAGATAAGCTTTTCAATCTTCCATAATGCATAATTTGTTCATAGACCGTCATCTTCGTCATCAACGATCTTTCCTCAATCAAAAAGCCAATTTCATCGGTGCATGAATAATCGATTTTTTTTCCTTTCCATAAAATTTCACCCTGTGTAGGTGATAATAACCCCATAATCATTCTAAATGTTGTCGTTTTACCGGCACCATTCGTTCCTAAAAGGCCAAATATTTCGCCTTCATTAACATTAAAGCTAATATTATTTACGGCCACAAGCTCACCAAAATTTTTGGTGACGCCCTTTACCTCAAGCATAAAAAATTCCTCCCTTGCATATTAATTATACAACAAAATTAATTATAATGCAATAAAATTATTTTAAATTATTTTTAATTACAAAAAAGCAGTATCGATAATTTTCAATACTGCTTTTCTTAAACTCTAATTTTTATTAAGAATTAGTTAGCTTCTTTTTTTTCTTTTAAAAGCTCAACAATCTCTGCTAATAATTCTTCAGTTGTTGGCTTAACAACCTCAGGCTCTGGTTCTGGTTCAACTGCCTCAACGACAACTTCCTCTTCCTTTTGCTTTTTCAATTTTTCTTCGAATTCTTTACGCTTTTTAGCAAATCCATTTGCGACCTTTAAAATGATAAATAAAGTCAATGCGATAAAGAAGAAATTGATGATTGACTCAAAGAAGGCACTCCAATTGATGTAATTTAAGACAGTATAAGACTTACCATTAGGTCCTAAAACTGTCGCAGCGCCATTTGCAATATCCTCGGCAGTTGCTAAAACACTATTTGGCATAATTGTGTATAAGCATTCACCATCAGTAATGTAAGATAGTGCCCAGTTAACAACTGGCATCAAAATTTGTTTATTTAAGGTTGTGACGATGGTATTGAAGGCACCTCCGACAATAACACCGACAGCCATATCAAGAATGTTTCCTCTTGTAATAAATGCTTTAAATTCTTGAACTAATTTCATTTTTTAATCTCCTCTACTTTAAATCTTTGATTTGTTCTTTAATCATTGCGACAAATTCATCCACTGGAACATTAATTTGTTCTTGTTTGCCATAACAACGATAGGTTACCGTATTGGTATTAACCTCATTATCACCAATTACTAATTGATAAGGAATTTTCTTGGTTTGGGCCTCACGAATCTTATATCCAAGCTTTTCATCACGATAATCGTCCTCAAAACGAATACCAGCCTCAAAGAAAACCTTATTAAGCTTTTCACAATAATCCTTGTGTAAGCTCATATTAACAGGAATTATTTTTACTTGAACTGGCGCAAGCCATGTTGGGAAGGCACCCGCATAGTTTTCAATAATAATTCCGATGAATCTTTCTAAAGATCCGAAACAAGCACGGTGAATCATTACTGGGGTTTTCTTCGTTCCATCCTCGGCTACATATGTACAATCAAAACGACCTGGCAATTGCATGTCTAGTTGCACTGTTCCACATTGCCAAATACGATTCATTGAATCCCGAAGCTTGAAGTCAAGCTTTGGGCCATAGAAGGCACCATCACCTGGATTGATTTTAAAATTATGACCAGTCGCTAGACAAGCTTTTTTAAGAGCCTCTTCAGCCTCATCCCAAACCTCAATTGATCCGATGAAATTATCCTCAGGACGAGTCGATAATTCAATTGAATAATCAAGACCGAAAACCGAATAAACGTAATCGTATAATGATAAAATACGCGCAACCTCTTCTCCAACCTGATCCTCACGTAATAAAATATGAGCATCATCTTGGGTAAAGCCACGAACTCTAAATAAACCGCTTAAAGCACCACTTGCCTCATAACGATGAACATTTCCTAATTCTGAATATCGAAGTGGCAAATCCTTATAGGAATGAAGTTCATTTTTATAAACCAAAATAGCTCCTGGACAGTTCATTGGCTTAATGGCATAGGTTCCATCCTCCACATCAATTGTGAACATATCATCCTTATAATGATCCCAGTGTCCTGATGTCTCCCATAATTGACGATTAAGCATAATTGGCGTATTGATTGTTAAATATCCACGCTCCTTATGTAATCTTAACCAGAAATCCTCTAATGTACGTCTTAAAGTATAGCCATTAGGAAGCCAGAATGGTAAACCTGGACCATAATCAGAAATCATAAATAAACCAAGCTCACGGCCAATCTTACGGTGATCTCTTTTCTTTCTTTCCTCAAGATTAGTCAAATGATTTTTTAATTCATCGGCAGTATAGAAGCTTGTGCCATAAATACGTGTCAATTGTTTGTTTTTGGAATCTCCTCGCCAGTAGGCTCCGGCAATTGATAATAGCTTGAAGTTTTTGATTTCCTTCGTATTTAATAAATGAACACCACGGCATAAATCTCTAAATTCACCTTGTTCATAAATGGTAATTGTACCTTCTAGCTCATTAATCAATTCAACCTTATAAGGATTATCCTTGAAAAGCTCTAAAGCCTCTTCCTTAGAAACCTCGCGACGATTGATATCAACAGCCTCACTTGAAATATTAGCCATTGTCTTTTCAATTTTAGCTAAATCATCAGTTGATAAAACAACATCACCAAAATCAATGTCATAATAGAAGCCCTCCTCAATAGTTGGACCAATTCCAAATTTAGCATTTGGATATAATCTTTTAACAGCTTGAGCAAGAAGGTGAGCTGTACTATGATTTAAAACATCAAAGGCAATCGGATTTTCCTTCGTAATTAATTCTAAGCAACAATCATTTACAATCGGGCGATTTAAATCATATAGCTCATCATTAACCTTTGCACACACCGTTTTCTTTCGCAAATTTGGTGAAATCATAGCCGCAATCTCGGCAGCTGTAATTTGTTCCTGATATTCCTTTACTGAATTATCAGGAAAAGTAACCTTAATCATCTTTTTTTCCTCCTTTATAAAAAAAAGACATCCTTATATATAAGGACGTCATTAACGCGGTACCACCTTAGTTCTAGAATAAATCTAGCTCTTGAATCTTTAACGCAGACCTACGGATTTCCATTTCTGGTTCTACTCCATGGGAGTAATTATAAAACAGTATATAGCAGCTTCCACCATCTCTGCCTCGCTTGATATCTTCATCTTATAATCATATCCACTTCATCGTACAATTTATTTTATTACTAATTTTTTTAAATGTCAATATAAGGTCGGCGTTTTCACCACAATTTTGGAAGATTGTTATCAAAGTACCAATATCCATCTTGCTTGGATTGCGAATAATAATAAAGATTAGCTTCTAGTAATGATTTATTATTGTCTTCGACATTGATATTATTCCATTCCTCTTCCGTTCCAGAATAACAGATATTTCTTAAGTTAGGACAATAACTAAAAGCTCCAGAGCCAATATCAGTTAAACCTTTTGGTAAAACAATGCAAGTCAAATTGTTGCAAAAAGCAAAGGCATTATACTCAATCGTCTTAACATTTTCAGGAATAGTAATCATCCTTAAGCTTTTACAAGCTTCGAAAGCAAATAAACCTACATATTCAATACTATTAGGAAGATTAACATTTTTTAAGTTATGACAATTCCTAAAGGTCGAATCCTCAATTCTTTGGATACTAGAAGGAATCGTAATACTTTCAAGCTCATAACAAGAATCAAAGGCACTACTGCCAATATATGTTACTGAATCAGGAATCACTATTCTCTTTAGCTTAACGCAGCCACTAAATGCGGAGCCAGAAATCGTATTAACGCTATTAGGAAGAATAATTTCCTCTAATTCCGAACAATTACTAAAAGCTGAGTATCCAATTGATGTTATATTATTATGAAGTTCAATCGACTTAAGCTTACAGCCCATAAATACTTCATCGCCAATACTTGTTACACTATCAGGTATTTGAATATTAGTTAAATTTTCACAAAAAGCAAAGGCCCTATTTCCAATTTCCTTTACTCCGTAAGGAATCGTAATACTTACCAAATTCGTATTTTTATAAAAGGCACTTTCATAAATACTATAATTATTACCCAAAATATTATCTGGCAAAATAAGATTTGAAGCATTACCAACGTATTGAATTAAATAATATTCTGAATTATCATCACAAATAAAGATACATCCATCTATGGTTTCAATTATACTATCACCCAAGGAATTATGAATAGCCTTTGCATAATAGCCAACGTAACCATTCGAATTATCATTTCTTTTAATTGATAAAGATGGTGATAAATTATAAACCTCCACTAATCTTATACAACCATAAAAGGCTTGCCCTTGGATTGATGTGACTCCTTCCGGAATTGTAATACTTAAAAGTGATGAACATGAATTAAAGGCTTTATCCTTAATCAAGGTTACAGTCTTTGGCAATTCAATCTCCGACAAGGAAGTACAACAAAGGAAAGTCCCTTCTTCAATACACGTTATGCCTTGAGGTAAGCTAACACTCTTAAGATTCTCACAATTAGAAAAGGCATATGCGCCAATTTCCTTAACTGAATTCGGAACAATTATTTCTTCAATCAAGCTACCAGAAAAAGCATATGGGTAAATTGAATAATCCTGTCCTTGGAAGGAATCTGGTAAGGTAATTATTTTATCATCACCAAGATATTGGAATAAATAAGGTTTATCTAAATCAAGGAAAATATAATCGCCTACAACTTCAATAATGCTTTCCTCATCTAAAGATTGATGAATAGCCTTGGCATAATATCCTATATAGGTATCATCATAAGAATCAATACTTATATTCGATAAATTATACACCTCTACTAAACGAGTACAGCCATAAAAAGCACCTCTATCAATCGTATTAACACTTTCAGGTATTATAATCTTTTTTAGATTAATACAATTGCTAAAAGCCCCAAATTCAATTACCTTTACATCTCCGCCAAGAATAATATTACTAAGCTTCACGCAATCAGAAAAAGCTCTTTCACTAATCTTATAAACTCTATCCTCAATGGTTACACTTTCTAGATTACAGCATCGACTAAAGGCTCCTTGGCCGAAATAATAAACACTTCCAGGTATAATTATTTCCGATAAATTCTGACAATTGGAAAATGCATATTCACCAATGTTTGTTAAAGAATTAGGCAAATCGATATTGATTAATGATTCATTTCTTGAAAATACACCTTCACCAATCTCTTTTATTGAGGAAGGTAAATTCACTTGTGATAATCTTCGACATTCACTAAAGGTGTAATTCTCAATTTTCGTAATACTATTTGGAATAGTTATCTCCTTTAAGCCACTACAAGAAAAAGCATATTTACCGATACTAGTAATACTATCAGGTAAAGCTATTCTTTCGGCATCGCACCCATAAAAGGCATAAGGACAAATGGTTGTGCAGCCATCTTGGATTTCAATTTCCTTAATCTTTGTATATTTAAAGGTATATGGTGCAATGTATTTCACTGATGAAATAACTAATTTCTCATCGTTTATTTCCTGGCAATTGGTAAAGGCACCACCACAAATCACTTGGGTTCTCTCATCGAGATCAAAGCTCGTAATCATATTATTAACGGGTCTAATTAAGGCAAGGCCTCCATTTGATAATGGCAAATATAAATTTTGATTGATTTTTTGATAACATAAACGATTATCGCCATCAAAGGTCTGATAGCCTAAATATTCTAAAGCACCAGGTAATTTAATATAGCTTAAGCGATAACAATTAAGAAAAGCAGAATCCTCAATTATCTTTACGCCCTCCCCTACTTCAACCTTAATTAAATCCTTACAATTTTTAAAGGCTCCATTGCCAATTATTTCAATCGAATCAGGAAGATAAACATATTTTATTTTCGCATCTAAAAAGGCCTCGCTAGCTATTTCTGTGACCTGATAGCCATCAATATATTCAGGAATTCTGACATTTGCTTCTTTTCCATGATATTTCATTATTCTTGCTTTTTCTAAATCGATTGGTTGAATTTCAAACAAGAAATCAAATGAATCTTCACTTAAAGTAAAATCCTTATATAAAGCGATATTATCATAATCTGCTTCTTTGAAAAAATCTTCAGTAATCAAATATGTATCATTTAATTCAATAGAATCCTTGGCAGGTTGATAAGCGACAGCCTCCTTAACAAAGGTTCCCTCAATCGGACTATATAAGGATGAAATATCCTTAACCTCAACAATTGTTTTATTATTATCATAAGGTTTATCATACTTCAATGTCACATATAAATAGACATCGCAATCCACAAAGGAACCATAATAATAATTTCCTGGCTTATCGACGCTTATATAACAAGATTTACTTATCTTATCCAAGTTCAAATCATCAAATGAAAACAATTCATTTTTATTTCCAAGAGCTTTTTCATTTGTAAAGCCATCGGCCTTAAAATCAGAATAGCTAGCAGGATTAAGTAAATCGCCATTAGCATCAACAATTTCCTTTGACTCTCCAACCTTCAAAGTATGAATTAACCCATCATAGCTTGGCTTATCATAAATAATATCTAAAGACTCCCCATTTTTATCACAATAAGCATCCATTTCATTGACAGTTTTTACCACGAGCTTATTCGTGTATTCCTCTAATAAATTCTCCTCCTTCAAATTTTTGAAGGTGGCTTTTTTCTTTGTTGTGTCAAAATATTTTTCATCATATATTTTGATAGGAACACTTTTTACCGAACCAATATAGATTTGATATTGTTCATAATTATCAAAAACATTTGACGAAACAACATACGGAAGTTCCCCATTATCCACCTCATTAAAGAGAAACATATCATCAATAACATCTACTTTTTTACTAGAATCTCCACAAGATCCAAGCACAATTGCCAAAAGTAAAACAAAACAAATAAAAATTTTCTTTCCCATATTAAAATCACCTTTCCTTGATAAAAAGCTTTATGTATAATATATAAACAAATACATAAAGCCAAAAAAATTATTTAAATTCCTCAATATTATAAAAAGAGAAGCCCTTATCGTAAATAATAACCATTCTTTTTCCATCCTTAGGCAAAGTAATGGAGCCTGGATTAAGATAGGTTACTCCATCAATTTCTTCCTGCCTAACAATATGCGTATGACCATGAAGAACAATTGAACCCTTTTTATAGCTCGACAAATGATGTCCGTGCTCTAAATAGCAATCATATTGATCAATAAGCATATGAATTTTGGGCTCAATCTTAAAATCTAAAACCATTTGGTCGACTTCGCTGTCACAATTTCCTTGGACACATAAAATTTCATCCTTATATTGATTCAATAACAAAGCTACTTCCTTCGGATTATATTCTAATGGAAGGGGATTTCTCGGCCCATGATATAAAATATCCCCTAATAACACTAAATAATCATAGGAACCTTTTTGATATATTTCGATTAGCTTTTTCGCATAAGCCAAAGAGCCATGAAGATCGGATGCAATTAATAATCTCATTTTTTCACCTCAAAAGCCTTCGTCATACTAATAATTCTTTGGACAATTCGCGGGCCTTTTCTTGAATCCTTTCCGTCCTTTGTATTTGATAAATGCTCAGCCAATTGCTTTAAATCAAGATTTGAGGAAAAGAATGTTGGCAAATCATCTAAAAAACGATAATTAAGAATCGGACTTAAAATCTCATCGCGAATCCAAGAGGTCATATTCTCACTACCAATATCATCAATTAATAAAACATCAACCTTTTTGAGCTTATCAATTCTTTGTTCGAGATCTCCGGATTCAATTGATGATTTTAAGTCCCGAGCCAAATCTGGAAAATACACTAACAAGGCTGTTTTTCCTCTTTTTCCAAGCTCATTCGCAATACTCGCGAACAAATATGTTTTTCCAACACCGAAGGGCCCAACAACATACATTCCAAGCTTTTCATCACCAGATAGAAAGCGCATCGCATATTTATAG
The DNA here is from genome assembly GCA_964634685.1 of uncultured Anaeroplasmatales bacterium. Taxonomy (GTDB): domain Bacteria; phylum Bacillota_I; class Bacilli_A; order Acholeplasmatales; family JAEDCM01; genus CAZWLD01. The sequence goes on from CAZWLD010000003.1 coordinate 66,587, forward strand.
CATTTTAAGCGGTCCTCACTATCGATATGGTAATCATTAATATCGGCGCTTAAAACCTTTTTCGGCATATACATTGCATCAATACGATCAGCTTCTATCAATTTATCTAATTCGATTTTTTTATATTTACAAGGACTATATAAAATTTGATCGTCCTTGATAACAGGATGATAGCCCTTAGACACTAAAGGACAACTTTTTAATCCTTCGCACCCCTTACATTTTTGTAATTCAAGATATACCTGATAAAAGGCAAGACAATTTTCCTCGGTAATCAAAAAATTAAAAAAACCTGATTCATTTAATTCATTTGCTAATTGAGCCATTGAACCATTATTTTCATTAAAAAGCTTATTCATACTTGATTTCACCAACCTTCTTATACCATTCATCAAGCCAATCCTCTTCCTTTGCTTGGGAATCATTTGGATTATTTCCACTTGACTCAAGATACTCTAAAGCCTTCCAGGCCGTATCAATTCCCATTCGCTTCCATTCATTGGCAACCCGATCTAAATAATTTAAGGAAGGAAGCTTACCATCCTTTTTCTTCATAATAAATAAAACAAAGGCATTGATAATTCCTTTATCCCATCCCGTCTTTTCCCAAATTTCATTGATTAACGCAAGCTCAGAAACAGCGGCCCCCATTCCCGAAATTGATTCGAGGATTTCCTTTGGCGTAGTATTTACGACCAAATTAAGCTTTTCATCATCACAAGGAGCTTCAGTAGTTTCCTTTAATACTAAATCAGGAGTCTTTCTTTTACTAATTCCACTATAATAATCTCGGGCCTTTTTCTTCAGAAGCGTCATATCAATTTTCTCACCATTATAGGCGCTCATTGTAACATTAATCATATCCTGATAATTAAACCCGTAGGTATAGGCTAGACGCAAAATACTTTGACGGAAGGCTTCCGTAATTCTCCTTCTGTCAACAAAGGATTTCATACCATTAATATAGCTATCCATATCAAAGTTCGCATTGCTTATTTGAATAATTCCCGTTTTTCTTTCCTTTAATAATTCATCATTCTTTAAAGGCACACTATTGCTTTCAAAAACATCATCAAAATTATGCGTTACCTCAATATAATTTGTTCGATCAATCTTTTCAATAACAAAGCTATTATAGAGCTTTTTAAATAAAGCATCGCCGAGCTTTGTATATAAAAAAGGGCCTAATTCACCGCTCATAAAAACCTTAGCTGATAAAGGCATATTGATAAAATAAACATAATCCTTTTCGCTTTTTAGCGTTCGCAATAAGCCTAACGCCTCAAGCTTATTACGCGCTATCTCAAAGCCTTGAATTTTTAAATTTAAAATATCAAGTAATTCCTTATGCATCATCTCACAGCTCGTCATTTTTTGACGATCAACTAAATTAATTAAAGCAAAATAAAGGGCAAAGCCATCGTTTCCTATCAAGGGCTGATATAAAAGCGATAAAACCTCAATATCATCACTTGATAGCCTACTGCTAGCAACCACCCTAAGCATATCATAAATATTTATTTTCCCCATAAAAAAACCTCCTTTTAAGGATGTAGTGCAATTCCAATAAAAGGAAGCTTATGTCCTAAACGGTCATGCCATCTGGCAATAAATCGTCTCCAAGCGCCTAAATCAAACGCACTCAACTTTTCTAAATATAAATCAATACTCGTTTCGTGAAAGGTATATTCAGTAACCTTAATCATTAGCTTATATTTAGAATTAACCACAAAAATTTCTTTATATTCGTCATTTATATTAACAATGTTCATTTGAAAATCCCGAGCGATATCAATGATTGCATTTCGACATTCATCATAACGAGCATCATACCAATGCGTCTTCATATCATCATCAGGGTGATTTTCATATGTATTTACAAACCTAGCCAATTTCATCAACTTCCTTATCAAGCTTTTCTAATAAATCATCAAATTTTCTTTGTAAATCCTCAAGCGTTCCGGAATTTTCAATTAAATAATCCGCACGACTAATTTTATCAGATATACTCATTTGCGATTTTACAAAGGCCTTGACAATTTCTGGAGTAAGCTTAGGATTACGTTTTAATACCCTTTCCATTTGAATCTCATCGCTTGTGAAGACTACTAAAACCTTTGTCACAATATCATCAAAGCCAGCCTCAAACAATAAAGGGGCGTCAATAACAACCAAATTACAATCAAGCTCAATAAATTGTTCCATCGCAACCTGTTTAATTCGGGGATGAAGGATTTTTTCAAGTAAAGCCTTTTGACCTTTATCCTTAAAAACAATATTACGAAGCTTTCCACGATTAATTGTATAATCCGGATTCAAAATGCCCTTACCAAAGGCCTTAACAATTTCCTTATAGCATTTTGTTCCTCTTTTTTGAAGATCGTGACATATTACATCGGTATCAATTACAGGGATTCCCGCATCCTCAAACATTGCGGAAACTGTTGATTTTCCCATGCCCATGCCACCTGTTAATCCAATAATCATGCCCATAATTAACACTCCTATCGTTTATCTATAATTATGATATCACAAAAATTACGAAAAATAAACGTTTTCACATCACTTTTTCAAGCTATTTTTGGCAATTTTGACAGTAATATGTTCCTCTACCACCGACACGTGTCTTTATTATGGTTTTTCCACACAAAGGACAAGGGCATCCCTCTTTTGTATGGACTAATAAATCTAACTGAAAAAGGCCAGTAACTCCTAAGCTTGAGGTATATGATCTAATCGTCGTACCGCCAGCCTTGATGGCTTTTTTCAAAATAATTCGCGAATTATCAATAATTAATTTTGCTTCATCATAGGTTACATCACTTGCCTTTTTCATTGGCGAAAGCAAGGAGGAAAAACAAACCTCATCAACATAGATATTTCCTAATCCCGTCATTATTGACTGATCTAATAGAGCTTCCTTAATTGTCTTTTTAAGCTTTTTATAATGCTCTAATAAATATTCTGGTGTTAAGGCTTCATCAAAGGGCTCATAGCCAAGATTTATTAAAGGCTCGGTTGTGTATAATTCCTCTTTCGTTTTAACCACCATAATTCCAAATTTCCTTGTATCATGGTAGCGTAAATCAACACCATCAGAAAATTGAAAAATCACATGCTCGTGCTTTTCATAAGGAAGGCTTCTTTCCTTGATAAAATATTTTCCTTCCATTCGCAAATGTGAAACTAAAAATAAATCATCTAACTCGAAAATCAAAAACTTTCCTCTTCTTGTAATATCCTTGAAGGTTTTCCCTAAAAGGTTTCTAACAAAAGAATCTGAATCCTGTTTAATAATTCCATTGTATCTAATTACAATATTTTCAATTTTTTTACCTAAAATTTGGGTTTTTAAAACCTCTTTTACAGTTTCTACCTCTGGTAATTCTGGCATAACACTTCACCTCTACTTAACCATAAACCAATTTTTGCCATAGCCATAATCAATCTTTAAAGGAACACTAAGCTTAATGGCATTTTCCATTTTTTCTTTAACAATATTTGTTAGCTCCTCTAATTCCTTAGCTGGACAATCAAAAATCAATTCGTCATGAACCTGCGAAATCATTTGCGCCTTTAGTCCCCGCTTATTTATTTCCTCATAAATATTAATCATTGCTATCTTAATAATATCCGCTGCACTTCCCTGAATTGGGGCATTCATCGCCGTTCTTTTTCCAAATTCGCGAACCTGATAATTATTTGAGGAAATCTCAGGAATATAGCGACGACGATTTAAAATCGTTAAAACATAGCCATTATCCGAGGCAAACTGCTTGGCCTCATCCATAAATGTTTTAATTTCAGGATAGGTATCTAAATATCTATCAATAATTTCTTTGGCCTGATATTGCGGAATATTCAAGTCGTTCGCCAAGCCAAAGGGACTAATTCCATAAATAATTCCAAAATTAACAGCCTTGGCTCTACGACGTAAATCCGGGGTAACTTCATCAGTCATAAAGACCTGACTCGCGGTTTTCGCATGAATATCCTCGTCATTATTAAAGGCCTCAATCAACGGCTTGACATTAGCCATATGAGCCAAAACCCGAAGCTCAATCTGTGAATAATCCGCCGAGAACAAATAATCATATTTAGGAATAAACATTCGCCTAATCTCTTTACCCATTTCCGTCCTGATTGGAATATTTTGAAGGTTCGGCTCAATTGAGGATAAACGACCAGTTTGCGTTAGAGCCTGTTCAAAAATTGTATGCGTCATACCATCAGAATATAAGGAATTGTATATTCCCTCAATATAGGTTGATAAAAGCTTTGTGTAGGCTCGGTACTCTAAAATCAAATTAACAATCGGATGAGCATCCCTTAGGCCCTCTAAAACACTTGAATCGGTGCTATACCCCGTTTTTGTTTTCTTTCCACAAGGAAGATTGAGCTTTTCAAACAAAAGATCAGCTAATTGCTTGGTCGAGGAAATATTAAATTGGTATCCCGCTAATTCAAATATTTCCTTTTCAATTAATTCAATTTTTTCATTTAAAACCTGTTTTTGACGAGCCATTTCCTCTTTATCGACAAGCATTCCCGCTTCTTCAATCGACGCTAGTACATAAGCTAAAGGCATTTCCACATTTAACAATAAATCCAATTGATTATATTCCTTAAGCTTATTATAAACGACTTCCTTTAATTTTAAACAAACAAAAGACTTTTGGGCGATATGCTTACTATAAATAGCCACCTCTGGTATTTGGAATTTAGCGCCTTTACCATAGATAACCTCATCATATTCGAGGCCATCGATATCATTCATCGTCGAGCAAACCTTCAAATTTTCTTTTCCTAAGGAAGGATTTAAAACATAACATCCTAATAGACAATCAAATGAAACACCCTTTAAGGCAAAGCCAAAGCGTTTTAAAAAGACAATCATCTTTTTCATTCCAAAAACAATCTTTTGATTTTCATCCGAAAGAAATAATTGAAAATCCATTGATTCATAAACCATTTCAAAGGGAATAAAATAATTTCCCAAACTATTAGATAAACCAAAGCCAATTGGATTAGCTTTATGATAATTATAATTATCAAGCTCTAAATACAAAGCACTGCCAGGGATTAATAAATCACTTAATTCCATTGCTGAATCAATTATTTTATATTGAAAGGCATTGGTGGAGGCCTTCATCTTTTTCGCAAGGGAATGAAATTCTAATATCTGATAGAAATCCTTTAGCTCTTCCTCATTGTATCCTTGATATTTCGTATCCTCTAAGGTTATCTCAATTGGGGAAAAGCGATTGATGGTGACCATTTTTTGACACACTAAGGCATCTTCATAGTGTTCCTTTATTTTTTCTCCAAGCTTACCCTTGATATTATCCTTTTCCGCAATAATATTTTCTAAGCTTCCATAATCTAATAAAAGCTTAATTGCCGTTTTTTCACCAACACCCGGAATTCCCTTCAAATTATCCGAAGGATCACCCATCAAGGCCTTTAAATCAATCATTTGCGTATTTTTTAAGCCATAACGATTGACAACTCCCGCCTTATCATAAACATCAATTTCTTGAATTCCCTTTTTACAAAGCTTAACCGTAACATTATCATCAACTAATTGAAGTAAATCCTTATCACTTGAATAAATATCCACTACATAGCCTTCATTTTTTGCTTGTAAAGCCATTGTTCCAATAATATCATCAGCCTCATACAAAGGGATTTCATATTGCGGAACGCCTAGCTTTTTTAAGAGCTCCTTGATATAAGGAATTTGAACTCGCATTTCATCAGGCATCGGCGAACGTCCACCCTTATAATCCTCTAATATTTCGTGACGGAAGGTCTTTTTACCCGCATCAAAGGCAACTAAAATATTATCAAATTGGTCCTTCATTATTGTATTTAGCATATTCGCAAAGGCATAGATGGCATTAGTATACAAGCCTTTCGAATTTTTCATTAAATTTCCCGTTACTGCCGTCGCGAAATAGGCTCGATACATTAAGGAATTTCCATCAATCAAAATCATTTTTTTCATAAATTTTACCTCTCGTTATTACAATATATTAGGTGATATATATAAAAAAGCTCTTGCTTCTATTGTTAATAATTACAATAATTCCTTGCCGGATAATAAAAACCGCAAATAATTTACCACTCTTAGTCAATAAGGATCATCCCTTGCCCAAAGGCTATGTGCCCCAAAATCTCATTTTTGTCCCATCCTTCTATACCGTAAGAGATACCTACTTAGATTTAGAATGCTTTAAGGCATTTATCAAGCTTAAGGATGATAGTACCTATCCCTATTTAATCTATTCCGGATACCGAAGCTACGAATATCAGAACAAAATCTATACCGGTGATCCCTATCAAGCAAAACCTGGTGAAAGCGAGCATCAAACCGGACTCGCCATTGATATAACCATTGATGGAATTGGCTTAAACAAAGCCTTAGGCGATACCATCTATGGAATCTGGCTCGAAGATAATTGCCATAAATATGGCTTTATTATTCGCTATCCTAAAAACAAAGAAAAAATAACTGGCTATCTTTATGAGCCTTGGCATATCCGGTACGTTGGCATCGATATTGCTTGCCAAATCAAACAAAACAACCTCACCCTTGAAGAATACATTAACCTAAATAAATGAATTTCATATATTATAAAAGAGGAGGAAAATGATGAAATATTGGTATCGAGACCAAAGAGGATTTTTATTACCCTTTTTAGCTGGAGCTATTGTTGGGCCCCTTTTCTTTAACGGCTTTGGATATAATAATTGCCCCAATTGTGGGGGAATGTATCCTCAACCTGTCTATCAAGGGCCAATCTATCAGGGACCAGTTTATCCCTCTCCAGTCTATTCTCCATATATGTGATAAAAATAGAGATGGCTCCATCTCTATTTTATTCTAAAATTACCTTTTCCTTTGCCCTTTCCTTTGCTTTGGCGAGGCGCATATCCCTGCGGCATTTGGCCATTTTTCATACTGTTAGACATCCGATTGATATCAGCCTCCGACATCCCATTCATTTGCTTCATCATTTTAACCTGGGCATCTAAGGCCTGACGAAGACGATTAACCTCAGCCACGCTTCTTCCTGAGCCCTTGGCAATACGCTCACGACGACGGCTTGATTGATTAATCAATTCCGGATTTCTTCTTTCCTCTTCGGTCATCGAGCCAATGATAGCCTCCATATAAACAATTTGCTTATCATCAATTTGATTAGAGGCCTCTCTTAATTGCTTTCCAAGCCCCGGAATCATCCCTAAAATCTTACTAATTGAGCCCATTCTTTTAATCATCTTAAATTGTTTTTTCAAATCATTATAATTGAATTTATTATTGACAAGCTTCTCCATCATTCCCATGGCTTCGTCTTCATCAATATTTTCGGTAACATTTTCAATCAATGATAAAACATCACCCATACCAAGAATTCGGTCCGCCATACGATCAGGATGGAAAACCTCAAGGGCATCAAGCTTTTCACCAGTACCAACAAATTTGATTGGAACACCAGTAATTGTTCTTATTGATAAAGCCGCACCACCACGAGTATCACCATCTAATTTGGTTAAAATGACACCGGTTGCGCCTAGCTTTTCGTGGAAGGTTTGGGCGACATTTACCGCATCCTGACCAGTCATCGCATCAACTGTTAATAAAATTTCGTCAGGCTTGGCAATCTTCTTAACATCCACAAGTTCTTCCATCATTTCCTCATCGATGTGTAAACGTCCAGCGGTATCGATAATGACAACGTCAAATTTATTTTCATTGGCATATTTTAAACCATCCTTGACAATATCCTGAGCCTTTTTGTTTACGCCTTCCTCAAAAACCTCAATTCCTAACTGTTTACCAATAGTTACTAATTGATCAACAGCGGCAGGACGATAAATATCGGCCGCAATCAACAAGGATTTTTTATTTTCCTTTTTGCGTAAATAATTAGCTAATTTACCAATTGCTGTTGTTTTACCAGCACCCTGAAGACCAATGGTCATAAAAACCGTTAAGCCATTCATCTTATAGCTTAAGCCACTTGCTTCATCGCCCATAACTCTTTTTAACTCATCGTGAACGATTTTCACAACCTGTTGTCCTGGATTTAATCCATTTAATATTTTTTCTCCAAGCGCAAGCTCCTTGACATTATTCGTAAATTGCTTTACAACCTTATAGTTTACATCGGCTTCTAGTAGTGATAAACGAACCTCACGCATCATATCTTCAATATCTTTTTCATTTAGCTTTCCTCGTCCAGTTACACGACGAAGGGCCATTTGAAGACGATCACTCAAATTATCAAATGCCATAAATTTCCCGCCTTTATATATTTTTTAGTTTATCAAGGCTAATATGATATATACCTTCATATTCCTCGATTATTTTATTTCTTTCACTTTCTTTTTCGCGAAGATGCAAAATATCCTCAAATTCAAGTAAAGCCTTCGAGGCTTTTTTTATTTGATCAAAAACCGCATTTCGACTAATATTTAAATACGCCGCAATTTCTCCTAAGGAATAATCATTGAAATAATACATTTCAAAATATTCCTGTTGCTTAGGTGTTAAAAGTCCCTTGTAATAATCATAAAGGGAAATAATATTTTCATTTTCCGTAATCATTATTCAAAAAAATCCGCAAACAATCCGTAAATATATTCTTCAATATCAAAATATTCAATGTCTTCGATTCTTTCACCTAAGCAAACAAATTTAATTGGAATTCCAAGCTCATTACGAATAGCTAGAACAATTCCTCCCTTAGCAGTACCATCAAGCTTCGTTAAAATGACACCACTAACATCGGTTGCCTCCATGAAGGCCTTAGCCTGATTCATACCATTTTGACCTGTCGTCGCATCAATTACTAATAAGGTATCATGAGGAGCATTCGGAACCTCGCGCGAAATGACACGTTTAATTTTTGCTAATTCAGCCATTAGATTAGCCTTGTTTTGAAGACGGCCAGCAGTATCACATAATAAAACATCATAATTGTCCTTTTTGGCGATTTGAATAGCTTCATACATAACACTTGAAGGGTCGCTTCCCGCTGGCTTTGTCACAATCGGAATTTCTAAGCGTGAAGCCCAAACACTTAATTGCTCAATCGCCCCCGCACGGAAGGTATCACCAGCCGCCAAAATGACCTTTTTGCCTTGTTTTTTTAACATATTGGCAATCTTAGCGATGCTTGTCGTTTTACCAACACCATTAACACCAACAAATAAATAAACACTTAAGCCCTCGGCTTCATTAAGGTTAGTATTAACAACCTCACCCTTAAGGTAAATTTCAAACATCTTATCGACAATTATTTGTTGGAGCATTGAAGGATCAGTAATATCTCTTTCTTTAACCTCATCCTTCAAGGAATCAATAAAGCTTACAACTGTATCAACACCAATATCGGCCATAATGAACATTTCTTCTAGCTCATCAAACAAATCATCATCAATTTTATTTTTTCCCGATAAAAGGTTTTTTAAATTAGCTAAAGCCCCTTTTCGAGTTTTATTCATACTTAATTTATATTTATTTGGTTTTTCATTACTTTTTGATTTAAATAGTTTACTAAATAAACCCATTATACCACCTCTTTAACCTTTTCTATTTTATCACATTCTAAAGATAATATAAAGTTTTTTATGAAAAAAAGAGTCCATCGACTCTTTTATTTATTTGTACATTTCGGATTTTGGCAAACAATACCATCCTTTGTTTGAACTAAATAATCCCCGCAGGAGCATTTTTCACCAATCGGAATTCCTAAGAAAATACTCTTACATTTCGGATAATTGTCACATGCATAGAAGGTATTACCCTTATTACGTCCCTTTTTCGCAACGCGTTCGACAATATGACCAGTACCACAGGCTGGGCATAAGGCCAATTCGTCAGTTGGCTTCTCTTCATCCTTCTTAATATATTTACATTTAGGGAAGGCCGAGCAAGCTAAGAATTCACCATAGCGACCCTTTCTAATCACAAGCTTACTTCCGCATTTTGGGCAAATCTCGTCCGTTTCGACAGGTGCAATTCGAACCGGCTCCATATTTTTAGTTGCCTTTTCAACCATTGGAATAAAGGCATGATAAAATTGGGCTACAATTTCATTCCATCTTTTTTCGCCGCGGGCAATTTCATCTAAAACATTTTCCATATTTGCGGTATATTTGACATTAATTATTCGGCTAAAAAATTCATCAAGCTTTTCTACTGTCAAAATACCTTGCTCGGTTGGAATAAACTTTTTTTCTTCAATATGGACATAATCACGACTCTTAATTGTCTGCATCGTCTGAGCATAGGTACTCGGACGTCCAATTCCAAGCTCCTCCATATCCTTGATTAGCTTGGCCTCCGTATAGCGACTTGGCGCTTTAGTGAAATGCTGATTCGAATTAATCTCCTTGGCCTTAATAACATCACCGATATTAAGCTTTGGCAAAATGCTTTCGCTCTTCTCAGCATACATACTATAGACCTTTAGATAGCCATCAAAAACCTGCCTATTTCCATTTGCTCGAAAGGTTAAGCCATTATTATTTAAATCAACCTTTTGCGTTTCAAAAGAGGCTGGAGCCATAAGACTAGCTAAAGCTCGCATATATATCATATGATAAAGACGATATTCATCTCTTGTTAAATAATCCTTTACGGATTCTGGTGTTCGAAGAAGACTGGTTGGTCTAATAGCTTCATGGGCATCCTGGGATTGAAGGACATCCTTATGCTTAGGATGACCAACATATTCATGACCAAACTCCTTTTCAATATATTGGAAACAATCATCCACAAAAAGCTTGGATAAACGATCACTATCGGTACGCATATAGGTAATTAATCCGACTAAGCCATCCTTTGTTTCCTTTCCTTCATATAATGATTGGGCAACACGCATTGTTTTTGTCGATGTCATATTAAGCTTTGTTGACGCATCCTGTTGAAGAGTTGAGGTAATATATGGTGGCTTTGATTCACGATAATTGACCTTCGTTTCGATATTACGAACCGTAAAATCTTCACCAAGGATACTTAAATAATGATCGGCCTCTTCTTTAGTTTTTAAATCAATTTTTTCGCCATTAAAGCGAACAAACTCGGCATCAAATTTGTCAAAATGAGCGATTATTTCATAATATTCCTCAGGAACAAAGGCTCTTATTTCCTTTTCAAGATCAACAATTAGCTTTAGAGCGACACTTTGAACACGTCCAGCCGATTTACTTTTAATCTTATTTTGAAGTAAGGTTGATAATTTAAAGCCAATAATTCGATCGATAATTCTTCTTGTCTCTTGACTAGAAACTAAATTTTTATTAATTTTACGCGGATGATTAAAAGCCTCAATAATCGCTGGCTTGGTTATCTCATTAAATTCAATTCGGTTTAATTCATCCATATCTAAACCTAAAATTACCGCAAGATGCCAACCGATAGCTTCTCCTTCGCGGTCGGGGTCGGTTGCGATATATACTTCTTTTCCTGCGCATTCCTTTTTAATTTGCTCAATCAAAGCTTTTTTTTCGGGAATATTAATATAATTAGGTTTAAAATTATGATTTACATCAATACCTAAGCCACCAACACCACTAATCGCAAGATCCCTAACATGTCCCTTTGAGGATAAAACCTTATATTCTCCTCCCATATAGGATTCTATTGTTTTCGATTTTGATGGGGACTCCACAATAATTATCTTATTCATAATTTTCTCGCATCCTTTTGCCTATATATTATATAATACTTCCTAGTGGGTTTGTCAATGCTTATTTTTTGAAAAAAAACTATATATATTTATATATAAATTTTTTTGAAACAAAAGAAAAAGCCATAGATTTCTCTATAGCTGTCCTTCTTTATATTTTCTAATGATTTCATTTTGTTTAATATTATCTAAAATCATTTTAATTACCCTATCGACTTCACTATCCAAAGAATAGTCTGCCGGACAAACGAAATCGACACGATTATCTGATACTAATTTTTCAACCTTTTTCTTATCCTGATAGATGGCGATTGAATAGCCACCGTTCCCCTTGACTAAGCGCATACAAGGCACATCAGTTAACCCATCTCCTAAATAAATCATATTTTGATATTGGACACGACGATCACAATCCTTCACTAAATTATTAATTGTATAATCATCATAAATATCAAATAAGCCTTTACTTATACGGAATAAAAATTGGGTTTTTGTTGTGTAATTGACAACACTTTTGGGGAAATCTGCATAACCATCCTGATTATAATGAAATTCACAAGCAAATATTTCCTTAAAGCACGAAGCAATCGGAGTTCCCTCTATTATTTCCTTTAAGCCTGAAGAAATAATATAATGCTCAATTTTTAAGCCTCTTTCTTTTCCGTATTCATTAATACGGCTAAAGAATTCCTTAACTCCGGTAAATAATTCAACATTCGCTCCCATTTTTTGTAAAAGAGGCCTTGTGGCATATTCATTATTTTGCTTTAAGCATAAAAGCATTTCATACATATAGGCAATAATTTTATCCATATTTTCGCCTCTAGCAATCTCCGTTGTTTCACCCCAAAAGGTTTCCGGAGTTTTACCAACATAAGGGATAAAGGAATATTCTTGCATATCATGCCCACATAAAGTTTTATCAAAATCATACATTATCGCAACAATTGTTTCTTCCATAAATACCGCCTATTTATCCAAATACTTATCGATTATCTCCTGTGAAAATTCATTTTCAAACATGATTAATTGAATATGCTCAGGAGTAATCTCAATGTCATACAATTCTAATAATAGCTTTGATAATTCTAGAACTGAAAATTTCGAAACTTCCTTACTCATAAGCTTCACATAATCATTTACATTAGGAACCTTATCTTTACTAGTAAAGACAACTAATTTCTTCGTTCCTAAATAAAAGAATAAACCTGATTGAATCAAAGCAGATTCATAGAACATATCGCTAAAATTCATTTTGATAAAAGGATTTGAAGGTAGAGCCTTACGTACTTTATCCATTGTTACAAAATTGATTTCATTAGCTAAATTTTTAACCTCATTAACAAAGCTTCCAACCATCTCTTCATTAACACCTAGTGAATCAATATAGTTTTTAGTATAATAAACTAATGGCTCGCTACATACGATTTGATGTTCGGATTTTAAAATTTCTAAAGCTTCAAAATACAAGGATGCAAAATCACGATATTTATCAATATCGATATGATAGATATCGGAAGCTAAGATTTCATTCTTAATATGTTGAATTGGATCACTAATCTCATTTTTTACAAAATAAGCTCCACGATATAAATAATATCCATTCTCATTAATAATCTTTTTTGTAATCGAATAAATAATACTGCGTCCAAGCCTTTGTTCAATCTCTTTATAGTAATTTGAACATAAGATGATATCGCCCTTCAAGCAGCTTAAAACAAAATCTAATTCTTCTCCCATTAATGCATGGGCATTTGGTAAAAGCATTTGCGTTTTTTTATCAAAATTATATTTTCTTAGTTGAAGCTCAAAGGATTTAGTTTTATGACCATAATTGTCTTCCAAATATTTTAGGAAATCTTCATTAGAAATCGGCGCAAGGCGAACAATTTTTTCATAGGTAAAATCATCTCTTGAAATATTTCCTGTAATAAAATTAGGCATTTTTTTGAAGGTAACATTTTCATGATTATCCATTCGACGAAGGAAATTGTGAAGCTCATATTCATTTTGAATATTGTACTTCTTCATCATTACCTGATTATATTTAAATAAAATTTGCGCAGAATAATAGCCATCTGGTAATTGTAATAAGGAAGTAATATTAAAAATATCAATATCTGATAAACGAGCGAAGCAATAATATCTTACCTCATCATTACCACTACAAATCGCAAATGGACAGGAATCGAGATAATTTGAAAAAACGTGAACATTTTTCCAATTTTCAATGCCTAAATCTAATTTGTCAAGAGACTCTGAGAAAAGATCAAATAGTTCTTGAGTCTTAATCGGCTTATCCTTACAAACCTCGCACATCAAATGCTTCAAAATCGTGTCGCGCTTAGCTGATAAAATGGTATCATCGATTGTGACAAGATTATGGTGAGTAAATAAATAATCTCTTTGTTCAGAAGTCAAGTTCTCTGATAAAAGAGCATAAAGACCAGTTTTTCCACAGCCATAGCGATATTTTAAATATTCATAAACTGTTTTATTTTCATGGAAAAAGAAATTAAAGGATTCATAGTCCCAATTATATTTCATAAAGGCATCCTTATAGCGATCCTCCTTGAGTGTTGGAAAGCCAGCAAAGCTAAGTTCAATTTTTTGACGGACACTTTCACGAGTATTATTGATCATTTTTCCAATTTGTTCGAGGCTCTTGCCCTGAAATTTTTCAGACATTATGAGTTTTATTTCATCTCTTAATGAGCTTAATACTTCATCTAAAGAGCTATAGGAAATTGCAACCTGATCATCAACAATGCTAATCAAGCCATCATTTTTCAATGCTTCCATATCCGGCTCTAATTTATCATATGGATATTCTTCTAAAGATAAAAAGTGATTTTTGATTTCTCCAAGGCTTTTTGTTGAAAATTTTAAGAAATTAACTAAGCAGTTAAACGTAAAGTTTTTCGTGTCTAAAATACGCTCATCAAGCTTTCTAATTCCCATTTTAATCTTTGAATAAGTAGAAACTCCTAAAAGATTAATATATTTGTTTGAATCATCACCGCGAAGATCATCTAAGGAAATTTTTAAATCAAGACACTTATTAATTAGTGTTAAAGAAATACCAACCGTAAGTAAATCATAAACCGAACCCTTACGTATTTGTTCATCACTTAACCCTTCAATAATTTGGATGATTGTTTCCTTTTTATAAATATTCTTAAAACAATCCTTTCCGTTGTACAAGTAATCCTGATAATAAATACCAGCATTAAATATCGACATAGCTGACTTAACTCCCAATCCCCACTCACATAAAACAAAGAATGTGTTCATAGATCATTTCTCCTATTCAATAATATACTAATTTTATTATATTACAAATTATCATTTTTAGAAAGATATTTTTTTACAAAAGAGGTCATTTTTTCGTTGATATACACGTATTTATCCTCAATTTCTTTATTAAGAATCGCAAAATCTGAATAAACATTGTCAATAATCATCCTTGGTTTTAAAATAGCATTATCATCATATTTCTGATTTAAACCAATGGCTTCATCAATGATGTTGTTTATTTCCTCTAGCTCCATTAAGGAAAAGCCCCTTTTCGCCTTATCTAAATCGATTTCTAAGATTCCTGAAAATAAAGCGATATGCCCATATTCTAAAACTAAACCAATATAATTTATAGCTTCTTTAATTACATCTATATTATCTTCTTTAAGATCCTTCAAAAGTTCTAATATTTCTTTCATAACTTGACCTCCCTTTTATGAAAAAAAGAGGAGATTATTCCTCTTTCCAATTGTAAACTACTGCTTGATATATCATATCTTCATCTGCGGTTAGCTTGAGATTTTCGACCTCTTCACAATATGCGCCAAGCTGTACATGATCATAGCTCATCGTACGAATAATCTTAAATTCTAATTGTGTTCCCTTTGGAACCTTACGGAAGCTACGATAAACCGGATTATTTTTACTATTCTTTAATGCCATTGCATTAACTGGATTCCAATTTCCTAATTTTTCATGATTTCCGACAACATATATTTTTTCCATATCTTGAGGTAAATAGTCACTAACCTTAACTTGAATTTTAACAGTTACTTTATCATCCATAGTTATGCCTCCCTTTACTTTAATAATAATCCTTTTTTATTAAAAAGCAATGAGAAAACGCATAGCACAATGTTTATATATCTAAGGATAATTGCTTAACTAGGCATTTTTGAACCGGTCCAAAGGTTTTGCGATGAATCGGAGTAACACCTAAACGCTCAAGTGCCTCAATATGTTCCTTCGTTGGATAACCCTTATGATTCTCAAAACCATAACCAGGATATACCTTTGACATTTTAACCATATAGGCATCTCTTTCAACCTTGGCCACAATTGATGCGGCGGCAATCGAGGCTGACAAAGCATCACCATGAATTATGGAGGTATGAGGAATTTCTAATTCATTTAAAGGCATCGCATCAATTAAAACATGCTCGGGCTTAATTCCTAAATTATTAATGCAATTAAGCATCGCAAGTTTCGTAGCTTGATAAATATTTAA
Source organism: uncultured Anaeroplasmatales bacterium (assembly GCA_964634685.1). Classification (GTDB taxonomy): domain Bacteria; phylum Bacillota_I; class Bacilli_A; order Acholeplasmatales; family JAEDCM01; genus CAZWLD01. Next base: position 82,814 of record CAZWLD010000003.1, read on the forward strand.
ATTGTCTACCTCTTCCGGTCCGAGAAAAAACACCTCAATGGCTAAGGCCTTTTCATATATTTCCTCGTACAATTCGAGACGTTTTTTTTCGCTTAGCTGCTTTGAATCATTGATGCCCTTAATTCGAAGGCATTCAGGTAAAATAACCGCCGCCACGACAACCGGTCCAGCTAAAGGTCCACGGCCAACCTCATCGACTCCAGCAATCAAAGTAATTCCATTGTCATTTAATTCTTCCTCATATCGATATAAATTAATACTCTTCGCATCCATCTAAGGTCACCCTTCCTAATCTCTGATTACGAAAATCCTGGAGGACTAAACGGCTAACCTTGTCATAATCAATCTCGCCATTTGTAATACATCCTCGTTTTTTTCCAATGGCATCAAACAAGGTTACGATTGTATTAATATCGTAATCCATTTCACCATACCGCTTCAATAAATTATCCTTATATTTTTTATCTAAAAATTCAAGGAGATAAATACAAACCTCATCTAATGGTAAAATATCATCCTTGATCGCTCCAGTTACAGCTAATCGATAAGAAATATCATCATTATCAAATTTTGGCCATAAAATACCTGGGGTATCTAATAATTCTAATTCATCATTAACTCTTATCCATTGTTGAGCCTTTGTTACTCCCGGTTTATCGCCTGTTTTAGCGATATTTTTGGAAACCATTTTGTTAATCAATGTCGATTTTCCAACATTAGGTATTCCAATAATCATCGCCCTCACTGTAGAAATTCGAAATCCCTTCTTTTTATCCTCTTCAAATTTCTTTGCGAGAACCTTTTTTGTTTCAACCATTATTTCCTTCATATTGATACCATTTAGGGCATCGATAGGAATAGCCTTGATTCCTTTTTTTTGAAAGAAATTAACCCATTCATTGGTTTTAATTGGATCCGCTAAGGAAGCTTTATTTAACAAAATAATACGCGGCTTATTTTTGACTAAAGATGAAACAGAGGGATTTTGGGATGACATTGGAATTCTTGCGTCTAATAGCTCAAAGCAAACATCCACAAGCTTTAGCTTTTCCACTATTTCTTTTTGGGCCTTGACCATATGCCCAGGATACCAATTGATTTTTGTCTTTGTCTCCATAAAATCACCTCATTTTTAACTAAGACATTGTTAGTCCCATTTTGTTAATTGGCCAAATTCGAAAGACAGCTCTTCCTAAAATTTGTTCCTTATCAACGAAGCCAAAGGTTCGGCTATCAGAGCTGTACCTCCGATTATCTCCTAATAATAAATACTTTCCTTCCGGAATAATATAATATCCATCTTCATCCTTCGCTAATAAAGATAAATGTCCTTCCATAAAGTCAAATCGATTTTGAAAATCAAATTCAACATCATTAATAGAAATACCCTTTTCTGTCATCATAATCCGATCACCAGGCATTCCAACTAAGCGCTTAATATAAAAGTTTTCACTTTCATCATAGCTATACCTTGAGGCATCAATGACAATGATATCATTGCGGCTAGGATTATAAAAGGCATGCCAAACAAAAATTTTATCTCCTTCATTAAAGGTATCATACATTGAATTGCCAATAACCGTTGTTGGAGTGATAATTAATAATAAAATAAAATATACAACCAACAATGCTGAAACAAAAAAATTGATCAAATTAAAAGCATAGCCAATATTAAAATAATATTTTAAAGATTTCTTTTCACTCGAAAAGAGCCAAAAGCCCGGCTTTATTTTCATTAAAACTAAAATACCAACAAATAAAACAAGGCATATAACTAAATAAACAATAACTAATTCCGTAAACATACCAATTTCTAGCTTAACAATTGGTGAAACCGCATCCTTAAAGAAAATTAAGCATACGGCCACAATCAAGGAAAAAACAAAACCAATAATGGCATCCTTGACAATGCTCTTCGAAATAATGTTGCCATAGGAAGATAAATCACTTTCCGCATCAGTTTTTAAAATCTCGGCAACCTCATCCATTTTTTTCATATAACCCCTACCTTTTTAGCATTTCTTCAAGCTCACGCGGAGTGACTAAAGCAATATTACCCTTTGCCCCATTAGATACAGAAGCAATAATGCCACTGCTCTTTAATAATTCAAAGAGCTTTTGAGCTCGATTGAAGCCAACATTATATTCCTTTTGAATTCGATTAATAGATGTACTTCCGCATTCAACAACGTATCTAGCAACCTGAGGGAAAAGCTCATCACCGCCACCAGAGCTAGAGGATTCTTGAGCCTGCATAAGACTAGATTGCTCAAAGAAATAATCAGGCTCTGCTTGATTACGAATAAAGTCCGTAATCGCATCAATTTCATCACCGCTTAGGAAGGCTCCCTGAACACGGTATGGATTATCATTTTCTTTAATGAGCATATCGCCTCGTCCAAGTAATGATTCCGCACCCATCGAATTTAGAATGGTAACTGAATCGGGAATGGAAGATACACGGAAGGCAAAGCGGGTTGGAATGTTCGCCTTAATTGTACCCTTAACAACATCGGTTGTTGGTCTTTGGGTTGCGACTAATAGATGAATACCACAGGCACGGGATTTTGCGGTCAAACGCTTAATGGCATCCTCAACGTCATTAGAAGCTACCATCATTAAATCGGCTAGCTCATCAATAACAACCACTAAATATGGCATATGCTCTAAGCCGGGATTAGCCTTAGCCTTTTCGTTATAGGAAATAATATCCTTTGCGCGCGATTGGGCAAGCAATAAATAACGACGCTCCATTTCATCAACACACCATTTTAATCCCAAAGCCGCAATCTTCGGATCATTGATTACCGGAGTAACAAGGTGAGGTATCTCATTATAGGTCGCAAATTCAACCATTTTTGGGTCAATAAGCATAAGCTTTAAATCCTTTGGGGAATTCTTTAATAATAATGAAATCAAGAAGCCATTAACACATACCGATTTACCGGAGCCCGTTGTACCGGCAATCAAGCCATGTGGCATTTTGGCTATATCGTTATACACAACATCACCATCAATATTAAGTCCAACGGCTACCTTTAGTGGATCAGGGGAATTAATAAATTCATCGGTGTCGACAACATTCCCGAAGGCAACACTTTCAGGAACCTTATTCGGAACCTCAATACCAACATTAGGCTTTCCTGGAATTGGAGCTTCAATACGAATAACCTTCGCGGCTAAGGCCATTTTAAGGTTATCAGAAATATTACTTACCTTTTTAACATGAACACCAGGCTTTAGCTTAATCTCATATCTAGTGACAGTTGGACCCTTTGTAAAGGATGAAACCTCTCCATCAATATCAAATTGAATTAATGTACTGTTGATAATATCAATTTGGTCTTGAATCCATTCTGGTCGATCATTTTTATCAAAAGGCTTTTTCTTAAGTAAGGAAATTGGAGGCAAATGATAATTTTCGTATTTGTCTGTGCGAACAGAATGAACATATTCAGGCTTATCAATAACCTCGCTTAATGGAGCTGTTGGCTCTTCATCAATTGTTTGATCCTCATATACCGGTTCATTCAAATCAATTTTCATATCACCACTGCGGACAAAAGCCTCATCCTCGAAAGTCTTTGGTCCAAAGGTTACTTCTTCATGATAGGTGACCTCTTCCTCAACTAAAGGAGTATCATCAATAATAGAAGTTTTATCCTCTTCAACCGTTTCATTGAATCTTGAATGTGTATAAACAGGCTCTTCATATTTCGGCAATGAGAATTTTCCAAAATTGATATCACTAAAGGTGTCATTGCCATAATTAAACAATTTTTCATTAGTTGTCGGTTTCTTTTCCGGTTCCTTCTTTTCCTCGGATAAAAGCTTTCCATAAAATGGCTCTGAAAAATTCGTTTCCTTTTTCTTTTCCACAGGATTCAAATCCTTGACAATTGATAGTTTAACCTCTGGTACCGGCTCAACAACCGCCTTTTTAGGCTCCTCGACTGGTTCAATAACCTGAGCTCCTGGAAAGATTTCAGCCCGCGTTTTGTTTGATACAATAACCGTATCAAATTCCTTATATTCATCTTCACCCTCATATGGAATTTTATCATCGCGGAAGGCATTATATCTTTTGCGCATATCACCATCACTATTAAAGCCTAGCACTACTGTTTTATCCATAACACTTTTACCAAAAATCGGTGAAACAAATTGCGTCGGAACATATTCGTCCTTTTTTCTACACAAATCAATGGCACGCTTAGGCAATTGTGGAATCACAAAAGGCTTTTTTATCTCAGTAGGTTGATTATTTTTCTTTTTTTGAAACATTTTCTTCCACATCCTTATCTAAATCATCTTTTAATTCATCTATAAAGGCCTCAACACCGGTATCAATATACATTTCTTCATTGAAAACGCGTTTACTATAAATCTTATATGTCTCCTCGCCAACAATTCCAATTACAACAATGCATATTTTGCGAATTACTAAATCCATCGACTTATTCACAACAATTCTTTTAAACCAATAAACCGGATTAACAATATTTATAGCCCCCATAACAGCTTGAAATTTTTGCTTAAGCTTATATTTCTTCGTTGTCTGCATTATAGCCGTATCATCAACGGTTTTTTTAACGTTTGTCCAACCGACAATCGTCGATATTTTAATTTTTCTAAGCATTCTAATTCCTCTATGGTCTAGTAATTCCTCCAAACGCTTAGTAATATATCCTGTTAAAATCAAACATTCATCAATCGAAATTTCCAAAAGAGGATATTTCGAATCAGGAAAAAATTTAGTCGCAATATCGACAACCATTTGTTTAACTAAATTAATACAGTGACCGATATTTCCCGCCTCTCCCCGAAGCTCTTTATTTTTAAAATCCTCTTGGGCTTGCTTGACAATAAGCTCAATTTCTTTTCCATCTACATCATATTCTTGAACATTAACTAAATATCTTTTTTTGTTTAATGATTTTAAAACCGTAAACAAATAATATAGGACAAAAATAACTGCACCAAAATAAACTCCAAATAAAAAGCTAAACAAGGAGCCAAAATTGATGAAATTATCAACAAACCAGTTTTCTAAAAACACCATAAATCACCCACTCTTATATATTATACTATATATAAGATTAATTTTCTAGGGAGGATGAAAAAAAAGCTCTAAAAATTAAGAGCTTATTTTTTATCCTTGGGTAATGGTTTTCTCTCAAGATCCTTTTTGTTAATTAAAAATTCACTTGAGGCCTCACTTCGGTATAAGTTTTCCCGATTCTTTTTTCGTTCCTTTTTCATATAAGCCTCCGCTTATATTTTCGACAAAAAAGAATAATTTATGCATGGAAATGTTGAAATAAATTGTATTTTAAGCTACCATCAATACACTTCTTATAAAGCTCAATTTTTGAAACCTCGTTTAAAAGCTTTTTCTTATCGTAATTATTGTAGATTATCGCATCACTAGGACGTTTTACTGAATACAAATAATTATCTGTGTAGATCGTAAAGGTAACAGGATTATAAACAAAGGTTGGTTCATTTGATAAGGCATTTACACCAAAGGTATAGCCTACGGGCTTTAGTCCCCAAAGAGCACAAATCGTTGTATAAATATCTAAATGGCTTCTTAGTAAGCTTTGATGCATATTACCACCCATATAGGTATTCAACATACCGCTTGGGTCATAAAAGAAACCAACAACCTTTCTTAAAATTTGTTTAATTTCTAAATTAGATTTATCAGGAAATAATTCCTTCAAGCTTCCATCATTAATTCCACAGCCATGGTCACCATATACATAAAAAACAGTATTAGTGTCTTTCGATTTTTCTTCAATAAATTCACCTAGCAATTCATCTACGTAACGCATAAATGTTAAATACCTAGTTAAAATTTCACTATCAAGATCAAAATCGAGAGTTCCTTCAATTGGATTATGAAGGAATGGTGTATGGGATACTGTTAAAATATTATAGAGAAAATACTTTGAATCAATTTCACTAATTCTCTCATCGACCCAATTAATCATTTCCTTATCGCTTACCCAACCGCTAATGTAATTTTCTTCCTTAGCGTCAGGATGAGTTTCATTATAGTTTTCAACCGAAAAATATTTATCAAATCCAAATAGCCTTTCATGAACAGCCTCCCGATTATAGAAGGCTCTAATATCTCCATGATAGGATTCCACTACGGCATCACTATTAGCCTCTTTAAAAAGCTTTGGTAATGCCTCCATAACGTAATCAATATCCTCATAATCCCAGTGGAAGGTTGAAGAACCGTTATTAGTTATTCCGGTCATAATTGCCATTTCCGCATCCGCCGAAACACCTTGTCCGCTATTTGTATAATAATTGTCAAAGGAATAGACATTAGGATTACGCATTATTTTATTTAGATTAGGCATAACCTCAATTCCATTAACCTTTAAATCAATTAGGAAACTATTAACAGATTCAAGGTGAAGGACATACAAATTCTTATCCTTAAAAATTGCATATTCTTCTAAAAAGGGACTACTATAGGTTTTTCCATCAATAATATTCACATGACTACCATTATGATTGAATTGTTCGATCTCATTATTAATTTCTTCAATCGTCACATTCTCGGTTTCAGTTTTAAATGATAAGCCAAGAATATCATACAAATAGAAATTATATACTCCAGCATATTGAACACCAAAGCTAGTAATATCATTCTCATAAGGCCATTTCATTGCCGCAACCCGACCAAAAATATAGAAGGTTGTAAAGGAAATCAAAAGCATTGCTAAAGCTAAAGTCGTTTTAAACATAACACTTAAGCGGCCACTTAAAAAATTATATTGATATTCTGTTTTATGTAGATAAATGGAATATCCAATCAATAATATTCCCGGAATCAAAACAACAAAACCAAAGCCAACAAAAAATTCCTTAACAGCCTCAATAATAATTGATAAGCCCAGATTTGCGGCTGGATTTTTAAATACCGTTAAGGTTTGAAAGGAAAAAATCGTCTCGTAATACTTTGTATATATCTTTAGGGCAAAGACGAGGATTCCTAAAACAATCGAAATAATTCCCATTCCTAAAACTCTTTTATCAGCCTTTTTTACTAAGGCAAATAGAACAATTAAAATGATTGTTAATACCGCAAAATTACCTAAAATCGATGTGAACTCGCTTAAAAATGTTCTTTGAAAGGAAGAAAAATATTTATTCCATGTTTGCGTAGTAAGAACATATGTGTTTACAATATTCAGTACATAGTAAATAGCAAAAGCAATCATCATAAAACGCTTTTTCATATAATAATTCCTCCATTTCGTACTAAATCATTATATCATTTATTTATTATAGATGTCAATTTTTTAATATACAACAAAAAAATAATTTGTTATAATAAACATATACTGGTTCTATTAAAAAAAATAAAAAAATCAAAAGGAATGATACCAAAATGCAAACCTTTGCCATTGATTTAAAACCAAATGTCCCCAAATACCAACAGCTTTATAATTACATTGTCGAAGCCATCATTACCGGGAAATTAAAATATCAAGATAAAATGCCTTCAAAAAGAAAACTATCCCTTGATTTAAAAATCAGTCAAAATACCATTATTACGGTTTATGAATTACTAAAATCTGAAGGATATTTATATTCACTCGAGCGTAGTGGCTATTATGTTTCAAAGGTATCGCAGCCCCTCGAAAACAAAAAACCAAAATTTAAAGAAAAATCCTTCAAGCATCTTCCAAAATATAATCTAACAACTGCGCAGATTGACTCCAAAATTTTTCCCAAAACGATGTGGATGCGCCTCACTCGTAATGCTCTTTGTGATGAATCATATGTTCTTGGTGATAATCAAGGGGAATATAATCTACGATTACAAATATCGAAATATTTACTCGAATCCAGAGGAATTGAGGCGGACCCGGAGAATATTATCATTGGCCCCGGAATTGAATTTTTACTGCCGCTAATTCTTCCCTTTTTGCCCGAGCCCTTCGGCATTGAAAATCCCGGATACAAAAAGATTGCGGCGATTTTACAAAACAATCATTGCCCATATCAATTAATCAAGCTCTCCTACGACAATATTAATCAAGCTAAAACCTTATATCTAACTCCCTCTCATCAATTTCCAACCGGCTCAATACTTCCTATTGGAAAAAGATTTGAATTGATTAATTGGCTTAACCAAGGAAATTATATTATTGAAGATGATTATGATAGTGAATATCGATTTGATGGGTCGCAAATCAAACCCCTTTTTAGCCTCACAAATAATAATGTCATCTACTTTTCAACCTTCGCTCGAACAATCTCCCCAGCCATTCGCATTGCCTATATGATTTTACCAAATGATATTATGAATAAATTTAAGGAAAGCTATCAAAGCTATGCTAATCCAATCTCGAGACTTGAACAACAGGTTTTAGCGTCATTTTTAGAAAACGGAAGCTATCTTCGTCACTTAAGAAAGGCTTCGACCCTCTATAAGAAAAAAAGAGATCTTATCGCCTCTTTGTTTAAGCAAGCTGGATTAAAAATATCGACCTCTAGCGTTGGATTAAGTATGCTCATTTATCTTGATAAAAAAATTAATGAAAATGCATTAAAAAAAGAATTACTAGAAAATGAGATTTTGGTTTCCTTTATAAGTGATTATTACTATCACGAAATTAATGACATCATCATTGTCTTAGGCTTTGCGGCCATTGATTATGATGATATTCCTCGTATAATTGAAATATTAATTACAAAAATTAAAAAGGCTCAAAGCTGAGCCCTTTATTAAAATCCTTTTGTCCAAGTGTCATCGATACTTGGCTTTTTAATTGATGCGGTAAATGATAATTTCATTTCTATTGTATTATCTGGAGAAGAAATCTTTAATGATCGAACAATTCCTTTATCAATTGAAACACTCATTGTTCCTTCTTCACCATCAATAGTAGCTTTAATTTCGGCGGTTAGATTTCCATCACCCTTTGAATAATACTTTTCTGTATCAATTTTGTCTTCCTCAGTAGCGTTATCGAGATTATTAATAACCTCTAATACTGAACTAATAAAGCCCTTGAAATCGATTGATCCTTCAATACTTTTACCAAAAACCGCAAATTGAGCATCAAGAGTAGCCTCTGTAACAGTAATTTCATTATAGCCCTTAGTTTCTTCTTCACCATTTACCATTCTCATTGCGGAAATTAGCTTATCTTCTTGAGCATAAATCCAAGCCTCCATTTTGGAATCTTTACCCTTAATTAAGCTATAAGCAATATGCTCAGTTTTTGAATAAACAACCTTAACTGTATATTCATCATCTTTGGTTTTTGTTGTTGCCTCCATAGTAATTCCATCTTCTGGAACCTCAACGTTATCTATATTTGATAATAATGCAACAGCTTCCTCACGCTTAATCTCTTCGCCCTTACTACCACAGCCTACCGCAAACATTAGGCATAAGGACATAAATAAAACTAAAAATATTTTTTTCACTTACTTCAACTCCTTTTTTTTCATTATACCACATATATCTACAAAATTCATCTATACAAAAAAAAGATATCTTGATTACTCAAAATATCTTATTAATAATATTATTTTGCAAGCTTAATCTTAGTTAAATGCCAAATATCTTTATTGTATTCTTCCATTGTACGGTCAGTTGAGAAGAAGCCAGATTTAGCAGTGTTTGTAATTGACATCTTAAGCCAGCGATTACGATCCTTGTATAATTCATTAGCCTTTTCTTGAGCCTCAACATAAGACGCAAAATCCTTTAATACAAAGTAACGATCTCCATTTAATAAAGCATCGCGGATTAATCTAAATTCATCATGATATACATTAGGGAAGAAACCATTTGTTAATTGATCAATTACCTCATGTAATCTAGGATCATTTTCATAATAATAACGTGGATTATAATTATTGGCAGCTTGAAGATCAGTAACCTCTTTAGCATTCATACCAAAGATAATGATATTATCATCACCAACTAATTCTCCGATTTCAACGTTTGCTCCATCAAGAGTACCAATTGTAATTCCACCGTTCATCATAAACTTCATATTTCCAGTTCCAGAAGCTTCCTTCGATGCAGTTGAGATTTGTTCAGATAAATCGGCTGCTGGCATAATTACCTCAGCATAGGAAACATTATAGTTAACTACAAAGACAACCTTTAACAATTCATTAGTTTCTGGGTCGTTATTAACCTTATCGGCAATTGTATTGATTAATTTGATAACCTTCTTCGCAAATTCATAGCTACTTGCGGCCTTAGCTCCAAAGATATATGAATGAGGATGATAGTTAGCCTTAAATTCTGGATCAGTCTTTAAACGATTATAAACATACATAATATGTAAAGCATTTAATAATTGACGTTTGTATTCATGTAATCTCTTAACCTGAATATCAAAAATAGAATTAGGATTCAATTCGATTCCTTGGCTTTCCTTAATCTTCTTCGCTAAATCAACCTTACGAGCATACTTCATCTCGGCAAAAGCCTCTTGAACTTCCTTATCATCGACATAAGCCATAAGCTTTTCCATCTTTTTGGTATCCTTAACCCAAGCCTTAGTACAATATTTATTTAAAATCTTGACTAATTCTGGATTTGTATGATAGCACCAACGACGATGAGTAATACCATTAGTCTTATTATTGAATTTTCCAGGATAGAATTCATTGAAATCCTTCATTTCAATGTTCTTTAAAATTTCTGTATGTAAAGCTGCAACACCGTTTACGCTATATGAACCAACGATAGCAAGGTTAGCCATACGAACAACGTTGTCACCGATAATAGCCATACGTCCAATCTTTTCATAATCATTTTGATAACGATCATGAAGCTCTATACAATAACGACGATTGATTTCCTCAACGATTGAATAAATACGTGGTAAAAGCATTCTGAATAAATGAATTGGCCATTTTTCAAGAGCCTCTGCTAAAATTGTGTGGTTTGTATAGGCACAGCAATTCTTAGTGATATGCCAAGCTTCATCCCAAGCAATTTTCTCTTCATCGACTAAAATACGCATTAATTCTGGAATAATTAATGTTGGATGGGTATCGTTGATGTGGAATACAGCCTTTTCATGTAGGTTTGTTAAGGTTCCATATTTGGCCTTATGCTTGATACAAACATTTTTAACACCAGCTGCGCTGAAGAAATATTGTTGCTTCAAACGTAATAATTTTCCTTCATCTGTTGAATCATTTGGATAAAGCATTGAAGAAATTTCCTTTAATTTCTCATGATATTCAAATGCACTCATATTTGTTGGATAAGTATCTGCTGGCTCAGCGCTCCATAATCTTAAGGTATTAACAATTCCATTATTAGCTCCAATAATAGGCAAATCATAAGGAACAGCCTTAACAAATTGAGCTCCGCAATGCTTAACATCTAATTCACCATTAACATAATTCATTTCAATATGTCCAAAGAAAGGAATTTCGATGGCTTCAGCATCCTTACGAACCTCCCAAACGTTAACATCCTTTAACCAACGGTCAGGATGCTCTACTTGGTATCCATTAACAATTCCTTGCTCAAAGAATCCATAACGATAACGAATACAATTTCCATGAACTGGTAATCCTAAGGAAGCTACAGAATCCATAAAGCAAGCAGCTAAACGTCCAAGTCCACCATTTCCTAATCCAGCATCAGATTCCATATGTTCAATTTGGTTTAAATCGAGTTTTAAATCTTTAAAAGCTTTTTCAATAGTAGGTCTTAAACCAGCATTCATAATATTATTTGTAATTAATCTTCCCATTAGGAATTCCATTGAAAAGTAATATGCTTGACGAACATCTTCCTTTTCATAATATTTATTGGTATTCTTCCAATCCTCGGCAATATGTTCACTAACTAAAGTACCTAAGGCAACATATTGTTGATAAGGAGTTGAATCCTTAAAATCGATAGCATAAAGCTTTTCAACACGATCGACAAAATATTTTTTAAATACTTCGCTATTTTCAAAATAATTAATTTCCATAAAAAATAGTACCTCCATTTACCTTTATTATACCATACAAACAAATCATTTAAACTTTTTACCAAAAAATGAAAGTCGAAAAACGTTTACAGTTTGCATTGAACTTTTTATAAACGTGAATTTTCGTAAAATATCGCAAAAAAAGACAGATTTCTCTGCCTTTAGTTTTTATTGTAATTCCTTAAGTAATTGCTCTTTCTTCATTGAAGAATAGCCTTTTACTCCTTTTTCCTTAGCCATAGCCTTTAATTCCTTTAAGGTTAATACCGTTAAATCAACAGAAGCTGGAGCTTGGGTTTGCTTCTTCATCTTGAATACCGCAATTCCTAGAGGTGGAATTAAAATTTTGATATGATGCGGTTGATTGTGTCTTCCCTCTGGGAATGTAAAGATTTCAGCGCCATTATATTGACCAGAACCACCATAAATAATCTTATCGCTGTTTAGAATTTCTTCATAAATTCCTTCTCCAGGAACACCAATCTCATAACCATGATATACATTTGGTGTCGCATTCATAACGATAACTAAATGATCATCAAAATTATCAGCAGAATAACGAATATATGAGAAAATTGATTGGTCGCGATTATTTGAATCAATCCATTGGAAGCCAGCAGGATTATGGTCTGTTTGATATAATGCTGGTTCATTCTTATACATCTTAACTACATCTTTAAAGAAAATATTAGCTGTTTCATGTGCTGGATAATCATATAAATTCCAATCAAGCTCCCGAGCAAAAGCCCATTCACTAAATTGAGCGAATTCTCCACCCATAAATAAAAGCTTCTTTCCAGGATGTGTTCCCCAGAATCCGATTAACAAACGATAGTTAGCGAATTTTTGCCAATAATCACCTGGCATTTTATTGATTAATGATCCTTTTCCATGAACAACCTCATCATGAGAGAAAGGTAAAACATATTGTTCAGAGAAGGCATAGGTTAATCCAAATGTTATATCATCGTGATGATATTTACGATAAATTGGATCCTTTTGGAAATAGCGTAAAACGTCATTCATCCAACCCATATTCCATTTATAGTTGAAGCCTAAGCCACCCATATCAACTGGTCTTGTTACACCTTCATAAGCAGTTGAATCCTCAGCCATTAATAAAATGCGGTCATCAACGCCAAAAATTGTATAGCTCAATTGACGTAAAAATTCAATGGCACCATAGTTAGTTCCAATATTGCTGTTTCCTAAATAATAAATTAAGTTAGATACAGCATCAACACGGAAGCCATCGACATGGAAATATTTCATCCAGAATAAGGCATTAGAGATAAGGAAGCTACGAACAATACCCTTACCTAAATCCATATTGGCTGTTCCCCAAACCTCATTTTCACGAATCCAATGCTCGCTATATTCATATAGTGGTTCTCCATCAAACATATATAAGCCGTGGGCATCACGACAAATATGACCAGGAACCCAGTCCATAATTACTCCAATTCCAGCTTGATGAAGACGATCGATTAAATACATCAAATCCTTAGGAACACCAAATCTTGAGGTAGCCGCATAATAACCAGTACCTTGATATCCCCATGAATCATCTAGTGGATGCTCATAAAAAGGCATAAATTCAACGTGAGTAAAGCCGTTAGCTGTTAAATAAAAAATTAAATCATCCGCAATTTCATTATATTTAATAAAATTTCCATAACGGCGCTTCCAACTACCTAGATGAACCTCATAAATAGCCATTGGTTGATTATAAACCTTTTGCTTTGTTTCAAACCATTTAGCATCATTCCAAGAATAGCCATCGATATCATAAACCTTTGATTGAACCTGAGGACGATCAGCCGCAAAATAGCCATATGGATCAGATTTATATAATCTTCTTCCATCCTGAGTCTCAATCTCATATTTGTATTGAGCCCATTCTCCAACACCAGGAATAAACAAACGCCAAACACCATTTGGGTCTACCTTTTCAAGATTGTGCTTCCAGCCTTCCCAGTTATTGAACTCTCCAACTACATTCACACTTTTCGCATGAGGGGCATAAACAGTAAATTCTGTTCCTTCGATTTCTCCCTTTTCATTACGAATTAAATGTGCTCCAAACACACGGTATGCATCATATAGTTTTCCTTCATTGAAGAAATACATATCCTCTGCACTAACCTTCTTTTGATTCATTTAAATCACCTCTTACTTTTCTAATCATTTCCATACTATACCCCTTATTGAGCATCGAACCAATTATTTTATTTTCCAAATCTTTTCCCTGATATTTTTTTTCTAGTCTTTTTTGCAGCACTTGGTATTCTCTTTTTGCAGAAACACCCTCATCTATATTATCTAATATTTTGCTGTTTTCTTCAACTATTTTTTTTACAAAAAATATAGAAAAACCTTTACCAATTAGTTTATTGATGATTTTTTGTTTAAAGCCTTCTATGCTACCACTATGATATAATGAAAGCTCCTTTTTTACGATACTATTTAAGAGCTCCCTTTCATCATCATCGGTTATATTACTTAAAGCTTCTAAAATAATATCCTCATCAATGCCCTTATTTGAAAGCTCATTAGATATGAAATTTCTTCCCTTTTTATTTCGATTAATCAAGACAAAATTATTGGCGTATTTTAAATCATCGACATGGCCTCTTGATACAAAATATGCAAAGGCCTTATTGGCAAGCTCTATATCCTTCTTTTGCAAAAAATCCATTAATTCCCTTTGGCTTTTGGGGGTTTTCAAAAAAGCGTATCCATCCTCAATTAAAAAATCAAATCGAGTCTCCTCACTAAAACGCGATACATCCTCTTTAGAAATAATCATTCCTTTACGTAAATAATTACGAGCCCAGGTATTTAGACTAACCTCAAATGAAGCTTCATCAGTTACAATCAAAACCCGTTTTTTTTGGTTGATTACATTTATTATTTCCAAAATAATCACGCTCCCAAGGCTTTTTGTAAAACATTATCATATAAATCCTGATTACTTCCATAATAAAGGTAATAAATAAAATCCGCATCCGCTTGCGTTATGCGATTTCTTTCATAATCAGTATATTCATTATCAATAAAAAACCGATTTAAGGTCTCATCCATTTTTTTATCGAAATAGCCATCAATTCGGACACTATAGCCTAAAGCATTAAGCATTAAAGCAATATTTATTAATTGATCAGTATTAACAGTGTCATACAAAATATCTCCGTCTAAGGATGGACTAGATAATAAATAATATGGTGAATCCCAGACGACAATATCTGGAGTCAAGCCAATTCCATGAAGATTCACTCTTTCTTCATCATAATAATACCATTTCCCTAAGGATATATGAATCGAATAGGAATCCGTTATTTGAACATCATGTTGGTATATGCCTTTACCATAGGTTTTTCTTCCAATAACCTCGTATCCCATATATGCTTGCATAACAGAGGCAAAAATCTCGGCGGCGGAGGCTGTCATTTCATCAACCAAAATCTTGATATCATAATCCTTTTTCTTTGTATTTTTATTAGCATAATAATCCTTCGTTTTATAAGTTAAGGTATTCCCATCATAATTATAGCCCTCAAGAGTAAACATCGGCTTATTATCATGATCCTCCACAAAGAATTTCAAAATCTCATAAGCATTAGAAACTTGTCCGCCCAGATTACCTCTTAAATCAATAATTAATGTTTCCATGTTTGGAACTAATCTTGGCAAATGAAACATTTCATCATCGACTAAATCATAAATTAAAAATCCATTTTCTAAATCATTTTCAAAGGAAGTTATTTTTAAATAACCAGTTTTATCATCAATTTTTCGGCTAGAGACAATTGGATCATAGACAATGATTTCTGAAGCTATATTATGCTCATAAACCTTATTTCCCCGTTTAGTTTTAAAAACCATTTGATCAAGATCTTTTGATAAAAGCTCCTCAATTTCAAAATAAGATAAGGTTGCTACATCTTGATTCCAAAGGGAAATAATATAATCACCAGCCCGAACACCCGAACGATAGGCAGGACCATTATAAACGACATCCTTCACAAATATCTCTTTGCCTGCATAAGGAATTGACAAGGTTAGGCCAAAGGCCTTTTTCGAAAGTCCACCCCCATCAGATGATGGCGTAAAATCAGCAAAATAATTGCCTGTACCAAAGGTGAAGGGGTCACCAAGGCCCTCATATAAGCCATTTAACGCTCCCTCTAAAAGCTTATCTGGATTGGGTGATGAATAATGATATTTAATCAAAAAATTGTAAATCTCTTCAATTTGATTAAAGGGATTATAATCTGAAATCGGTTCATTTGTTGTCGTATCTAAGGTTGTATTATCCGAACTTGTTGTAGTGCTAGCACATCCAAAAAGAAAAAATAACAAAAATATAATTACGATTTTTTTCAATTATCACTCACGCTCCTAATAATTCTAAAGCTTTAATTAACTGCAAATCATTTTCTTCAACATAGGAAATAAATTTGCTGAAAATAATTTCGATTTCTTCACTAGATAAAATTAAAGAATTCGTTTCATTTTTCACTGCTAATAATGTTTTTTCATCTAAATAGCCATCTATTCTTATATCATGACCTAAAGTATAAAGCATTTTTTGCACAGCCTTTGCTTCTTCACTTACTGTGTCTATTAATATATTACCTTGTACAACCGGTTTTTCCGTATCAAAAAATGGTAATTGTGAAATTAAAATGTTCGGCGTATATCCACCTTCAACATTTAATTTTTCTTGATTTTGGTTAAAGTAATACCACGAACCGGTTGTAATATGTAAATTACATTGCTCGTTTATTTTAATTATTTCCTGATGAGTGTTATGACCCCGAGTTTTATTTCCAATAATATCATATTCCATATATTCGCCTAAAACTGCCGCAAACATTTCCGCTTCACTAGAGGTATATTCATTAACTAAAACCTTAATATCATAATCCTTTTTTGTTAAAAAATAATTAGGAACACCCGTTAATGTTTCCTCCTCATAAGTGGTTGGGTTTTTACTTACAAGCTCAAACATTAAATCACCATTTTGACCAGAAACTAATTCTTGTAAAATTCCTCGGACATTATTTAAATTACCACCATTATTATTTCTTATATCAATGATTAAGCCCTTAATACCGCTCTTTTCAAGTTCGCTTAATGCACTCTTAAAATCCTGATAAGCCTCCAAATTTGGACAATCAAAGCTATTTATTTTAATATATCCTATTTCATCGATTGTTTTATAAGATACATATTCGTTAACGTAAAATGTATAAGGATTATGGACATAAATAACCACATCATCCCGCAAGATCTTAAAGCGACAATCATAAGACAATAATTCTTCAATTTCATTTAAGGATAGCTTCTCTGTATCGATTCCATTAATCGAGATAATCTTATCTCCTGATCTTAGATATTTACCATCAATAACCGTCGGATATCCATAAGACAAGGGAATTGATAATGATAAATTAAGTCCCTTCCCTTGATTTCTGTCATCAAAGACATAATCAAAGAGAGGATCCCCCTCAATAAAGGTATTAGGGTCATTTAACGCACTTGCCATTCCAAAAATGGCACCCTGGCATAATAATTGTTCATCTATATCTTCAAAAGAAACATTTTGGATAATATTATAAACCTCATAAAGTCGTAAGAAAGAATCTGGATATTTCGTTTTTTGGCGTTTCGCCACATCATTAATTAAATATCCAGACGCAAAGGATAAAACTAAAATTCCTAAGGATAAAATACTAATCAATCCTTTTTTCATTCAAAAGGCCTCCTTCTGTATTTTCCCTCTCCTCTTTTGTAAAGCCTTCACCTATGACCTCATTTGCCTTCGTAATATAAATAAAAGCCTTTGGATCAATGCTATTAACTAAGCTCCTTAAATGAGCATATTGTCCTTTATTTAAAATACAAATAACCATTCTTTTTTTATCTCTGGTATAGCCACCAATAACATCAACTATCGTCGCTCCACGATTGATTTTAGTGAAAATCGCTTCGATGATTTTATCCTCTTCCTCAGTGATGATATAAAAGGCGCGTTTAGAAGATCCACCAACCGAAAAGACATCAATTAAATAACCAGTGAAGAATAAACAAATGACCGCAAAGATTCCTTTTTCAATGCCAAAAAACGCAAAACCAGCAATAATTATGGCTCCATCCATTGCATACATAACATACGAAAATGGCAAATGAAGCTTCTTTGAAACAATTCGCTCAGGCACATCCATACCACCAGTAGTGGCTCCATTTCGAATAACTAATCCTATTCCCACACCACTTAAAACAGCTCCAAAAATAGTCACAACTAATAATTGATTATTCGAAGAAATTTGATTATAAATCAATTCATTAGGAATGCGAAATAACTCGAAAATAGCCATAAAGGTTGGTGATAATAGAGTGCTATAAACTGTTTTAAAGAAAAAAGATTTTCCTAAAAATATTAAACCTAATAATAAGCAAATAATATTTAATACATAAACCATTACTGTTTCAGACAAACCAAATGAAAAATCAAAAATAATCGCAAGACCGGTAACTCCACCCACAACTAATTGACAAGGAGATAAAAAGAAATAAAAGCCCGCGGTCATTAAAAATACTCCTATTGTGATTTGAAGCAGATCCATAACGCGGTCACGCGTGAAAAATTTTCTCATAAACTAACTTCCTTCTTTAGATATTGATTGATAAAATCATCGAGATATCCATCTAAAACCTGATTGACATTTCCAGTTTCATAATTCGTTCGATGATCTTTAACCATTGAATATGGATGCATAACATAGCTCCTTATTTGCGAACCCCAGCCAATTTCCTTTTGTTCACCCTTTAGGCGTGCCATTTCCTCTTCCTTCTTTCGTAATTCCAAAGAAATAAGCTTACTTTTTAAAATCATCATCGCCTTCTCACGATTTTTGATCTGACTTCTCTCATTTTGACAGGTCACAACAATTCCAGTCGGCTTATGGGTAATTCTGACCGCTGAATCAGTGGTATTTACGGACTGGCCGCCGGCACCACTACTTCGATAAACATCAATTTTGATATCCTCTTCATTGATTTCAATGTCAATTGAGTTATCAATTTCCGGAACAACCTCGCAGCTGCAAAACGATGTATGTCGACGGGCATTTGAATCAAATGGGGAAATTCGAACCAATCGATGAACACCACTTTCGGCCTTTAAATAACCATAGGCATTTTTACCCTTAATGGATATTGTCACTGATTTAATTCCCGCCTCTTCACCGGGAAGATAATCTAGGACCTCAACCTTAAAGCCTTTTAAAGCCGCATAGCGTGTATACATTCGGTAAAGCATTAATGCCCAATCCATCGATTCGGTTCCACCAGCACCAGGATGTAATTCTAAAATAGCATTACAATTATCATATTCACCACTTAATAGAACCAAAACCTCAAAATTATCATAATGATGTTGGAAATTAGTAATAGCCAATTCCAAATCAGGTATCGCCTCATCCATACCCTCTAACACCATTTCATCTAAGGCTAAAAGATCCTCAAATTCACTTTTTAGATTGTTAACCTCCGAAAAATTATCCTTTAAATAATTTAGTCGCGAAATTATTTTTTGGGCTTCTTTACGATCATTCCAAAAGTCTTCCTTTAGCATTTTTTGATCTAATTCACTAATTTCCTTTTGAACACTATCTAAATCCATCGCCAAAATCATATCATTTAAGCTCTTTTGATAATATTCAATAAATTTGTTAATTTCATATCTTTCCATATAAAACACCCTTCAAAAAAAGGCTCAGATGAGCCTATTTACGATCTTTTGCCTCGCAGCAATACTTATACTTCTTTCCACTTCCACATGGACATGGATCATTACGTCCAATCTTCACAACACGGACAGGTTGGCGTGAGGATTTTTCCTCTTCCTTTCCACTTGAAGCTTGAATTGGCTTATTAACCTCTTCACGCTCAAGGTTTGTTCGGATTTGAGCACGAACAATATATTTAGCAACATCAACACTAATATTAAAGTTCATTTCCTCAAACATGTTAAAGCCTTCCTCTTGATATGTTACAAATGGATTTGATTGCCCATATGATTGAAGACCTGATGATTGACGAAGAGCACTCATCGCATCGATATGCTTTGTCCAATAGGTATCGACAACTCTTAAAACAACAACCTTTAGGAATTCTCTAAATGCTGCCTCATCAATAATTGTCTTTTTACGAGCAACCTCAGCATTAATTAATTCCATACATTTACTAATGGCCTCATCAACGGTTTTGCCCTCAAAATCGCTCGCCTTCAAAGTATCTGGGAAGAAAATTGAACCATTTAAGGCTTGAGCTAAGCCCTCACCATCAACATTGTGATGACGACTTTCATAATCTACATGGTTTTCAACAATCGCACTAATACCATTTTCAACCATTTGCATTGTTAAATCCTCAATGTCATCACGAGTGATAATTTCTGTTCTTTGAGCATAAATGATTTCTCTTTGCTTACGCATTACATCATCATATTTTAAGACATTTTTACGGTTATCAAAGTTATTTCCTTCAATACGCTTTTGCGCATTATTAATAAAACGGGCAAACATCTTCGACTCTAGTGGAAGGGTCGTGTCCTTGTTATTAGAAAGGCTAGTAACCATTTCAATACGACGCTTAAAGGAATCACCACCAAAGCGTTGTAATAATTCATCATCCGCAGATAGGTAGAAGCGCGTATATCCTGGGTCTCCTTGACGACCAGAACGTCCTCGTAGCTGATTATCAATACGGCGTGATTCGTGGCGTTCACTACCTAAGACAGCTAATCCACCAAGCTCCTTTACACCTTCACCTAATTTAATATCGGTACCACGTCCGGCCATGTTTGTGGCAATTGTGACAGCTCCAAGTTCACCAGCATGAGCAATAATCTCGGCTTCGCGTTCATGGTTTTTAGCATTTAAAACGTTATGCTTAATACCTTCCTTTTTAAGCAATTTACTTAATATCTCTGATGTTTCAACGGCAATGGTACCAATCAACAATGGTTGCCCTAATTGATGGCGCTCTTTTACTTCTTGAATTAGATATTTATATTTCGACTCAACATCAACAAAGATAAGGTCGGTCGCATCCTCACGAATAACCGGTCTATTTGTTGGCACTTCAACAACATACATGTTATAAATATTAACAAATTCCTCTTCCTCGGTTTTGGCTGTACCAGTCATACCCGCAAGCTTTTTATACATACGGAAGAAATTTTGGTAAGTGATTGTGGCTAGGGTAATTGTTTCCTGCTTAATTCTTACACCCTCCTTGGCCTCTAGGGCTTGGTGTAAGCCTTCATTAAACTGACGACCCTTTAAAATACGTCCGGTAAATTGGTCAATGATTAAAACCTCATCATCCTGAACCATATATTCTTTATCACATGACATCGTATAATTAGCCTTTAAAGCATTGTTAATATGATGAACAAGGGAAACATATTTTAAATCATAAAGGTTATCAACATTAAACATTTTTTCAGCCTTTTCAATACCAGATTTCGTTAAGGCAACGGTTTTATCCTCGATATCAATTTCATAATCCTCGTCGGCTAAATATTTAGCAAAACGGTCAGCCTGGATATATAGATTAGCGGTATTTTTCGCACCACCAGAAATGATTAATGGTGTTCTTGCTTCATCAATCAAAATGGAGTCAACCTCATCAATGATGGCAAAATTTAATGGTCGCATAACCATATCCTTAGCATATAAAACCATATGGTCTCTTAAATAATCAAATCCTAATTCTGCATTTGTCGAATAAACGATATCGCAATTATAAACCTCATGCTTTTGTTCAGGGGTTAAATCACGAATATTAAGACCGACAGTTAATCCTAAAAAGCGGAATAAATCACCGATTTCACCATCAGCCTCACGACGAGCTAGATATTCGTTAACAGTAACGATATGAACTCCTTCGCCGCTTAAAGCATTTAAATAAGCGGGCATTACAGCGGTTAAGGTTTTTCCTTCACCGGTTTTCATTTCGGCAATATTTCCTCCATGAATTGCAACAGCTCCGACAATTTGAACAAAGAATGGAGTCATTCCAGTTTTTCTTGTTGAAGCCTCACGGACAACAGCATAGGCTTCAGGTAAGAGCTTATCTAATGATTCTCCATTTTTATATCTTTCCTTAAACTCCGTTGTTTTATGTACTAATTCTTCATCAGTTAATTGTTTCATTGTATCGGCTAAAGCATCAACCTCTTTAGCTCTTTTAATACATCTACGTAATTCTTTATTTGCTGGATCAAATAATTTTTTGAACACAGTTTTCACCATCCTTAATATACATCAATTCTATAATACTATAAATTAAGTTTATTTACAAGAAAAAACAAACATCAAGAGGACTAAACACACAACTTTCTCAAAAAAAAGGGCCTTTTTCAAGGCCACAATTGCTTTTATTTGGTTTCAATAACTGCGTAATCTCCATCTTCTCTTACATAGGCAACGCAAACACGATTGGTTTCGCTATTTAAGAAAATATAGAAATCATGTCCTAATAATTCCATTTGCTCTAAAGCCTCATTAACATCCATTGGCTTTAATTCAATTTGCTTATTACGAACTAATTGACTAGCTAATACTTCCTTTTCAAGGGAATCAATATCTAAATTAGGGTTAGCTAATACTTCCTTAGTTCCCTCTTTTTCAAGTTTATTTTTTACTTTGTCGCGGTGCTTGCGAACTTGCGCAATTAGCTTATCAATTGCTTTATCGATAGCAGCATACATATCCTGATCACAAACCTCAGCTCTTAAAATAAGGCTTTTCGTTGGAATTGTAATTTCAACCTTTTGATGATCATTGTAAACCTTGCATACGATACGTGCTTCTTGAATTACGTTAGGTCCAAAAAATTGCTCGACCTTTTGAATTTTTTTGAAAGCATACTCATCAATTGCCTGAGTTGTTGTAAATCCATTTTTTCCTACGACTTCTACTTTCATATAAAATTCCACCTTTCTTGTCTCTTGACAATAATAGTATAGCATAAGAAAAGTGAAAATACAAGCGTTTACATTTTAATAACATTCGTTGCTTGTAGGCCTTTATCGCCTTTAACAAGGTCGAATTCGACAACCTCGCCTTCGGAAAGAGATTTATATCCATTAATCTTAATAGCTGAATAATGAACAAAGATATCGTCATAGTTTTCCTTTACAATAAAACCGTAGCCTTTCTCATTATTAAACCATTTAACTTTTCCTGTCATTTCTACCACCTCTAGCTATATATTAAGCGAAAAAACGGCTTTATTCAATGAAATTTCATCCCAAAAGTTAGCTAAAAAGCGTGATAAAAATTATTTCTTCGGAAATATATTCTAATAATTTTTCTTTTTCGACAAAATTATAATCAAGCTTGTCAAAGTAAATGACAATTCCTTGGTGATGTGAAAAAACAAAAGAGAACAATTCTCCTAGCTCATAGCTAAAAGCCAAAGGGGAAATATCAAATGTCCCATCAAGTAATGAATACCATAAAGCCTCTCTTTTCCCTAAAGGAAAGGTTGACAAGGATATCTTCACCGGATATTTAAAAAAGCATTGATCACAGATAATTTTTTTCTTTGGAACAAATAAGGTTCGCCACGTAATTTTATTGCGAATTGGTTTATGACACAACAAACAAATCAGAAATATCACCTCATTTATATAATTAGGTGACGTAATGTATTTTACTTATCGTAGCAAGCTAATTTTTTGATTTATTAATATATAAAATAGGTCACAATCCGCCATAGTATCTTCCACCATCAAATTTTGATTTAGGATACCTAAATTGCATATTCTTAGTGTATTCATTTATAAATACCTAATTTGATTAAAGTTATCATACAAAATAATAGGTATCTGAATTCTATATTTCTTTTATTAATTAAACACTAATTATTTTTTTATTTGTTGTCAAATATAAACCAAGCAACTATTGACAATATAGTAATAATCCCAAACCACACATCTAATTTTATTTCTTTTTTCATTAAATACGAACACAATGCAATTATTCCAAGAATTATCCAAGGAATTATTAAAGATATAATAGATAAAACGCTATATATTTTCTTTTTACTTTTTTTAAAAAGTTTTGACTTATTTAGTCTTTCATCCTGATCGATTAATTTAATAAATTCATTAATAAAAATGTCAATAGCAAATTCATCAGTATATTCTGATTTAACTATGCTGTTTTCTATTTCTAAGGGAGAACATCTAGAATCATATTTACAATATTCGTAATAATCTTCTTTAAAATCTAAAATAGCAAATATGTTAAAATATTTAAAATATATTTGAATTGATTTTTCTTTTTTTATAGAAGGATAAATTTCTATCTCTTTTGCATTGTTATTGATTAATTCTTTTTTCAACTCTCCATTTGAGTAAAACAACAATATTTTATCTAAAAAAGTATGATTATTTTTTTTGGATAAATAATTAATAATTTTTTTGTTCATTATATCACTCCGAGTAGCTTAATACCTATTGATGATAATTTGATATTTCTCGTATCAACCATTCAAAACCTATACTTAACAATACTACACCACCAATTACAACAATACCAGGCATAGCAAATCCAGCAGCAACGACACCTGCAGTTACCAATGACATTGTACCAGTCGCTAAATAATAAGAACTTACACCGATTGCAGTATCAATGCCTGTGTCAATCCACATATCAACATCTTTATAATTCCAATTACTCTCATACAAATTAAATATCGCATTAACACCAAGATTTAAACCCACTGTTCCAAATACCGATTTTGCAATTGCTCGGAATCCCGCTTTAGCATCACCAGTTAATATTTGTTTAAATGATCCTTGCGCTATAGTTTCAAAATTTGATATAACTGATTCAGATTTACCAAACCAACGCCATGTTTTACCCATAATAGGATGCATATATCTGGTATTTGTGGCATAAGCAAACTTTGTATGAATGCCTTTTGCATTCAAATACTTTGCGCCTAAAAGAATATCGGGTATAGCACCAACTAATGCTTGCATCCAACATGGAACTGTTGCATTTCCACCAACAGAACTGCTTCCATCAAAAAAACATCCTAAAGATAGTGAATCTATCATTCCACTGTCACTTCCACGAGCACTAGAACTACTATAAGCAATTTCAATTGGTTTACTATTTGCGTAACTGTATAAATTCAATCCATTTATACTTTCAGGGTCTAAATAATCAACTGAATCAGGTGAAATAAATC
>CAZWLD010000004.1:0-82046 GCA_964634685.1 uncultured Anaeroplasmatales bacterium
GGGATTTCAACCCCTTGTCAATAAGTTTTTGAATTTTTTTCATGCGTTTATCCTATTCATCATATCCCTTTTATTGCTTTACTTAGCTAAACGTGCTATAATGATTTTATACAAAAAGGAAGTGATTATGATGAGAAAAGCATCAAAGGTTTTGTTTGTTATTTCAATTGTTGTAACAATAATAATATCGGCAGTATTTATGGCTATGTATCTTGATTATCATCAATCATATTTACAAGCTAATGGTGAAGATACATATAAAATTGCTCTTCCAATAATAATATTATTTTTGCTTATTTTTGGAACAATTGCCTATGGCTTATCATCAATATTAAATATTGTTGGATTAATTATGTATTGCAAGGATAATACCGAAAAGAACAAAGGGTATGTGATTACCCAATCAATTTTTATTGTGGCACCAATTTTAGTTGAAGTAGTAATCTTTTTATTATTTTATTTACATCCTTAATATAAAGATACTAGCTAGCATTTTTGCCATTTTACGTCTAGTAATTATGATTTTCGGAACATCTATTGTTTTATTAGATACAATTTATCCAGATGGTAAAAGTATATTCAAAAGGAATAAAAATAAAGAACAGTCGTAAAATAAAAAAATGGAGGAATGTTATATGTGCACTGCCGCAACCTATAAAACGAAGGATTTTTATTTTGGAAGAACTCTTGATTATGAATTCTCTTATGGTGATGAAATAGTGATTACCCCAAGAAACTATCCATTTTCTTTTAAATTTCAAGGAGAATTACCAAGACACTATGCTATAATTGGAATGGCTCACGTTGTTGGTAGCTATCCCTTATATTATGATGCCATCAACGAAATGGGGCTTGGGATGGCTGGATTGAATTTTGTTGGGAACGCCTGTTATCAGGAAGAAAAGAATGATTGTGATAATGTCGCTCAATTTGAGTTCATTCCTTGGATTTTATCAAAATGTAAAAATGTTAAGGAAGCTAAAGAATTGATTTCGAAGATAAATATCACCAATACCCCATTTAATGAAAAATTGCCAGTTGCCCAGCTTCATTGGATAATCGCCGATAAGGATGAGGCCATAACAGTTGAGGCAGTAAAGGATGGAATCAAGGTCTATGATAATCCGGTTGGTGTTTTGACAAATAATCCTCCGTTTGATCTTCAGATGTTTAATCTAAACAATTATATGGGCTTATCGCCAAAGAATCCTCAAAATACTTTTGCTGAAGGTTTATCCTTAAATCAGTATAGCCGAGGAATGGGGGGCTTAGGCTTGCCTGGTGATTTATCAAGTCAATCAAGATTTGTTCGAGTTGCTTATGTTAAAATGAATTCAATGTCGAAGGACAGTGAAGAAGAAAGTGTAAGTCAGTTTTTCCATATTTTAAATTCTGTTGACCAACAAAGAGGCTGTTGTTGTGTCAAGGATGGCGAATTTGAAATAACTCTTTACACATCCTGCTGTAATGCGACGAAAGGAATTTATTATTATACAACCTATGATAATCATCAAATTAATGGAATCGATATGCATAATGAGGATTTAGAGATTAATGATTTAATGTGCTTTGATGTTATTAATAAAGAACATATAAATATGCAAAATTAAAAGCGATTCTAAATCGCTTTTTTGTTGATAAATGGGTTAATACATAATATAATATGTATGGAAAAGGGAGGAAATGGAAATGGAAGTTATTGAATTTTTTTCATCAGATCGTAAGGAACATTGGATTGCGCAAATTAAAAAAAGCAATTGGAATGCTGGAGATTTTTTAGCATATCTTTTAGAGGAAGGAAAGCTTAAGGATACAGTAGGAAAAACAGCCTTAGTTTTGATGCTTGTTGATAAGGATGAGCTTATATCATTTTGTACATTTGCTCCTTTGGATGATATTCAGCCTACCGATTTATCACCATGGATTGGGTTTGTCTATACATTTCCTGAATATAGAGGAAATCGCTATGCTGGGCGCTTATTAGATTATGGTGAATGTATAGCCACAATTATGGAAAAAGAAAATATCTATATTTCCACAAATCATGTTGGATTATATGAAAAGTATGGCTATGAATTCCTAAAAATGGGTAAAGATATAGTGGATAAGGATACTAGAATTTATGTTAAGAATTTACAAGGCGAAGGAAAAGAAGATCGAGAAAAAAGGGGTAATTTATATAAAGCCCAAATTGTTAAAAAGGCGAAAGAAAATATCAATCTAATTGCCTATTGTGGATTCTCCTGCAATCATTGCTTTTTAAGAGATTGGTGTGGCGGCTGTCGTTCGATCTTTTGTTGCTGCTCGTATGGAACCTTATTTGATAAAGGTAAATGTCCAAATGAGGTATGCTGCAATGAAAGAAATATTGAAGGATGCTATATGTGTCCGGATTTATTAGATTGTCAAAAGGGCTTTTATAAAGAAGATAATGATGGATCTAAGGCTTGTAAAGCCCAAGCTTTATTTATTCAAAAATACGGAAAAGAGAAATTCTTGAAGGTGCATGATCGACTTCATCAAAAATATGATTTTAAGAAAACCCAAGAAATATTAAGTGATGATGTAAATAAGGCTTTAAGTATTTTAGAAGATAATATCGAGGAATGATAATTAATGAAAGAATTATTACAACTATATTTTTTATTTTTTAAAATGGGAATAGTAAATTTTGGCGGTGGATATGCGATGCTGCCACTTTTAGACCGTGAGCTTGTCGAAAAAAGGAACTGGGCAACATCAGAAGAGCTAGCGGATTATTATGCCGTAGGTCAGTGTACACCGGGAGCTATCGCTGTCAATGTATCTACCTTTATTGGAATGAAGCGTCACGGCATCCTAGGGGGAATCTTGGCAACCCTTGGCTTTATTAGCCCAGCCTTTTTAATCATTTTTGTCATCGCATCGCTTCTTACTAATTTTTCAAGTAATATTTATGTTTTAAATGCCTTGGCCGGAATCAGAGTTTGTGTTTTTTTCTTGGTTTTAAGTGCAATTGTTAAATTAGTAAAAAAATCAGTGAAGGACGTCTTTGGGGCGTTGATTATGATTATTGTCGGCTTAATGGCTATTCTTGTGGATGCAATTCCTTTATATGTCTATGTCATTTTAGCTGCTGTTTTTGGGGTTTTAATTAATGTCATTAAAGAAAAAAGAAGAATCAAGAAAGAAGAAAATTCTTTTGAATCAATCGAGGAGAATTCGCCAAAAGAGAAAGCAGTAAAATCAAATAAAGGTATGAATCTTTTGTTTTCGCTTATAGGCTTCTTATTAGGAATTGCGATTGGTCCTTTTGGAATTTTATTAGGAAAGATAATTAAAAACCCCTCATATAAAAAAGGTGTTTATGCCAGCTTAGTTTTATGGTTTATTGTTTGGATTGGACTAATTGTTTTATTTATCTATGGTGATCCAATTATATTTGTTTTATATTTGCAATTCTTTAAGGTCGGAATTTGTGCCTTTGGCGGTGGTTTGGCGACAATACCATTTTTAAAGGAATTAGGTGAAATGACCGGATGGTTTACGCAATTAGATTTAGCAAATATGATTGCGGTATCCGAATCAACACCAGGAGCGATGGGTGTTAATATGTCAACCTATGTGGGATATATGGTTTTAAATAATTATTATCATAATTTTGGATTATCCTTTGTTGGTAGTATTATTTCAACCTTAGGATTGGTTTCTCCATCGATAATCGTTATTACGATTGTCGCATCCTTCTTGAATAAATTTAAGACAAATAAATATGTTGAATGGGTTTTCTATGGATTAAGAGCGGCCTCCGTAGGTTTAGTGATTGCGGCATTGTATTCAATTTTAGAGGTTTCGTTATTTAATCAGTATCAAACAATTACTGATGGTGTCGCAAATCAGGTTGATTGTATAAGTCATTCATGGAATTTGGCTTTTTCTGGATTAAGAGAATTTGAGGATTTTTTTCCAAGTCTAGCTAATTTTATGTCTTATTTGTTTAATTGGAAGGCTGTTGCCATTGGTCTTTTATTTGGAATTGGTATTTTTAAATTTAAAAAGCATCCAATTATATATATTGCAATTGCAGCCTTGTGTGGAATAATTTTCCAAATGTACAGTGTTATTATCATTTAAAGGTTTTGGGTTTCCAAGCCTTTTTTTTGTGAATATTTATTTGTGAGAAAAATCACATAATATTCTATTATTTATTCATTTATTATGTTATATACTTTAAAGGAAGTATGTAAAGGAGGCATTTTATGTTTAAGCTATATAAAAAATTTAAAACTATCGATTGGTTATCGGTAGTCTTTATCATTGGACTAACGGTCTTGCAAGTATTTTTTACAATGACCTTAGTTGATTATATGCAGGGAATTATTAAGTCAATTACCTATTTGAATTACCAAAATAATCCTTTCGAAATATCAAATGAATTAGCGATGCTAGTGGAATCGCTAGGCGGATGGGAAAATTTGAAAAACCTTGATTTTGTCATCAGCTTAGGCCTTCCTGAAGAGATTGCATTAATGATTACAGATGTTGCAAAGGCTTCAGTTGGCGATATTTGGTATAATGGGGGAATGATGCTTTTATGTGCTTTAGGCACAATGGCTGCGCAAATGGTTATTTCAGTTGTGGCTTCCTTTGTTGCGGCTAATCTATCAACAAGAATTAGAACGGATCTTTACACAAAGGTATCCGCCTTCTCCTTAGCTGAGATTAATCAATTTTCAACACCTTCGTTAATCACAAGAACAACAAATGATATTCAACAGGTTCAAATGGCTAATTTAACAATCATGCGAATGATTTTTGCCGCTCCAGTTACGGCGATTTGGGCTTTGTTTAAAATTCAAGCATCATCAACGGAATTAACAATTGCGACAGCGATTGCGATTGTATGCTTGATTATCTTTATTTTTGCAATGATGGTTGTTGTTTTACCTAAATTTAAGATTATGCAAAAGCTAACGGATAGACTAAATGCGGTTACTAGGGAAAATCTAACAGGTATTAGAATTGTCAGAGCCTATAATGCTGAAGAATATCAAGAAGAAAAATTCGATCAAGCAAATGAAGACATTACGAAGGCCCAAGTATTTACTGGTCGAGTTATGTCTTTAATGAATCCTGTAATGATGATTATCATGAATGGTATCGCATTAGCTATATATTGGATTGGAGCTTCCTTAATTAATCAACAAAAAATAGATTTTGCGACTGTTACCGCCTTTATGGCTTTATCTAGTCAAATAATTATGGCTTTTGTTATGCTTATGATGATGTTTGTTTTGTGGCCTCGTGCTTCCATTTCGGCTCAAAGAATTAATGAAGTTTTAGAGGAAAAGAGCAAAATTATTGATCCAGAAGAGGAAAAAGAAAGAACCGAGATTGGTACAATCGAATTCAAAAACGTGTCTTTTAAATATGATGATGGGGAAAATGAGGTTATTAGCAATGTTTCTTTTAAAGCAAATAAAGGTGATACCGTTGCCTTTATAGGCTCAACTGGTTCCGGAAAATCAACCTTAATCAACCTCGTTCCTCGTTTTTATGATGTAACAGAGGGAGAAATATTGATTGATGGTGTTAATGTTAAGGATTTAAAACAAAAAACAATTCATGACCTTATTGGCTATGTTCCGCAAAAGGGATTATTATTTCGAGGAACGATTCGCGAAAACATTGCTTTTAGCAATCCTGACTTAAGTATGGATGATGTAATGAAGGCGGCTATGATTGCGGAGGCTCATGAGTTTATTTCCAAAATGGATGATGGCTATGATTATTTTATCTCCCAGGGAGGAAAAAATGTTTCTGGAGGTCAAAAGCAACGTCTTTGCATTGCCAGAGCCATTGCCAGCAAACCCGAAATCATGATTTTTGATGATTCCTTCTCGGCCTTAGATTATAAAACTGATAAAAAGATTCGCGAGAATTTGAAAGAAAATGAAGCGGATATTACCAAATTAATTGTTGCGCAAAGAATTGGGACAATTATGGACGCTAATCTAATCATTGTTTTAGATGAAGGACAAATGGTTGGTAAAGGAACTCATCAGGAATTATTGAAGAATTGTGAGGTTTACCGTGAAATTGCCTTATCACAATTATCAAAGGAGGAATTAGGTTTATGAGAAATCAACACAACAAAGACAATTTAGTTAAGCTTGCTAAAAATCTAAAGCCTTATTATCTTCCAATTATTTTATCAGGAATATGTATCCTTATAGGTGTTGTCCTATCAATTATCGCTCCGCAATGGTTAAGTAAATTAACAAATACGATAACCGAGGGGGCGGCGAGATTTTCGATTGATATGAATCAAATTGCTAAGCTTGGTATTATTCTTGTTTGCTTCTATGTAGGGAATGCCATTTTTACCTATATTTCGGGATTTTTAATGACGGGAGTAACTCAAAAATATTCGCGGGATTTACGTCATCAGATTTCTTGTAAGATTAATAGAATGCCTTTGAAATATTTTGATTCACATCCTTATGGTGATACTTTATCAAGAGTTACCAATGACGTTGATCAAATCGGTCAATCGCTTCAACAGGCTGTCACAATGCTCATTCAATCTATTTTTATGCTAGTGGGTGTATTAATTGCGATGTTTACAACGTCCTGGCAAATGGCACTTACTGCATTAATTACTTTACCACTAATGCTAATTTTCATTATGATAATAATGAAGCTTGCGATGCCGCAATTTAAAAAGCGCCAGGAGTTAATTGGTACCGTTAATGGTATTGTTGAAGAAAACTTTACAGGGCAATTGGTTATTAAAGCCTTTAATGCTGAAGAGCGCAAGGAAAAGGAATTTGAAAAAGACAATCAACGCCTTCATTGGACAATGTTTAAGGCTCAATTCTTTGGTGGCTTGATGCAGCCAATAATGTCCTTCATTTCATACTTTGCGTATGCCGCAGTTTGTATTGTCGGTGGTTTATTAATGAATGATGGCAACATTGTGACCTTTGGTACGATTACAGCGTTCCTTGTTTATGTCAATTTATTCCAAAATCCATTGTCGCAAATTGCCCAAGCCATGAATTCACTTCAATTAGCTGGTGCTTCGGCGACGAGAGTTTTTGAATTCTTAGAAGAAGAGGAAATAAGCGATGAAAGTGAAAAGAAGGATTTCTTTGCAGAAGAAAATGGCAAAAAGAAAATCGAAGGCTATGTTGAATTTAAAAATGTTTGCTTTGGGTATAATGATGATAAAATAATAATCCCTGATTTTTCCGCTCAGATTAAGCCAGGAATGAAGGTGGCCATTGTCGGTCCGACTGGAGCCGGAAAAACAACGATCGTCAATCTTCTCATGCGCTTCTATGAAGTCAATTCTGGGGATATTTTAATCGATGGTGTATCGATTAAGGATATGTCAAGAAAAGAAATTAGAAGTATTTTTGGAATGGTATTACAGGATACGTGGATGTTCTTAGGAACGATTCGTGATAATATTGTTTACTCGACCAAGGATGTTAGTGAGGAGGCTTTAAAAGCAATTTGTAAGGAAGCTAATATCTGGCATTATATTAAAACATTACCGGGTGGATTAGATCATATTGTTAATGATGATTCGCAAATAAGTGGCGGTCAAAAGCAATTGATTACGATAGCTCGGGCGATGATTGAGGATGCCCCGTTATTGATTTTAGATGAAGCGACATCAAATGTCGATACAAGAACCGAGGAATTAATCCAAAAGGCTATGGATAAGTTGACACACGGAAGAACATCATTTGTCATAGCTCATCGTCTTTCTACAATTAAAAATGCGGATATGATTTTAGTTATGAAGGATGGTAATATTATTGAAACTGGTAATCATGAGGAATTAATGATGCAAAATGGCTTCTATGCCTCATTATATAATTCGCAATTTGAATTAGATTAAGAACATTCGGATAAAATATAGATATAAGTTTTTGAACTTTTATTGAAATGTGTTCAAAAAAATACTATAATATATTTGGGATATGTATAAGTAGATAAGAATTATACAAAGGATGATAATTATGATTATTTTAACTGATTCAACAGCCGGAATTCGTGGCGAAGAATTAATATCTTTAGGAATTAAAATGATTCCTTTGAATGTCAATTTTGGTGAAAAAACTTATCAAGACAGTATTAATCTAATGCCCGATGAATTTTATCAAATGCTAGAGACATCCAAGACCTTCCCAACAACGAGCCAACCTAGCCCTAATTCTTTTTTAGAGATTTTCGAGGATGCCAAAGAACAAAATGAAGATTTGATTTATTTAGCTATATCTAGTGGCTTGTCAGGAACTATCAATAGTGCTCGCATTGCCAAGGATATGGCTGAATATGACCGTATTTTTATTGTTGATACCAAGGAATCAATTCAAGGATTGAGGTTATTAGTATTGCAAGCCTGTAAGCTTCGTGATGAAGGAAAAACCGCTGAAGAAATAGTGAGTGAAATCGAGTATTTAAAAAATCATGTTCATATTTGCTCAATGATTAATACTTTAGAATATCTCTATCGAGGTGGAAGATTATCAAAGGCTAAAGCAATTGCTGGTAATTTGCTTAATTTAAAGCCGATGGTTGACCTAGATCCGGACGGAAAAATTCGAATGTATGGAACATCTATTGGGGTTTCTAGGGCTTTAATTTCCATCATGAAGAAAATAAAGGATACACCAATTGATATGAATTATCCTATTTGTTTTGGATATACATATGGCCAAGATAATATGTTTAAATTGATTGAAAAGGTTAAGGCTGAATATCATATTGAAAATTATGATATTTCTCAAATTGGTCCAGCTATTGGTTCACATATCGGCATTGGCGGTCTATGTATGATGTATGTATCAGATAAGGAAAGAGATTAAAATTGTTAAGAAATGAATTATATCATTTTATGATGATAAATTTATTTCTTTTTTTTGTAAAAAATGAAATGATTTTAAATATTGCTTAAGCAATTGACAATATGAGGTATTTATTGTAACATATCTTGTGTCTAAAAATTTTTTAGCAAATTAACAAGGAAGTGGAAAAATGATTAAAATAGTAAATGGGTTTAAGGAATATAAAGGTGTTGTTAATAAGATAGCATTAAAAAATATTAATCTTTCTTTTGCTCAAAATGGGCTTGTTGTAATCTATGGTCCATCGGGTAGTGGAAAAACAACTTTGCTTAACTGTATTTCTGGTTTAGATACATTTACATCAGGAGAAATTAATAAATGTGATAAAACGGATATTGGTTTTGTTTTTCAGGATTTTGCTTTGATAGATAATTTAAGCATTTATGATAATTTAAGAATAATTAATGATTGTGACGAAAAAATTGAAGAAGTACTATCAATTGTTAAAATCGATGAGCCAATTAATAAGAAGATAAATCAATTATCGGGTGGGCAAAAACAAAGAATTGCCATTGCAAGAGCTTTATTAGCGAATCGAAAAGTTATTATTGCCGATGAACCTACTGGTAATTTAGATTTTGATAATTCAAGAAATATCGCTCAATTATTAAAAGAATTAGCTAAGGATAAATTGATTATTGTTGTTACACACGATTATGATTTATTTAAAGATTATGCGGATAGAATGATTAAGCTAGTCGATGGAGAGATTAATCAAGATATTGTTGTAAATGAAGGAAAAATATTAACAGAATCTTCCAAGGATGATAAATCCCTTAAGCTTAGTTTTTCTTCAGTATGGAAATTATTTTTATCGGGTGGGAAAATAGGAATTTCGAAATTAATTACAGGAATAATTATTTTATCATTAGCAGGATTTACTGTTCTTTCAATGATTAATGTCCTAACAACAGATTATTCAGATATGTTATTAAAAGCCGCAAAGGAATACAACCTTAACATCATTAGCTTTAAGGCATCAGATAAAAATGGACTTCCAATATCATTTGCCATAGATGACTATAACAAGCTAAATGAAATAACTGATGACTATGCGATTTTACATGCTAATTCATATCCAAGCAAGATATTTGAGGTGGAATTTGATATTGAAAATATATATGAAACATCAGAAATTAAAAATCAAACGCTTGCTGGAAGTAATGAATTGCATGATGGCGGTGTAATATTATCCAACAAAATCGCTAAAATGATTATGAATTACGGAAATAAAAAAGGCTTTGATGATCTCTTAGGCCTTACCTTAAATATCAATAATTATCCTGTTACTATTATCGGTATCGATGAAAAAATAAAACTAGTACCTAATCGAGGAGATTTTGATTATTATCAGGATTTATACAATGATGAAGCTAATTACTGCTATATGAATTCTAATACATACCAACAAATAGTAACCAATGTTTATCAGGATAGTTATGGCTTCAATACAAATGATTTTATGAATAATAAAATATATAATGATGGTGCTATCGATGATTTATTAGTTTCACTTGGAAAAAGCGAATTAAAGAATGATGAAATCATTTTAAATCAAAGGGAATATCGACGCCTTTGTGGAGATTATGAAATAGATGACCTCTTAGATACAAATTTTGAGTTTGAATTCAAGTGTTCCTATAATCAATGTCAAAGAATTAGTTTAAAAATTGTTGGATTTGGTAATTATACTGTTGTCAATGAAGAAACATTTAGAAAATTGTATTTTTATTCAAATGAGTATTATAATTTGACATCAATTATGGGAGCAGGAATTTTTACTAAGAATTTATCAACCAAAATGGTTAATGAATTGTTGGAAAATAACATTAAATCAACAATGTTTTTGGAAGAGAATGTCGTTACGGCGAAAGGCTTTAGTGAAATGATAGGAAATGTTATGATTATCGTAGTTATTCCGATGATTTTAATTGCAATTTTATATTTACTATCCTATGCAAAGCAAAATATCATTGCTAAAAGAAGAGAAATCGGGATTTTTAAATCATTGGGATTTTCAAATAAAGAAATCTCAAAAATATTTGTTTTGGATTCATTCTTGTTGATTATGATTAGTTTAATGATATCCTTAATAATTACTCCTCTTGGGATAAATTTAATTAATGGTGTGCTATCATCAAACATTATTATGTTTACTGCTATTTGTTATAATCCACTCTATATATTCTTTTTATTATTTGTAATGATTATAATTTTCGTTGTTTCTTTGTTAACGAATCTATATAAGCTTAATAAAAAATCTGATGTTGATTTGGTTTATGAAAGATAATAGCCTATTTACTATTTAAATATTATTATACAAGGGTAATCATAATGATTACTCTTTTTTTTACAAAACTTTAACATTTTCTTAATTATTTGTAAATAATAATGTATTATATATTTGTAGAGGTGGTTTTATGATTCAAATCCTAGTTGTCGAGGATGACAAAGCATTAAACACAATTGTATCCCGTTATTTAGGGGATAATGGCTTTAATTGCATATCAGCCTATGATGGAGAAGAGGCTTTAGAAAAATTTTATGATCTTCGCCCCGATTTTGTTATTAGTGATATTATGATGCCCAAAATGGATGGCTATAGTCTTGCATCGGCAATCCGCAAGGAAAACAAAGAGATACCCATTTTATTTATGAGTGCTCGTGATGATAAGCCATCTATTCAATATGGATATCACTTAGAAATCGACGACTATATTGTAAAGCCTTTTGACATTGACGAATTGGTTTTAAAGGTAAAGGCCATTATTAGAAGAAGTAATATTAAGAAGAATAATACCCTAATTATTGGAAATTTGAGAATGGATAATGAAGAGCATATGGCTTATATTGATGATGAGGAATTACCGTTAACTGTTCGGGAATTTGATATTTTATTTAAGATGCTTTCTAATCCGAAAAGAACCTATACACGAGGACAATTAATGGAGGAATTTTGGGATTATGATTCCTCAGCTACCTCACGAACAGTTGATGTATATATGGTTAAGATTCGAGAAAAAACAAATAAATGTGATGGCTTTTCGATAGTAACAGTTCATGGATTAGGATATAAGGTGGTTTTAAAGTGAATATTAAAGGTAAAAAAATCCTTAAATCATTTAGTGGATATTTAATGTTTTTTGCCATCAATACGCTTTTAATATCTAGTACAGTTTTAATTTATGATTTTATTGAATCAAAAACTAATGATAAGGCAATTATATCAATTTGCATTTTATTTTATATTTTATTTATTGCTTTATTCGCGACGGTAATTGATTTAATAAGGGAAAAGGTGACAGTTGAAAGACCAATATCTCAAATATTAGAGGCCACTAAAGAAATGGCAGGTGGCAATTATAACATTCATCTATTGCCTCAACATAAGACAAAATATAATCGTTATGATATGATTATGATAAATATCGATGCTTTAGCTAAAGAGCTAAAGGAAGTAGAATTACTGCATAATGATTTTATATCAAATGTTTCCCATGAAATTAAAACACCGCTATCAATTATTAAAAACTATGCTCAGGCTTTAGAAAAAGCAACCCCGGAGGATGAAAAAAAATACATCGACACGATTATTTTTGCGGCTAATCGTTTAACTAATCTAGTTAATAATATAAAAATATTGAATAAACTGGAAAATGATGGAATAAAGCCAAATTTTGAAGAAATTGAGTTAAATGAGCTATTAAGTGAGGTCATTCTTTCCTATGAACAAATATGGGAGAATAAAGGTTTAGAACTCAGTTTAGATATTGATGAGATTTCAATGGTTAGTGTTAAGACATACTTAGAGATTGTTTGGTCAAATTTGATTTCTAATGCGTTGAAGTTCACTGATTCAGGAATGATATCGATATCATTAAAGGAAAAAAATAAAAGAATCATTTTTTCAATCAAGGATACTGGCTGTGGCATTAGTAATGAAGTTGGAAAGCATATTTTTGATAAATTTTACCAAGGTGATACCTCCCATTCCCAAGAGGGCAATGGGTTAGGATTGTCAATGGTAAAAAAAATAATTGATTTGCTTGGCGGCGAGATTACTGTTTCAAGTGCTTTGGGCAAAGGAAGTACCTTTACGGTTATATTAGAAAAAAAGGAGGAAAATGATGAAGGAAGATTTTAACTATTCATATAAGGCTTTGAATAAAAAAGAAAAGGATGAGGTAATTGAGATTAGGAATAAATATGTAATAGATGATGATGTGGATAAATTAAAAAAGCTTAATCGCAAGGTTGAGGCGATACCTCAGGTAATTGGCATTTCAACAGGAGTAATCGGAACACTAGTTTTAGGAACAGGGATGTCTTTAGTTTTAGAAATGAATGTTTTTGTTTGGGGAATTATTTTGGGAGTTATTGGTTTATTAATGGTTGCGGCTGCTTTTCCTTTGTATAAT
This sequence comes from uncultured Anaeroplasmatales bacterium, assembly GCA_964634685.1. GTDB lineage: Bacteria > Bacillota_I > Bacilli_A > Acholeplasmatales > JAEDCM01 > CAZWLD01. The sequence goes on from CAZWLD010000004.1 coordinate 13,319, forward strand.
CATTTTTACACTAAAAATAAAAATAGATATAAAGATGAAATTATCGCTCTTGCGAATAAGATTTTAAGTAAGGAATAAATTTTTTCTTCTTTTACAAAACATTAACAAATGATTAATGATTTAGTAATAATCATCACGTAAAATATGGTTGTAATAAAGGAGAAGATAAAAATGGATGAAATTAAAGAAATTGAAAGAATTCGCAATAGTTATGTTGAAAAAGAGGAAACGAATGTTGATCGTTTAAAAAAATTAGATAATAAGGTCAAAAATTTTCCAATGATTTTTTGCTTGGCATTTGGTGTTGTTTCTTCATTAATAATGGGAGCAGGCATGAGTATTCTTTTGGGATCACTAGAATTAAGTGTAATCTTAGGCTATACTCTAGGAATTTTAGGCCTAGCCTTAATGATTATTAATCCTTTTATTTATAGAGCAATTTTACAATCTCGTAAGAATAAATATGGGCAAGAAATAATTCTATTATCTGATGAAATTTTAAATGATTAGTCCTTAGGTCAAATCTAAGGATTTTTTCTTTAGGAGAGGGAATATGATAAAGATTATAAATGATTATTTTAACAAAAGCTTTGAGGAAAAAATTGTTTTCACAACCTTTATATCGATAATTTTTAATTTAGTAATGGCATTAGCCAAGGTTTTGTTAGCTTTATTTTCTAGAACATATATTTTCTTGGTTTGTGGCGCTATTAATTTGTGTTTAGGTATTTCTAAGGCCGAATGCTATGACGGGATAAAGAAGAATGCCCGGGGAATTGATTTTAATCGAAAAAACAATATCATAAGTGCTTTATTTATCACATCGGGAGTCTTGTATTCCTATTATATGCTTAGGTTTTTATTGTTTAATCCGAAAACCTTTGATTATACTGAGATTCTAGGAATCACGATTGCTCTTGTTTCTTTTATCGAGATTGGTATGGCAATTTATGGAATTTTGAAAATTCATAAAAGCAGTCATTTCTATCGAAATATCAAAATCATCAATTTAGCTACTGCTAGTTGCGCTATCGTAATGACACAAATAGCGATTTTATCATTTACTAAATATGAAAATTCGTATCTTTATAATGGTATTACAGGATTAATTGTTGGTGTATTTATGATTATTTTAGGAATATTCATTATTATTTTACCGAAAGTAAGTATGATAGATTGTATTGAAAACAATTATCAAGCCCCAATTAATTTTCAAGAAAAAAATCCGGATATTGTAAAGAATGGAAAGGTTAAAATCATTTTTTCAAAAAGTCTAATTTATGGTGATTATTATTATCTTGGATATCTTAATCAAAATATAATTACTGGCAAGCTTATTCATGAAAGAAAAGGCTTTAAATGTTTTAATATTTATGTTAAAATCATTGTATGTATTTTATCAGAAATATTAATTTTTGTGTGGCTTATTGGACGTTTAATCAGCTTCACTAAAAATAGCTGTTTGCCCGAAAGACTCAATCGAATTATGTTAGATTTAGGATGTATACGAATAGAATTACCAAGAGGAGGCAATAATAATGTTTGAAGTGATTAGTGTGAATTTTTATGAAAATATTAAGAAATTAATTAATGAATCTAGAGAACATATTGTTACTTATGTGAATACAACTATGTTATTTACTTATTGGAATATTGGAAAAATGATTGTTGAAGAACAAGGTGGTGATAGTAAGGCAAAATATGGAAATAAATTAATTGCTGAACTATCAAAGCAGATGACTTTCGATTTCGGAAAAGGGTTTGATGAAAGAAATCTTCGATATATGCGTCAGTTTTATTTATCATTTCCAATTTGGAACACAGTGTGTTCCGAATTAAGTTGGTCTCATTATCGTACACTTATCAAAATTGAAGAACAAAAAATAAGAAACTTTTATATGGAGGAAGCAATTAAAGGTAACTGGAGTGTAAGACAACTTGAAAGACAAATTGCTACATGCACATATAGCAGAGTAATTGCAAATAATACTAAAGTACAAAAGATTGATAATGTTGATGAGTCTACATCGTTAATAAAATATGAACCTAATACAGTTATCAAAGATCCATATATGTTAGAATTTTTAGGATTAGATAATAATGTAAATTATTTAGAAAAAGAATTAGAAGATGCATTGATTAATCATTTGCAAAAATTTTTGCTAGAACTTGGTCGAGGTTTCTGTTTTGTTGCAAGGCAAAAAAGGATTACTTTTGACAATGAACATTATTTTATTGATTTGGTATTTTATAATGCTATATTAAAATGTTATGTAGTTATAGATTTAAAAACAGACAAGCTATCTCATGAAGCGTTAGGACAAATTGATTTATATAGAAATTATTATGACCAAGAAGTAAAAATGGCTGATGATAATCCAACAATTGGATTATTACTTGTTACTGAACAAGATACATTAGTGGCTAAGTATTCAAGTATATACAAAGACCAAAATATATTTGTTTCCAAATATATGACATATATGCCGACGGAAGAAGAATTGAAAAGGGTTATTAATGAAGAAAAAAGATTAATCGAGGAATATAAAATTTCTAGTAAATAATTATTGGGGGATCCAATGGGACATTTCTTTATTCTAAGAGCAATACTCATTGGAGAGATTCTAGGATAAATCATAGGTCCGATATGTAATTTTGAGTTACAACTTATGTCAATTATAAAGATGATGGTTAAGAATTTAATGGCATTATAAAAGTGTATGATTATCTTGGTTCAACTGTTTTTAAATGAGTAGGTATTATTTATGAAAATTGAAATATTAAAAAGAGAAGAATTTGATAAATGGCTAGAGCAATCAATTCTTGAATATCAAAGGGAATTGACTTTACAAAATAAAATTGATTCGAAAATCGATTTTAGTATTGAGTTTGCGAAAAAGGATTTTTGTGAATCCTTAATAGACGGCTATGATACTAAGAATTCACATATCCTTAAAGCAACTGAAAATGGCGAAATTAAAGGATATCTATGGTATTTTGTCCGAGAAAATGATGTATTTTTTATATCCACCTTATTTGTTTTTCCGCAATTTAGAAATCAAGGAATAGCGAGTAAGATGTTAAACAGTCTTAAATGTAAAACAATAATGCTTCATGTTTTTGAATCAAACAAAAGGGCTATTGAATTTTATCAAAGGCGAGGCTTTGAAAGAATTAATATGGAAGCTGAAAAAGGCTCAATTTATATGGTCAAGCATATAAATTAACCTTTTTTTATTTATTATTTAAAACATTTTGTTCAAAATGTGGTAGAATATATAGTGGTAGAAAAAGGAGTTGACTAATAATGATTAAGGTTGACGTAATTTCTGGCTTTTTAGGAGCTGGAAAAACAACATTAATTAAAAAATTATTTGAATCATCTTTAAAGGATGAAAAGGTAGTATTAATTGAAAATGAATTTGGTGAAATTGGAATTGATGGTTCCTTTTTAAAGGATGCAGGAATTGACATTAAGGAAATTAATTCTGGTTGTATTTGTTGTTCTTTGGTCGGAGATTTTGCAGCTTCAATTAAAGAGGTTATTGCAAAATTTAATCCTGACCGCATTATTATTGAGCCATCTGGTGTCGGAAAGCTATCTGATATTGTTAATGCCATTGAAAATGTCGATGCCAATTTAGCATTGAATATTCTTGCGACGGTTGTGGATGGAACAAAAGCCAAGATTTATATGAAGAATTTTGGTGAGTTTTTCAACAATCAGGTTGAAACAGCTAATACCATTATTGTAAGTAAGACTGATAAAATGCAAGAGGATAAAATATTAACTGTTGTCGATCAGCTTAAGGAAAAGAATGAGCATGCCTTAATTATCACAACTGCAATTAATCTTTTAGATAGTAATAAGCTTTTAGAAACATTAGAAAAATCAGTTTCTTTACGTCAAGAGCTCTATGAGCAAATGATGGAAGAGCATCATCATCATGATGATGACGAATGTTGTTGTGACCATCATCATCACGACGATGATGAAGAATGTTGTTGTGGACACCATCATGATCACGAGCATCATCACCATGACGATGAAGATGAATGTTGTTGTGGACACCATCATGATCACGATGAGGACGAAAATGAGTGCTGTTGCGGACATCATCATCACGACGATGATGAAGAATGCTGTTGTGGACACCATCATGATCACGAGCATCATCACGACGATGAAGAAGAATGTTGTTGTGGGCATCATCATCACGATGAACACCACCATGATGACGAATGTTGTTGCGGACACCATCATCACGACGACGATGATGACGAATGCTGTTGTGGCCATCATCATGATCACGAGCATCATCACCATGCTGATGAGGTATTTGTTAGTTGGGGCAAGGAAACACCACTTAGCTTTACGCGCGAACAATTAGAAAAATTCTTAAATGAATTGGCTAACAATGAGGAAGTTGGTATGGTTCTTCGTTCAAAGGGAATTCTTAAGGCTTCTGACAATGATTCTTGGTATTATTTTGATTTCGTTGCTGGTGATTATGATATTCGCTTAGGCGAACCTGATGTTACAGGTCGAGTTTGTGTTATTGGCTCTAAATTAGATATAAAGAGAATTGAACATTTGTTTAGTGAAAGGTAATCGAAATGAGAGATATTCCCGTATTTATTATTAATGGCTTTCTTGATTCTGGAAAAACCTCATTTATTATCGAAACCATTGCTCAAGATGAATTCTACAAAAAAGGGCGTACTCTAATTATAATGTGCGAGGATGGAGAGATTGAATATGATCCTGAATTCTTGCAAAATTACAATGTTGAACTATTGAAATTTGAAAATCAATTAGAATATTCAATGCGTAAGGTTAATGATGTAATTAGAAAAAATGATATTCGTCGGGTAATTGTGGAAATGAACGATATGTGGGATTTTGATGCCATTGATTTTCCATCCTATTGCCAGGTTATGCAGGAAGCTTTATTCATAAATTTTGAAACCTTTGGTATTTACTTCAATAACATGCGTCAAAAATTCGTGGAGCTAATTAAGCAAGCTGATTTGGTTGTCTTTAATCGTTGTGATGATATTGATGAATTACGAAAATACCAAACTAACATTAAAATGATTAATAATCAAGCTCGATATGTTGCGATGAACACTAGCGGTCAAATCCAAGAAGCATTTTTACGCGAGCTTCCATATGATATCAATGCCGATATCATTGAAATCCAAGATGATGATTATGGTATTTGGTATATGGATACCTTTGATAATAAAGAGAATTATGTAAACAAGGTAGTTTGCTTTAATTGTCTAGTCGTATTATCAGATCAATTACCAAAGGGAACCTTTATTGCTGGAAGATTAGCTATGACTTGCTGTGCCGATGATGTTCAGCTATTCGGACATCTTTGCAATGATATGCTTAATCTAAATTTGAAGGATCGCGAGTGGATAAAATTAACCGCAACCATTACCTATGAATATTCCGAAGAATATGAAGAGGAAGAGGCTATCCTAACACCTTTAAAAATTGAAAGAATAAAAGAAATCAAAACACCAATATTAAATTTTAGCTAAATAAATTGAAATACGTTTTCCGAATAAAAATTCCGGTTTATGTATTTCTTTTTTTCTATTTGTGCTAAAATAAAGAAAGGGAGATGGTCATATGGATTTTTTATCAATTGATGGTCAATATGGCCATTATAAATTGATTTTAAAGGAAATTGAAGTCAAAAATATTGCTTATATCATAATTGATTCATATTCGGATTTAAAGCTTGTCCTCAAGGAGGCTAAAGCTGTGTTAAATAATTATCATCCGAAGAATATTTATTTTCGGGTAAAAGAACCAATTAATGATTATTCTTTGCATTGTACAATTGATTGCTACTTGATGAAGCATCAGCGTTTTAAGATTAATAAGGATATGAAATTTAAACCCCTTGATTTGGAAAATCGCTATGATTATCCTACTATGTGCAATAAAGCGATGGAAAAAATTGATTGTAGTGCAACCTTAACAGATGGTGATGTCTTTCAAATGATGAAGGATCAAACCAACAATATGGGATATATTCAGTATAAAAAGCAATTCGTGGCCGGATATAATATTTGTGGTAACACCCTTGATACCTTCTTTGTCGATAAGGCTCATCAAAATCAAGGAATTGGTAAAATGGCTTTAGAGAAAATTATTAATAAAATCGATGATGATGTTTATCTAAATGTTGCTTCGACAAATAGTATTGCAATTAATTTATACCAAAGATATGGATTTACTTATGATCACACCGTTAGTTACTTTTATAAATTGGAGGAAAAATAAATGCGTAATTTAATTTTAAAGGAAAATTATACATCTAAGCTTAGCTTACTAGAAACCGAAATCGCCATCAAATACGTTAAGGATACCTTCGAACAAACCTTAGCCAATGCCCTTGATTTAACAAGAGTCTCTGCACCCTTATTTGTCGCTCCAAAAACGGGATTGAATGATAATTTAAATGGCTATGAGCGAGCTGTTCGCTTTGATATTTTAGATTTAAAGCAGGATGTTGAAATCGTCCAATCGCTTGCAAAATGGAAAAGAAATGCCCTTAAAAAATATAACTTTGAAAGTGAAAAGGGCTTGTATACCGATATGAATGCGGTAAGACGCGATGAGGAGCTTGATACCTTTCATAGTGTTTATGTTGACCAATGGGATTGGGAGAGAATTATTAAGCCCAATGAAAGAACATATGAATATTTACAATCTGTTGTTAGAAAAATATATGCATGTTTATTAAAAACAGAAGAAAATGTTAATCAAAAATTTAAGGTTTTATCAAAAAAACTACCGGAAGATATTTTCTTTATTTCAACGCAAGAGCTTTTAGATACGTATCCAGGATTAAATTCTAAGGAAAGAGAAAATGCCATTTGTAAAGATAAAAAAGCTGTTTTCCTTTATCAAATTGGCTGGCCATTAACGAATGGAATGCCACATGATGGAAGAGCAGCTGATTATGATGATTGGAATTTAAATGGTGACATTTTAGTTTGGTATGATGAGCTAAGTGTAGCTTTAGAGCTATCAAGTATGGGAATAAGGGTGGATAAGGATTCAATACTAGCGCAAACCAAGCACAAGCAAGAGGAAGAAAAACTTTATTCACCATATGCTAAAAATATCATTAATAATGAGCTTCCACTTACAATTGGTGGTGGAATTGGCCAATCCCGTTTATGCATGTTCTTTTTAGAAAAAGCCCATATTGGCGAGGTTCAATCATCAATTTGGAGTGATGATGATATCAAGCTTTTAGAGGAACACAATATTCATTTGCTATAGCTCAGAAATGCTTTTAAAAACATAGGTCTTTTTTAAATCAGTTAGGATTTTATCTAAGGCCAAGGCATTGGAGTCGAGCATTGTATGCATAAGAATAATGGAACCATTTTGGACATGGGGAACAATTGAATTATAGGCATAAGAAACACCATAATCCTTTGTTCGGTCATAATCAACATAATTGACATCCCAAAGAAAGATTTTATATCCCCGATAGGAGAGAATTCTTTCTTTTTTTTCATCGATAAAGCCCATCGGTGGTCGGAAATACAAAGGCATTTCTTGATTTGTGATTTCCTTGTATCTTGCACGATAGAGATTTAATTCCCGGACAAATTGATCATTAGAAAGTAAAGTTATATCGCGATGAGTCCAAGTATGACAAGCCACAATATGTCCCTCATCAATCATTCTTTTGATTAAAGTTGGATGATTGTCGAGAAATCCGCCCTCCAAGAAAAAAGCCGCTTGGATGTTATGTTTTTTTAGGGTATCTAAAATAAGACAAGTATTTTTATAGCTATAGCCATCATCAAAGGTCAAATATATTTCGTTTTTTTCGCGAGAACCATGATAGATTTTATTAGGCTTAGCATTCATTAATCCTGTAAGTGATAGAATACTAATTACGATATTTAAAAATTTTATCATTATTTATACCTCCAAATTTAGTTTTTTCAAAAAGATAAAAAACATAATTTGAAAAATATGTCTCGTAATTTGAAAAAAATGACTTTAATTTTTAAAAAATAAAGTATATAATAAATACAAACTCAGGGAGGATTATTATATGAATCTATTAGAAATCAAAAATAGTATGCAAGCAATAGGTATTCGTGATCGAAAAAATTACCAGGAGGATACCTTTGAGGTTGTTAGATATGCATCTCGCGGTGTTGTCATAAAAAATAATAGGATTCTTTTGACGCAAAGCACTAAATATGGCGATAATAAGATTCCTGGAGGTGGAGTTGAAGATAATGAAGGTCCGATTGAAACCTTAATTCGTGAAGTTCATGAGGAAACAGGCTATCGCGTTATCCCCTCTAGCATTAAACCTTTTGGCTATTTTGAGGAAAAAAGAAAGGGCCTCAAGGAGGATGCCATTTTTCATCAAGTATCCTTCTATTATTTTTGTGATGTTGAAGATAACCCTGATTCCTTGAGTTTAACATCAAGCGAGATTGAGTGTGGATATCACCCAATGTGGAAATCTCTTGATGAAGCGATAAAGGAAAATGAAGCTTTGATTGATATTGAATATAGCGGAACCTGGATTTCCCGAGAATTAGAAGTGTTAAAAGCATTAAAAGCGGCTCAATAATTGAACCGCTTTTATAGTATTTCCTTATTAAAATGTCCTCTCGTGTTTTCACGCTCGTTAAAGTAATTTGTTTTATCACCATTGAGTCTGTTTTTATATTGATTGATGATTCTTTGTGTTTCTTCCTTTGATTCAATTGTGAATTGAAGACGATAAACATTAACAAAAGAAATTTTTTCTAAATCATCAATTAGATTGAGAGTTTTACTATTAAGAATAGTTGTTGTGCAATCATCATGACTAATAAGAGGAAAGGAGGCAACATCATCTCTTAGATAGTATTGTTGATCCTTGCATTTACCGCATAGATTGAATTTTTTTAAAGGACAATATTCGGTAAAGAGAAGATCCTGTCTTCCATAGACAATCATTTCAAGGTTGGGGTAACCGCCGGTGTTTTTTTGATATTCTTTTATCAAGTCCTTGATTTGTCGATTGTTTATCTCATGAGAAAGGGTTACTCTTTTTACCCCTAAGCTGTGGAGAAGATTAACGGATTTGGCATTCACAACATTTAATGAAAAGTCAGATACCATTTCTTGTCCCTTGTAATGGTATACTCCACTATATCCTCCAACTAAAACCTCACCAGTGATTTCTTTGAAATCGACATGGTTTCTTCTTATAACATTATTAAAATAAATGATTTCGATATTGCTTTCCTTGGCGGCCTCATATTGCTCGATAGTCGTGCAATAGCATGCAAGCTTAGGCTGATTTATCTTGAAGCTAATAGGAACGTAATTTGGCTTACCTACAATCATTTCACGTTTTTGAATTCTTTGCTCATTTAGGGCCTTTATTCCCAATCTTCTTAATTCATTGATATCTCTCATATTGATAAATAAATGATCATCTAAATAAATGCTGGCATTATTTATTTCATAAGGAGTATCATTTAATTTGGATAGCTGCTTATAAACATTATCCTCGGAGGTTGGATTATTAATGGCTTTCGTAGCGATTCCATATGTGACAGTCACATAATAATCTTGATAGGAAATAGATAAGGACAAAGGTTCATTTTCCTTCGCGACGAAGATGATATCAAGAGGAAGACGTCTAAATTCTTTCGGGTATGATTTTTTCATATTGTTTAGATAATCAATATCCATTGTTTTATAAACAATATCACCAACGCTCGTCTTTTCCTTGAGTTCAATACAGCATAGACCTTTGGCTTCCTTGATTAGGTTATTGTTTTTGTCAAAAAGCTTTGTTATCGGAAGATTGATTTCACTCCTTGATTGAATCCGAATTTGATCTCCTTGCTTAAGGGGTAAAAACAATTCAAGGAAGCATTTGTTATTTAATGTTTTAATTACTTTGCCAATTTTGTAGCCATAATTATTGGGCTTTTCGATATTGGTAATATTTTTTTTATCTTCATGGAAAAGATAGCCCTTGGTAAAGGTTCGATTAAAGGTTTTCGCAAGATTAAGATTGATCTCATCTATGGCTTCACCATTATTATCAAGAAGAGCTCGATAATTTTTAACGACACTCGCAACATAGGTAGGCTCCTTCATCCTACCTTCGATTTTTAAGGAATCGGCAATTTTTAATTCGTTTATATGTTTAGTTGTATTTAAGTCCTTCATACTAAGAAGATAGCCATTACCAATTTCTTTTGAATTGGTAAGAAGAGTAAATTTTTTTCGACAGCTTCCAACACAGCGTCCGCGATTACCGCTTCGTAATCCGATTAATCCACTCATTAAGCAATTACCCGAATAGGAAACACATAAAGCTCCATGCATAAAGAGTTCAAGAGGCATTTTCGTCTGCTTTTTCATTTTTTGGACTTCATCAATCGGAACCTCGCGCGCTAAGACGACGCGATCAGCCTTTAATTCTTCGAAGAATCTCACTCCATCAATATTATCAATTCCTGTTTGCGTAGAAGCATGAGCCTCAAGATTAGGAAAATTATCCTTGATATAAGAAAGAAGAGCTAAATCCTGAACGATTATCGCATCAACACCCATTTCATTTAGCTTATCTAGGGTTTTATAGGCTAAAGGTAATTCACTTTCATAACAGATGGTATTCATTGTTACATGGACCTTAACATTTCGCAAATGGGCATAGGAGATAACATCCTCTAAATTATCAATAGTAAAGTTTTCCGCATAGGCGCGAGCGCTAAAGACATTTAATCCTAAATAGACAGCATCGCAGCCATTGGAGATTGCGGCTAAAAAAGCTTCATAGCTTCCGGCCGGCGCTAATAATTCACTCATTTTGACATCACCATTATAATTATACCAAAATTGACAAATAATAAAAATAGGTCTTGATATCTTTTTTAAGTATGCTATAATAATTAGGAATGACAAAGGGAGTAGATTGCATATAATATATGCAGTATAGTCGTCAACACAAGATTTTTTAATCTTCGGGTATACTTTAAATGTCGAGACTTTGTATGAAAAAATTTTTTTCATATGGGGTCTTTTTATTTTGTTTTGGAGGTAAACATGTTAAAAATCTTTTTGAATGTCTTATTTTTGATATTGGGGTTAGGATTTTTAATAAAAGGGGCAGATTGGTTTGTTGGAGGCTCAAGCTCGATTGCAAAGAGACTTAAGATTTCACCATTTATTATCGGATTAACGATTGTCTCCTTTGGGACAAGTGCACCAGAATTATCGGTTAGCCTAGCGAGTGCGATTAATGGTAGTGCCGATATTTCGGTTGGAAATATTATTGGCTCGAATTTATTTAATTTTTTGATGGTTTTAGGCTTCTCCGCAATTTTTGTGCCGATTGCGGTTGATAAAAGTGTTATCAAAAAGGAATTTCCATTTCTATTAATGACGATGGTTGTTTTGCTTGCCTTCTCCTTTGATGTTTTTTTAGGAGAAAGTTTTAATATCATCAGCCGGGGCGAAGGAATTGTTTTAGTTTTGTTGTTGGTATTATACATCGTGATTTTAATTAAGTCAGGAAATAAAGAAGAATTTGTTGAAGAAATACCTGCAAATCAACCATTATGGAAGGCAATTCTTTTCTTTGTTGTTGGCTTAGGACTAGTGGTATTTGGCGGTGAATGTGTAACCCAAACCTCCAAATTTCTCGCAATGAAAATGGGTATGAGTGAAACCCTAGTTGGTTTAACAATTGTGGCCCTAGGTACATCCTTACCGGAATTGATGACTTCCATAATTGCGGCTCAAAAGGGTGAAAATGATATTGCCTTAGGCAATGTAATTGGATCAAATATTTTCAATGTTTTGATGATTTTAGGCTTAACTAGTATTATTACACCGCTTGCGATTAACAATCTTGTTTTAATTGATATGGTTATTATGATGATTGTAGGTATCATTGTCTACATTTTTGCCGCAACCAAAAAGGGAATCTCAAGACTAGAGGGGGCCATTTTGATTTTGATTTATGTTGGATATGTAACCTATATTGTTTTACGAAATTATCTATAAATGAGGTTGGAAAAATTTTTCCAACTCTTTTTTCTTTGTAAACGCATTCTTTCTTGTATTATTAGCTATCTTGTTATATTATATATATAGCACATACAAAACGAGGAGGTTTTTTTGATGAACTATAATCATTTAGAAATAGAAAAGAAATGGCAAAAATATTGGGAAGAGCATCAAACCTTTTACACTGATGTTTGGGATTTTTCAAAGCCGAAATTTTATTCAATCGATATGTTCCCATATCCTTCCGGTCAAGGACTTCATGTTGGTCATCCAGAAGGCTATACTGCTTCTGATATCATTTGTCGAAAGAAAAGAATGGAAGGATATAATGTTCTTCATCCGATGGGATGGGATGCCTTTGGACTTCCAGCTGAGCAATATGCAATAACGACCGGAAATCATCCTGATGGATTTACGAAAAAGAATATCGATACATTCACTCGCCAGTTAAAGATGTTAGGCTTCTCTTTTGATTGGAGTAAAGAAATTTCTACCTGCGATCCAAAATATTATAAATGGACGCAATGGATTTTTAAGCAATTATATAACGATGGCTTGGCTAAGCAAATTGATATGCCAGTTAACTGGTGTGAGGAATTAGGAACTGTTTTGGCCAATGATGAGGTTATCGATGGAAAAAGTGAGCGTGGAGGCTATCCGGTTGAAAGAAAGAATATGAAGCAATGGGTATTAGATATTCCGGCCTATGCTGAACGTCTATTAGCTGGTCTTGATGACTTAGACTGGCCAGAATCAACGAAGGAAATGCAAAGAAATTGGATTGGAAAATCGGTCGGAGCCCATGTTAATTTTAAGGTTAATGGAACTGATGATTCCTTTACTGTCTTTACAACACGCTGTGATACCTTATTTGGCGCAACCTATTGTGTTTTAGCTCCAGAGCATAGGTTAGTTGATAAAATAACAACTGATGAATGCCGTGAAAATGTTTTAGCGTATAAAAAGGTTTGCGCAACCAAATCTGATTTAGAGCGCACCGAGCTAAACAAAGAAAAAACGGGAGCCTTTACAGGAGCCTATGCTGTTAATCCGGTTAACGGAAAGCTGATTCCGATTTGGATTAGCGATTATGTTTTAGCTAGCTATGGTACCGGCGCCATTATGGCTGTTCCAGCTCATGATTCGCGTGATTATGCTTTTGCTAAAAAATTTAATCTTGAAATTATTCCGGTTCTCGAGGGTGGAAATATTGAAGAGGAGGCCTTTGAGGATGATGGAATCCATATCAATTCTGGTTTCCTTAACGGTTTAGGCAAACAAGAGGCTATCGATAAAATGATTGAATTCTTGGAAGAAAATAAAATTGGTAAGAAAAAGATTAGCTATCGCTTAAGAGAATGGATTTTTGCTCGTCAAAGATATTGGGGAGAGCCAATTCCGGTTATTCATTTTGATGATCATGATGAGGCTCTAGATGATGATGAGCTTCCGCTTGTTTTACCAGTTTTAGATGATTATAAGCCTAAAAAATCAGGCTCTGCACCACTTGAAAATGCCAGCGATTGGGTTAATGTTTGTAAAAACGGTCAAAAGGGAAGAAGAGAAACGAATACGATGCCAGGTTCTGCAGGTTCAAGCTGGTATTTCCTAAGATATATTGACCCAAATAATGATGAATGTTTGGCTGATAAGAAATTACTTGAGCATTGGATGCCTGTTGATTTATATATCGGTGGACCTGAGCATGCGGTCGGACATTTGTTGTATTCCCGCTTCTGGACAAATTATTTATATGATAAGGGCGTTGTTCCGGTTAAGGAGCCTTTCCAAAAATTGTTCCATCAAGGAATGATTTTAGGAGAAAACAATGAGAAGATGAGTAAATCTCGCGGTAATGTTATTAATCCTGATGATGTGGTAAGAGAATATGGTGCCGATACCCTACGTTTATATGAAATGTTTATGGGACCACTTGAGGCTTCGTTGCCTTGGTCTTCAAAGGGCTTAGAAGGATCACGTAAATTTCTTGATCGTGTTTTCCGTTTCATAACTAACGAGGAATATACAAATAAATTTACATCTGAATATGATTCATCATTAGAAATTATTTATAATCAAACGGTTAAAAAGGTCACAAATGATTTTGATTCCTTGAATTTTAATACGGCTATTTCCCAAATGATGATTTTTATGAATGAGGCTTATAAGGCTGATAAGGTATATATAGGCTTTGTGGAGGGCTTTGTAAAAATGTTATCCTGTATAACTCCGCATCTTGGTGAGGAATTATGGCAAATTTTAGGTCATGATAATACGATCGCCTTTGAGCCTTGGCCAACCTATGATGAGGCGAAGACGGTCTTAAATGAAGTCACAATTGTTGTTCAGGTTAATGGAAAGGTCCGCGATAAATTAATTGTTCCGATGAACTCGAGCGCTGATACAATTAAGGAATTAGCTCACAAATCAGAAAGAATTATGGCTTATACTGCTGGCAAAGAAATTGTTAAAGAAATTGTTGTGCCAAATAAGCTATACAATATTGTTGTTAAGTGAAGCTAGCTACTTTAGGACCTATCGGAACGTATGCTTCAATTGCGGCAAATATATATGATTATGATATAGAAAAGCTTTATTTTCGCTCGATTAATGAGGTTTTCAAGGCTGTTAATGAGGATATCTATGCGATAATTCCTTATGAAAATAGCCTTGATGGCTTCGTTCAACAAAGTATGGATTTACTAATAAATGATCGATTTCAAATAATTGATGAGCTATATTTACCAGTAACCTTTTCGGTTGTGGGAAATGTCAATAAGAAAGAGGAAATCAAAAGAATTTTTGTTCAATTTAAGGCTAAGGGTCAGTGTCTAAATTTTATTAATCAATTTCCAGATGCCGCAATAATGAATACCGAAAGTAATATGATTTCCTTAGAGGAAGTAAAAAAGGGCATTCATGGTGATGTGGCGATTATTCCAACCCATTCCTACGAAGATACCTTTCCCTTTGGCATTAAGGATGTCACAGACGCAAAAAATAATCAAACAAGATTTTTAGTTATTAAGCAAAGGGATAAAATTGAGCTTCAAAAGGAAGGGCATATTAAGGCAACAATTGTGGTTACGGCGATTAATGACCGCCCAGGAATGCTTTATGATATTTTAGGCTGCTTTTATCAAAAGAGCATCAATTTAGTTTCGATTGTCTCTCGCCCGACGAAAAGTGAGATTGGCAAATATCATTTCTTTATTGAAATTGCCTTTGATAATAATATTCATATGATTGAAGAAGCAATTGAAGAAATAAAAAAGAACAATGATTTAAAAATCATCGTTCTAGGAATCTATGAAAATAAAGATCAAAATCACTCAAATTAAGTCAACGCAAGTTGGCTTTTATTTATTTAAATAGTTTTCGAATTTACGTAGATTATTATCCTTACCAATAACTAAGATGATATCGCCGGGTTTGACTAAATCGGTACCCTTAGGGATAAAGCTCTTTTTATCTCTTACAATCAAAACAACATTGACATCAAAACGATTTCGACTATTTAAATCTACTAAAGTTATTGGCGGGAAATCTTCTTTAATAAGCATTTGGACAACGTTATGATCATCGCTAATTTTGAAGTAATCGACAAAGCTATCCGAAATAATACTGCGGGCTAGACGGTTTCCTCCAGCCTTTTCTGGATAGACAATTGAGGTTGCGCCGAGCTTTAGAATGGTTTTCTCATAATAATCATTGTCGAGACGAACTGTTATTTTTTTGACACCCAATTCATTTAGAATGGCTGTCGTTAGGATGGTTGCTTGTAAATTGGAACCAATTGCGACAACGGCATGGGTTACATTAGCAATTCCAAGCTCCTTTAAATTTACTTCATTTGTCGAGTCCGTCACAACCGCATAGCTTACAAATTTGCTTGCCCTTTCAACCGCATGACTATCGGAGTCAATGGCGATGACATCAGCTCCCATTTTGCTTAATTCTTCAACGATACCTAAACCAAATCGGCCTAAGCCAATAACGGCAAAACTCTTTTTCATGAATAACACCTACCCAATCATAATTTTTTCTTCAACATATTTAATACTGTCCTCAGTATCCTTGTTCCATCTCGTATTGAATAATGAGGCAATTGTAAGAGGTCCTAAACGACCAAAGAACATACCGACACAGAGGACTAATTTACAAATTACATTTAATTCGCTTGTTATACCTAAGGATAAACCGACAGTAGCAAAGGCACTAAAGCATTCAAACGTTACTTGTTTGATATTGAAATCACTAAAGCATAAGATCATAAAAGCCATAAAGATGATAAATGATGCCGAGAGGGCCACAACCCAAAAGGCTTTTAAGACATATTTATCTGAAATTTTTCTTTTAAAGGCAATACAAGGCTTTCCGGTCGCAAAGCTGTAGATTGATAAAACAATTACAAAGAGCGTTGTTGTTTTGATTCCCCCACCGGTTGATACAGGAGAACATCCGATAAACATGAAGACATCCATTAATAAAATGGTTGAATCATTTAGCGAATTCAAATCAACCGTATTGAAGCCTGCCGTCCTGACCGAGACGGCTTGAAAGAACGAATCAAGCCAAGATAAGGATGGTGATGTCAATTTAAATAGTAATGTTCCAATAACTAAGAGGATAAAGGTTGTGATCACAACAATCTTTGTATGAATAGAGAAATGATGATTTTTTCGGAAATTGACAATATCAAGAATAACGACAAAGCCAATTCCTCCTAAAATAATCAAAAAAGCGGTATTAAGTAATAATAAGACATTAGTTTGATATGGGACAAGTGATTCACCACTTAGAATATCAAAGCCGGCATTATTGAATGATGATATTGAGTGAAAAACACTAATTCCCAAGCCTTTCCAAAAGCCGAGCTTAGGGCAAAAAACAAACATATTGATGATGGCCCCAAAAACCTCAATAACCAAGCTGATTAAAAAGATAGTTTTAACGAGGCGCACGAGCCCAGAAAGACTGTTTTGATTTAAGGATTCTTTAATTAAAACACGTTCCTTAACGCCAAATTGAAATCCGAGCATTGATAGAAAGAAGATTCCAATTGTAACTAATCCTAAACCACCTGCTTGGATTAAAATCATTAAAACTATTTTTCCAAAAGGCGTCAGGGTGGTAGTAACATCAATAGTTGATAATCCAGTAACACAAATCGCACTCGTTGAGATAAAAAATGCATCAACGTAGTCTAAATGTGCCCCTTTTCGAACGGAGATAGGTAATACTAGCAAAATTGATCCTAATAGGATTACGGATAAAAAGGCGATAAGTATTACCAAATATGGCGAGATTTTTTTCGACATCTTGGTTCCTCCTTTGTTGTACTCATCTATTATATCATATTAATATCTATTATTAAAGAGATTTTATTTTGAAACTCATTAAACTTATGGTATAATTGTAAGATGAGGATTGATAATTATGGACTATAATAAAGAAATGGAAATGATAATTGAAAAATTACAGACAAAGCCTAAATTGCTATTACATAGCTGTTGTGCTCCTTGTAGTAGTCATTGTCTTTTATTGTTAGCCCCATTTTTTGAAATAACAGTTTTTTATTTTAATCCTAATATTTCTCCCTTTGAAGAATATGAAAAAAGGGTTATTGAACAAAAAAGATTTATCGATGAAATAAATAAAGAATTTGGGTATAATATTTCATATGTTGATAGCCCTTATGATAGTATTCCCTTTTATAATAAAATAAAAGGTCAAGAGGGATTAAAAGAGGGTCAGGCGCGCTGTTATAATTGTTATTATTTGCGCTTAGAGGAAACTGCAAAATATGCTAAAGAAAATCAATTTGATTATTTTTGCACGACCTTATCGGTTTCGCCATATAAAAATTCTAATTGGATTAATGAAATCGGAAAAGAGTTAGAAAAGAAATATAATATTTTATTCTTACCATCGGATTTTAAGAAAAAGGAAGGCTATAAGCATTCAATTGCTTTATCTAAACAATATAATTTATATCGCCAACATTATTGTGGATGCGAGTTTTCAAGGAGAGATTTCAATGAAAAATAAAATTATCAAAAAACAATTATCCTTTGATTTATATTTTTATGGATTTGTGATGTTTGTTTGTATATCAGTTATTGCTTGTGGATTTAAGCTAGAATCAAATCTATTGATTTTTTTGTTTTTTGGTATATTAGTTATTTATACCCTTTTGTTTTCCTTTTCTTTAGTTAAATATTTATTTTGTTATGGTGATTTAACCAAAAATGAATTTACAGATTATTTCAAAAATATTGATTTATTCACTAAAGAATATGTTGAAAAAAAGAAAAAAACAGATACTATTTTAAAAAAGGTTTTTGATTGGAGCTTAATTGGAATATGCTTTGTTTGTGCTCTTTTTATCCTAATAGGTTCATTTTTTGACCAAATGGTTTTGGCATTAGTTTACCCGGGATGGTTTTGTTCATTGTTAGTTATTTTCTTTATTGTAATGATGATTATGAAGCATATTGATCATTCAAATGATTTTTTATATAAGCTTAAATATTGCTTCATAAGAATAACAAATGATTCGATATATTACCAAGGAAATGTTTATTTGATTAATCGCTTAGGCTTTAAATATCAGGATGGTGTTATTTCTTTTTTAGGGTTAAAGCTTGCGACCATTGATTTTGATGCTTTAACGAAGGTTGAACCAGAAATTGAATATTTAGTAAGTGCTTGTTTAGTTGGAAATAATGTCAAATATGATGGTGGAAATAATTTACGGGAGCCAATTAAGGCTTTATTTCAAGAAGGAAAGGCTATTACTATTTGTCCAGAGGTTATGGGAGGAAGAACAATTCCTCGTAAAACTTCAGAAAAAAATGGTGAGATTGTTATCGAAGAGGATGGAACGGATGTGACTAACCAATTTATTAGGGGTGCAGAATTAGCTTTAGAAAAGGCTGTTTTATATAATGTAAATAAAGCCATTTTAAAAGCGAAGAGTCCATCGTGTGGAGTGAATCAAATTTATGATGGAACCTTCTCGCATACATTGACATCAGGTGATGGTATTACGACGGAATTATTAAAGAAAAATGGAATTTTTTGTATGACGGATATTGAATACTTAGAATCCATTAAAGGGGAAGATAACGATGGAGAAGAAAGTTAAGGGATTATATTTACATGATGGAAAATGTGTTTGTAAGCCTAATTTCTTAGTTCCAGGATTAATTCCGAAGGAAGAGGCCGTTGTCGAGATTACAGGAAAAAAGGATGATTATTTTCTTTGCAAAATTCGAAATATAACCAAGACTTCGGATAATCGAATTGAACCCATTTGCCCATATAAATCGTGCGGTGGATGTGATTATGGTCATATTAGCTATAATGCCCAATTAGAATATAAAACAGATTATATCAGTGTGTTATTTAAGGAATTCAATGTTAAGGTAAATAAAACATTGGGAATGGATAATTATTTAGGGTCAAGACATAAGGTTATCGCTACATTTGGGATGAATAAAAATAAATTGATTTCCGGAATTTATGAAGAGAATAGTCATAAAATCGTCGATATTACTAATTGTCCAATTCAAAATAAGGAAGCCAATGATCTTCTTAAAGAAATTAAGAATATTTTTATTAGCTTAAAAATTGAGCCCTTTAATGAGGATACAGGACGTGGCCTTGTAAGACATGTTTATATTCGAACAGGCTATTATACAAGAGAAATAATGGTTGTTGTGGTGACGGCAAGTGAAATGTTTCCAAATCGAAGCGTTTTTGTGAAAAAGCTCTTAGATTTTAATCCAAATATCAAAACAGTTGTTCAAAATATCAATAGCCGCAAAACGAGCATTGTTTTTGGTGATAAATCAAGAATATTATATGGTGATGGCTATATTAAGGATTTATTGCTTGGGTTAGAGTTTAATATTTCAAGTCAGTCCTTTTATCAAGTCAATCCGAAACAAACGGAGGTTTTATATCAAGAGGCTCTAAGAATGGCTAATATAAATAAAAATGACATTGTATTTGATGCCTATTGTGGTATTGGGACAATTAGTCTTCTTGCGTCGAGAAAAGCCAAAAAGGTCATTGGCGTTGAGATTGTTAAAGAGGCTATTAAGGATGCGATTAATAATGCCAAGATGAATAATATCAAAAATGCTTATTTTGTCTGTGATGATGCTTCAAATTATTTAGATGAGATGGCAAAAAACCATCAAAGAATTGATTGCTTATTTATGGATCCACCACGAAAGGGCTCGGATTATCGTTTTATCAAAGCTTTGAAAAAAATAGCTCCGAAGCGCATTATCTATATTTCATGTGGACCAGACACGCAAGGTAGAGATTTAAAACTGCTTATTGATATGTATAAAGTAGAAGAGGTTCAGCCTGTCGATTTATTTTGTCAAACCCATCATGTGGAGTGTATAGCGGCATTATCATTGCGAAAGTAAAGGCATTATTTTAGTAACAAATTATCATTCACGATTATAATAATAACAAAATTATTTGTATTTAATTCTGGTAAGAAAAAAAGGAGGTATTTATCAATGTATAAGAATGTTAAAAAACAAGAAAAGATTAATTTAAAGGATTTGGTTTTATTTCAAGAAGGTCAAGTCGTTAGTAAAACTTTAGTTCAGAATGAACACGTTAGTATGACCATTTTTTCCTTTGACAAGGGAGAAGAAATATCAACGCACGCCGCATCAGGTGATGCGATGGTTACTGTGCTCGAGGGCAAAGGAAGATTCACTGTAGGCGCTGATGTTTTTTATTTAGAGGCTGGGGAAACATTAATTATGCCAAAAGATATTCCCCATGCAGTATATGGTGAAGAGCGATTTAAAATGCAATTGATTGTTTCTTATTAATTAAGCGGATTTTTTCAATTATCTAAGTGAAAGAAGGTTTTTTTATGAGCAATTTTTATGAATGTAAAGAAAGTGATTGGCGATTATTTCGAAAATATATTCCAATCTGGCAAGAAAACTATATGGCAAGGCTAAATAAAGAATATGTGGCTTTATTGTCTAGCGATAGAAATCCATCGTCGAATTTTTGGGATGTAGAAAAAAGAATCAATAAAGATAAAAAACACCCTGGTGTCTGCATAGATATGCGAAGATCTACGATGCTTACTAATATCGTTATTATGATAAGAGATGGTGTGATAACGATGGAAGATTTGAAGGATTTCAGTGAAGAGCTTAGGAAAACTGTTGTTTTGTTTTTGGGAGAATCATATGGAACTGAAGGCGAATGTTAAAAAGAAAATTAATAATATGTCAAGGGAAGAATTGCTTGAATTACTTAATAATTTATGTGCAGTAAATGATGATGTAATTAAGTATGTAAATAGTTGCTTAACGAATACAAAAATAAATATAGAAAAATATATAGATAAAATTGGAAAATGCTTTAATAGCTACAACATTAATTGTCAGAAAGCTATAGATATTTATTTAAATGTTAAAAAGATAACGACTGATTATGCTGCGCTAGGCGAAATTGGTTTATCTTTGTTAGATAATTTATTTTGGTTTTTGGATTTTGGATATAGCAATAATTTAGTAAAAACAATTTATGAAATATCATTAATGGTATGTGAGGATATAGCTAGAACTATTGACAATATAAGTCTTCGAATTACATATGAGAATTTTTTATCAAGAACATTAAATGAAGAAATATTGGAGATTCTTCTTAATAATTATTATTGTTATTTTGATGAAATTATTCAAGAATAATTTGGAAAAATGGAAGAAATACGCGGGTGTATTTTTTCTTTTTTTATGTTGTTTCTTTATTACTTTTATAAAAATGTTTTCATATAAATAATATCTATCTTTTTTTACAAAAATATGGTAAAAGTAATTGTTAATATTGAATGCGGAAAGGTGAAGATTATGAATATAAAAAAAGTATTGACATTAATTTGTCTTTCATTCTTTGGATTATTTATTCTTACTTCATGTGGTAAAACAGCTACTACTACTGAGCATACCCATGAATACGAATCAACATATTCGAAAAATGAAGAGGGACATTGGTATCAAGCAACATGCGAGCATACTGATGAAAAGAAAGATTTTGCGGCTCATACCTATGGGGACTTTATTGTTGTTAAAGAAGCAACAGAAACAGAAGCCGGAAGCAAAAAACAAATATGTAGTGTTTGTGGCTATGAGCATTTTGAGGAAATACCAAAACTTATTCATGAATTTGTAGATGGAGTTTGTCCTAATTGTGGGTTAAGATATGTAAGTGAAGGTTTATCATATACCCTATTAGAGGATGGAACATATGCAGTTGGCCTAGGCGAATGTGCTGAAAAATATGTTTATCTTCCAAATGAATATAATGGAATCCCAGTTACGAAGGTAGAGGATGATGGCTTTTTTGAATCAGATATTGAAGGTGTTTTGATTCCACCTGGTATTATAACTATAGGTGAATACTCTTTTGATGACTGTAGTAATCTTAAGGAAGTTGTAATTTCTAATACTGTCACAACAATTGGTGATAAAGCTTTCAGAAATTGTTCTGAATTAACAAAGGTTGAATTTGAAGAAGAAAGCAAATTAGAAACAATTGGTGAATATGCATTTGATACTTGCGAGAAATTAGCTGAAATAAAGATTCCTGCTAATGTCACAACAATTGGTAAATCTGCCTTTTATTCTTGTGCCTTAACTAAGCTAGAGTTTGAGGAGAATAGTAAATTAGAGGTAATTGGCAAAAACGCATTTAGTCATTGTGATAATTTATTTATGATTACTCTTCCTTCTAGTTTAACAACAATTGGAAAAAATGCTTTTTCAGATTGTGGTTCATTAGTTCAGGTTGTAATCCCTAAAAACGTTACTACAATTGATGATTATGCTTTCGAGGAATGCAATAAATTGGTTGAGGTATATAATCTATCAGGCCTAACAATCGATATGGAATCAGAAGAAAATGGATATGTTGGATATTATGCTAAGGTTATTCATACAAGCTTAGACGAGAAATCATTTATTTCAATAGACAGTGAGGGTTTTGCTATATTTGAGTTTGAAGGAAAAAATTATTTACTAGCCTATTTAAATTCTGATAATATCAAGGATTTAGTATTGCCTGAAAAGATTAATAATAAAAACTATGATATTTATAGCGGAGCCTTTAGTAATTCGAAATTTGAATCAGTTGTTATACCTGAAGGAGTAACATCAATCGGTGTTGAAGCCTTTGAAAAATCTATTAACTTAATGAGCGTTACTTTACCTTCAACTTTAATAACGATTGAAGCTTATGCTTTTGATAATTGCAATCGCCTATTTGAAATATATAACTTATCAACTCTAACAATAAAGAAGCAATCAAATGAAAATGGATATGTAGGCTATAGTGCTGTTGTAATTCATACATCATTGGATGAAAAATCAATTTATTTGGATCCTCTTGACGGATATTTATTTGCGTATTTTGAAGAATAGTACTATCTGGTTTCATATCAAGGAGAAGAGAAAGAATTAATTTTACCAGAATCTTATAAGGGTTCTCTATATGATATTTATGCAAGAGCATTCGAATCCACAGAAATAGTAAGTATTTTTATTCCTAGTAGTATCACAGCGATAGGATATGGAGCCTTTCAGAATTGTGAAAAACTAGAAAATGTTACAATTGAAGCTGATTCAAATCTTGAATCAATTGATATGTATGCATTTTATGGTTGTAATTTATTGATGAATATTTTTATTCCAAATTCTGTTAAAACACTTTCTCATGGAGCCTTTGGAGAGTGTACTAGTTTAGAATCAGTAGTTTTTGAAGAAGATTCGACACTTGAATGTATCGAAGATTACACATTTTATCAATGTGTGGGAATAACTGAAATCATAATTCCAGCTAGTGTTATAACACTTAATACCTATATATTTAAGGAGAGTTCAATAACAACAGTACTTTTTGAGGCCAATTCAAAGTTACAAACTATTGATAAAGAAGCCTTTTCAGGAAGTAACAATTTAACTGAAATCACAATTCCAGCTAGTGTCACAACAATTGGTGATGCAGCGTTTAATTCTTGTTATTCTTTGGGAATAGTAAGATTTGAGGCTAATTCAAATTTACAGTCTATTGGTACTAGTGCCTTTGGCTATTGTAACAATTTAACCGAAATCACAATTCCGGCTAGCCTCACCAAATTGGGAACTATGGCTTTTACTAATTGCGAGTCTTTAGTAAAGGTAACATTTGAAGAAGAAAGTACATTGGCTGAAATTAATAACCATGCATTTGATGGTTGTATCGCTTTAACAGAAATAGTGATTCCCCAAAATGTAACGTTTATCGGTTCTAACGTCTTTATTAATTGCCTTAATTTAACCATTTATTGTGAAACAACAGAATTACCTA
This sequence comes from uncultured Anaeroplasmatales bacterium, assembly GCA_964634685.1. Lineage (GTDB taxonomy): Bacteria > Bacillota_I > Bacilli_A > Acholeplasmatales > JAEDCM01 > CAZWLD01. The sequence continues at coordinate 37,797 of CAZWLD010000004.1, forward strand.
GCAGATGGTTTGAAAATTGGAATTCTTCTAGCTGCCCTGTTTATTGGTATAATGAGAATGAACCAACTGGAGAAGGTAATTACTGGCATTATGTTGAGGGAGTAATTACTAAATGGGAATAAAAAAAGAAAAATTTTTGCTCTATGAAATAGAAATTCTATTTTATAGAGTTTTTAATTTAGTTTACGATTTGGTTTACAAATAATATTTACAAGGTTTACGAAATGGTTTATAATAAAGTAAAGGAATGATTTTATGAAATTTACTAAGGAAGAAATATTGACTATGGCCTTAACCGGTGATCATTATTATTCAAATGAAGATTTAAGAATTAATAAAAAAATCGGAATAATGTTGAATAATCAGAAGCTTAATGATTACTTAAATTATAAAGAATCAATAGAAAATGAAGCAAAGGTCATCTTACCTTTATTATCATTTAATTCAAAGAGCATATTTTATTATAATTCTTGCGAATTAAGTAATGCCATTAATGACTATTTTATTTTTTTTAAAAACAATTCTTCAACTCAGGAAACAATAATTTCTGAAAACTATGATGAAATAATTCTATCAAGAGTTGCTTCGGAATTGGAAGGAACATTGAAAATTGAAGGGGTTAACACAACAAGAAAAAAGATTTTAGAAATTGTAAAAAAAAAAAAGTGAAAAATGCGAATGAACAAATTATTTTAAATATGTGCGAAGGATATAGCTTTATTTCAAAGAGGCCTCCCTTTACTAAAGATAATTTGCGAGAATTATATAGGATATTAAGTAAAGATTCTTTACCTAAGACAGATGAAATTAAGGATTATTATCGAACAGAAATGGTTATGATTGGTGGACATGATGGCTGTTCTATTGATAAAATCGAAGCTTGTATGGATTCATTATTTAAATTTGTAAATGATAATTTGGAAGTTAATAATCCATTATTGCCATTTATTGCTCATTACTATTTGCTATATGTTCATCCGTATATTGATTTCAACGGGAGAACCGCAAGAATGGTCTCCTTATGGATTAGTATGCTAATGAAAATGGAAGGATATCTTCCGACATTTATTAGCGAGGCAATTAACGATGATAAGGCTAATTATTATAAAGCTATAGATAATTCACGAAATTCTTGTAATGACTTAACTTATTTTTTGACATATCTTTATCAGCTTTCTAATAAATATTATCTTGTTTATAAAAATATCAATGAAATAAAAAAGAATTTAGCTAAAGAAGGGGAAGGATTGACAGCTACCGAGAGTTATTATTTAAAACGAATAATAATTAATAAGAAATATGGATGGTTTAATTACCGGGGCTTTATTAATTTTTGTGGCCTTGATATCACGAAGCAAGGAGCTTTAAAGATATTGAATAATTTTGTAAAGCACCAAATTTTACAATCAAGGATTAATTCAAAAAATGAAAAAATCTTCATTATGAATGAAGACTTTCTTAAATATGAACTGAATTGATTGAATAATATCAGAAATTAAAAATGTTTTCATCAAGTAAAAAATCAAATAATCCAATTATATATACACCATAATCGTTATAATGCGGCTTGATTGCATCCTTGGTAATAATAATCTTTTTAAAGCCATCCCTGATGTGAAGAAGCGATTTTTGTTCTTGTGATATTTTTTCTTGTGAATCAATGGTGTATGCGACTTGAACATAATATCTTTTATCTGCTTGATTACATACGAAATCAACTTCTGTTTTCTTTATTACACTCTTTCCTTTGTCGTTTTTTTCATATAGTTCAACAACCCCAACATCAACGTTGTATCCACGCATTACAAGTTCATTATAGACAATGTTTTCCATTAGTCGAGGTAGTTCAAGTTCTCTGAAGTTTAATCTTGCATTTCTTAATCCCATATCTGAAAAATAATATTTGAGTGGAGAATTAATATACCCTTTCCCCATAATATCATAACGCTGAGGAGTTGATATTAAAAAAGAGTCTGCAAAATAATCAATATATTTTTTTATTGTATCCGGATGGATTTTTACATGTTTAATTGAATCAAAGGTATTAGAAAGCTTCAATGGATTTGTCAATGAACCGATTGAAGAAGCTAAGAAGTTTAAGAGTTCACCCAATTCATCAACATTGATTATTTTGTTTCGATCAAGAATATCAATTAAATATGTTTCTTCAAAAATAGTGGATAGATATCTTACTTTATCAGAATCATTTTTAAATTCAAATAGTTTTGGTAGTCCGCCATAAATGGCATATTCATTATAAGCTTCATCAATTGATCCATTGAAGACTTGGATAAATTCCTTAAAGGATAGAGGGTTAACATGAATTTGCCAGCCTCGTCCCCTAAATTCAGTGATAATATCCTTGGATAAAAACTTTGCATTACTTCCTGTAACATAAACATCGAAGTTCTCTTTTCTTAAATAGCCATTTAATACAGCCTCAAAATTATCCAATAATTGTATTTCATCTAAAAGAAGATAATACATATTATTATCGACAATTTTATTTTTAACATAGTTATTGAATTTTTTAGGATTAACTTTTCTTTTTTCAATATTAATATCTAGATAATCTTCATCGATTAAGTCTAAATAATCTTGCGAATCAAAAGCAAATTTAATTATATGGCTATCATCAACATTATTTTGAAGTAAATATTCGTAAAATATCTCAAATAAAAGAAATGATTTTCCAGAACGTTTAAGTCCAGTTATAACTTTAATTAATCCATTATTTTTGGAATCAATTAATTTATTTAAATAAAAATCTCTCTTAATTTTCATTATTAACACCTCACAAGAAATTTTAAGGGTTTACCCATATTTTTTTCAATAATATTTTACTATAAAAAAAAGATAAAATCTACAATTAAGATATATAGGAGAAATCAACATAATAAATGTGAAGGTTAAAAAATTTATACTACTTATATTTCTGTCATTTGCTCTTATAATCATACTGCGTAAGAAAAATAGCGTTTATAAAGTGAATTAGATGGAAATGATTTTATCTATTTTCAAAAAGAACTTTAGCTTCCAAGGATTACAATCCTAGGGCGATAGGTCTTTTTTTACATTTTCTTTACAATTTATTTACTCAATTATGTAGGATTCAATTTTTCTTCTTGTTTATAATGGTAGCTGTAAGGAGAAGATAAAATAATGAAAAAAATTATATTTAGCATTGCCATGGTCTTAGTTGCCTTTGGCGGAATTCTTGGTTTATCAGCATGTGGAACTAAGGATGAAGAAATTAAACTATACACACGTGACGTAACAAGTGGAACCAGAGATGGCTTCTTTACGGGAATTGGTTTTAGTGAAGCAAAAGAAGATAATGGACCTTTAAAGGCTGGATACATTGAGGTTGCATCAAATGGTGATATGATAACAGCTATTAAAGGAGATCAATACGGAATTGGATATATCTCATTATCATCACTAGCAGATTCTGGATTAAAAGGCTTAGTATATGAAAATGTCGACCCAACTGAAGCAAATGTTCTAAATGGAACCTATAAGCTTACAAGAAACTTCAATTATTGCTTAAGAGCAGAATACAGCAACGAGAAAAACGAACAAATAATAAAAGCCTTTGTAGCATATTTGAGTACAGTTGAAGGCAAAGCAACAATCAAAGACAAGGGTGGAATCCTTGAAACATCTTCAAGTGATAAGTCTTGGGAAGCAATTAAAGCTGATTACCCAATCGCAAGTTTAGACAATTCAGGTGTTACAATCAATGTTGGTGGATCAACATCAGTTAAATCAATTGTTAGTGCCTTACTATTGGAATTCTCAAGTAAATGCGGAAATTTCAAATACAACTACAATCCAACGGGATCATCAGATGCCTATAAGCGAACAAACGGGAATGACAAGGATTCAACAAACGCTTGTGATTTAGCCTTCGCTTCTCGTGAATTTAAAGCTGAAGAAGCAATGGACGCAAGCCTAAAGGGAAAAATGTGTATTGATGCAATTGTAGCTGTAGTCAATAAAAACAATAAAGTAACTAGCGTAACGGCTGCGGTGTTAAAATCAATATATAAAGGTGAAGTCGCTAAGTGGAGTGAGGTAAAGTAGTCTTCGGACTACTTTTTGGCTTATGGAAAATATAAAAAGAAAAACAATTATTGATAAAATCATTCGCTATGCCTTTCTTGCAATTACCTGCTTATGTTCGCTTTGTGTTATTTTTATAGCTATCTTTATTTTTATCAAGGGCTTAACGCCATTCTTCAAAAAATATGAAATAAATGGTTCGTACTATCGTGTTAATTTTTGGAAATTTATTACCGGAAATACCTGGTTTAAAAGCCCAAATATTTATGGGGCTGGATACATTATTATTAATACCATTATTGTGACGACCTTGTCTCTTTTGATAGCCTGCCCGATATCGATATTAACAGCCCTATTTATCTCGAAGATTGCCCCGAAAAGACTATCAATTATTTTGAACTCCATTATTGAATTATTATCGGGAATCCCATCGATTATTTACGGTTTATTTGGGGCCGGTATAATCACCCAAATTGTTAGTAATTTAGGAGCTTTCTTTGGCATCCAAACAGCTGGAGGAATATCCCTTCTTTCCACGGTTTTAGTATTAGCAATTATGATTCTCCCAACTATTACAATGATATCTGTCACATCAATTAACAGTGTCAATAATTCCTTGATTTTAGGATCCCTAGCCCTTGGGGCCTCAAAAACACAAACGAATTTCAAGGTTGTATTAACGAGCGCTAAATCGGGTATATTTTCAGGAATTATTTTAGGTGTTGGTAGAGCCTTAGGTGAAGCAACAGCGGTTTCGATGGTCTGTGGAAACAGTGGTAGCGGTCCGAATATTGGGTTATTTGATATTACGAGAACCTTGACATCGACTATGCTTCAGGGAATCCACGAAACAACGGGGATGGATTATGATATTCGTTTTTCAATTGGTCTTTTATTAATTGTAATTATTATTATAACAAATGTTCTTTTAAATTTTATTAAGAATAGGATTGGTCGCCAAAATGGATAGAAAAAGAAAAGATTTAATCTTAAATATTATTACTTATCTTTGCTCATCATTTTCGATTATCGTTTTGTTTGGCTTAATTATTTTCTTATTTTCAAGAGGAATAGGTAATCTATCCTTTAATATGTTGACAAAAGATTATTATGAAACCCCATATTTTGCCTATGTTGAGGAAAGCAGTAGCTTTGATCTTTTTGATAAAGATGGGATTTATTACTCTAAAAATTTTGGAATAGGTCTAAAGGATTCATATGATTTAGAAAAAAATGCGGTTGTTGAGATTGCTTATATTGATAATTTATCTCCTTTAAAAAATGCGATTTCTCATAGTGGTGGGCGTCTCGAGGTTAAGGTTGGACAAATAATCAAAAGAATCCAAGTTAAAAATGGTGAAGAGATTAAAATTGAAACGCAAAGAAGCGGAGCCGAAGCGATGCGCGATGCTTTAGATTTTGGTTCGGAGATAACCGAATTATATTATCTTGATATGGGCGGCGGAATCAGAGGTTCGCTTTTATCGACCCTTTATTTGATTGGATTAACCTTAATCATTGTTATGCCAATCGGCATAATTGCGGCAATTTATCTAGCGCTATATTCCAAACAAAATACCTTTGTTAAGGTATTGCGAAGCTTAATTGATATGATTTCGGGAATTCCATCAATCATTTTTGGTTTGATAGCAATAATAGTCTTTATTCCGATTGTGAGTGGCATAACTAAGAATAATGGTGGAAGTATCATTTCGGGTGCCTTAACTTTATCGGTTATGTTGTTACCGACTGTTATTAGAACAACAGAAGAGGCTATCAATAATATTCCCAAAAGCTATAAAAGTGCTTCTTTAGCCTTAGGAGCCTCGGAAACCCAAACGACCTTTAAGGTTATTCTTCCAAACGCTTTACCAGGAATCTTAACATCAATATTGTTGTGTATCGGACGTATAATTGGTGAAAGTGCAGCTTTAATTTTTGCCATTGGAACGGCTATTCAGGACCAAATTGATATCACAAAGGGCTCGACAACCTTAGCTGTTCATATTTGGAGTGTAATGTCGGGGGAAAATCCTAATTATGGGCAAGCCTGTGCTATTTCATTAATTATCCTAATGATTGTCTTATTATTAAATATTTTAGTAAAATTAGTTAGTAAAAAGCTAAATAAATTTGAGGTGAAACAATGACAGAAGCTTTTAAAATTGAAAATGTCAATTTATCCTATGGTGAAAAGCATGTTTTAAAGGATGTAAGTATTGATTTATATAAAAATAAAGTGACAGCCTTTATTGGCCCATCTGGCTGCGGTAAATCAACATTGCTAAGGTGCTTGAATCGGATGAATGACTTAATTGAAAATTGTCAAATAACGGGGAGTATTAAATATAATGATTGTGATATTAATGTCATCAATCCGATGGAATTAAGAACGAACGTGGGAATGGTTTTTCAAAATCCCAATCCCTTTCCAATGTCCATCTTTGATAATATTGCCTATGGCCCGCGCTGTCATGGCATTAAAAACAAGGCTAAGCTCAATGAGATCGTTGTCGATGCTTTAAAAAAAGCGGCAATTTATGATGAGGTTAAGGATAGGCTAAAGGATTCAGCTCTTTCATTATCGGGAGGCCAACAACAACGTCTTTGTATTGCAAGAACGATAGCGATGCATCCGGATGTGATTTTGATGGATGAGCCAACAAGTGCCTTAGACCCAATCGCAACATTGAAAATTGAAGAATTAATCGATGAATTAAGAAAAGAATACACGATTATTATTGTGACCCATAACATGCAACAGGCCACAAGAATTTCGGATTATACGGCCTTTTTCATGTTAGGTGAAATCATCGAATATAATAAAACCGAGGAATTATTTAAAAATCCTAAGGAAAAGAAAACAGAAGATTATATCACAGGAAGGTTTGGATAAAATGAAGCTAGAAGAAGAAATTGAACACTTAACACAAATGGTTGTTAAAATGGCGGATGTTGTGTTAGATAATTTAAGAATTGCTTTAGAGATTTATTATCAATATGATGAGACGAAAATTGAATTAATCAATGATGATTTAGTTGATATGCACGAGCGATTGATTGAAGAAATGTGCTTGAATATTATGCTTAAGGAACGACCTTATGCTAAGGATTTACGAAAGGTTTCAGGAATTTTGAAATTAGTTGAGGATATTGAACGCTTAGGAGATCATGCCGAAGACATTAGAGATTTTGCGGTTAAAATCAGTAATGCAAGTCATCATAAGATACCAAAGCTTGATGAAGCCATTACCATTACCTTAAAAATGGTAAATGATAGTATTTTGAGCTTTGTGAATAAGGATATCAATTTAGCTAATGATGTTATTAAGCGTGATGATTTAGTTGATAAATTATACAATGAGTGTCTAGATATTATTATTGAAAACAATAAAAAAGACTATAGTAGTGAATTTTCAATCTACACAACGTTGATTGTCAAATATATTGAAAGAATTGCCGACCACGCCGTTAATGTCGCTGAATGGGTTATCTATATCCTAAGTGGATATCACAAGGATAAACAAATATTCTAATTTATCTTGCAAAAGAAGATAAAAAAGATAATAATAGAGGTGGGAGATGATAAAATGGAAGGTTTAATTTATTCGGTTGAGGATGACAAGGACATCTCAAAAATCATCAATTTGACCTTGTCTAAGCAAGGGTATACCGTAAAATCATTTTATGATGGAGAATCGTTTTTTAAGGCTTTATATAGCGAAAAACCGGATATGATTTTACTAGATATGATGCTTCCGGATTATGATGGCTTAGAAATATTAAAAATAGTTCGAGCAAATAAAAATTTTGATGATGTTTTTATTATGATTATCTCCGCTCGAATTATGCTTACTGATAAGGTTGATGGTCTTGATTATGGAGCTGATGATTATATCGAAAAGCCCTTTGATATTTTGGAATTAATGTCGCGTGTTAATTCGAAATTTCGAAGAATAAAGAAGAATAATATCTTGTCTTATGGCAATTTACGTTTAGATAAGGAATATCACAAGGCTTATTATGATGATGATTTGATTGAATTAACCTTAAAGGAATTTGAAATTTTAGAATTATTAATCAAGAGCCAAGGAAAGGTCGTCACAAGAGAAGAAATATTAAATGAAATTTGGGGCGATAATGAGGATTTGCAGACGCGAACGATTGATATGCATATCAAGTCTCTTCGAAAAAAAATTGGCCATGATGATATTATAGAAACCATTTATGGGGTTGGATATCGGGTGAAATTATGAGAAAAAAATACATTGTTATCAATACTTTGATTTTAGTTTTTTCGTTATTAATTTTTTTGTTTACCTCCGCTTGTATCGTTTCTGATTTGAATTTATCGAATCGAAATCAAACCTTAAAGAATTATTTGTCGCTTATTGAATCATCCTTTAATGGATCGAATATGGAGACAATTTCTTCAAATATTCAAAAGACTAATAAGGATTTACGAATTACCTTTATTGATAAAGAAGGTAAAGTTTTGCTAGATACAGCTAAAACAAGCGAAGAGAATCATCTTGATCGTTATGAGATTAAAAATATTGGCAAAATGGCCTGCCGTTATTCAGAAACAACCAATATTAAAATGTATTATCTTGCAGGCTATGACAGTACAAATGGTATTTATATCAGGGTCGCAATTCCGGAATCAGCGGTATCTGATACGGTTAATCACTTTACCTATTATGGCTTTGCGGCAATTATTATTTTAAGCTTTATTTCGTTTGGTTTCATTTATTTGTCTTCAAAAAAATTAGTCAAGCCTTTGAAAAATGAAATAGCAAATTTATCAAAAATTACGAATACGGAATTATCCTATAAGGGTGATGATTTGGTAGAATTATCTAACCAAATCGTAAGTGTTAGTCGAATAATTAATAACTATATTGCCTCAATCAAAAGCGAAACGGATAAATTGAATTACATTATTGAAAATATGAATAATGGAATTATCATTATTTCAGGTTTAGGAAATATTTTATTGATTAATAATGTTGCCTTGAAGGTTTTAAACCGTAAAAAAGAGGATATTCAAAATAAATCATATCTTTATTGCTTTGTTGATTTAAAAATTTCTAATGAGATTGAAAAAGCGATGAATTCGAAGCAGGAATATAGTACTATCTATGAAAATGAGGATCGGACCTATCTTGTATCTATTACATCACTTTACGCCGATTTTGTTATGGATGGAGAACAATCGGGAGTTAGTGTCTTCATTTATGATGTGACCGAAGAAAAAAGACTCGAGAGGGTTAAGCTTGATTTCTTTGCGAATGCCAGTCATGAGCTTAAAAGTCCTTTAACCTCTATTATTGGTTATCAGCAATTGATTAGTGAAGGAATTATTGCTGATGAAGCTGAAATCAAGGATGCGACAGCTAAGACAATTAAAGAGGCTTCACGAATGAATCAAATTATCATCGATATGCTTGAATTATCTAAGCTTGAAATGGTACCTAGTGTGTTAAAAAAAGAGAATCTTTTGTCAATGAGTGAATCTGTTGATTCAACCTTAGAATCATTTGATGAAATTATCAAACAGAAGCAAATCAAAATTGTTAAGGATTATAGTGATTTTCAGGTTCTATTTGATAAGGATGATTTATATCATTTGATAAGAAACATTGTGGATAATGCGATTAAATACAATGTTATAAATGGCGTGATATTAATTAAGATTGATGCCTCAAATAAAACACTTGCGATAAATAATACCGGGGAGATTATCTCAAATGAAGATCAAACGCGCATTTTTGAGAGATTTTATCGTGTTGATAAGGCTAAATCAAAGGAGCTTGGGGGAACTGGACTCGGCTTGGCGATTGTTAAGCATATTTGTTTAAACAATGATGTTTTAATCAACGTTGAGTCAAAAGCTAACGAAGGAACAACCTTTACCTTTAAATTTAAATAGTTGAGTAAATGTAGGTTCTATAAGACAGTATTAGAACATTACTAACATCGAGTGCGCCAAAAACAAGCGATAATTTGTTTTCATAACCGAATATCGCTTGTTTTTATATTTTTAATCGCCCAATGAAAGCGTAGTTGTCACCATTTTACTTTATTCGCTGTAAAAAATGTAATTATTCCCCAAAAATTCGTTGTAATTTTTGTAATAGTGCGCTATAATATCTTTGTATTATGACGGAGGTGAGTCTATGTACCGAATTGCGATTGAGAAACTATTAAAATGGAAAGAAAGCAAACGCCGGAAGCCACTAATCATCGAGGGAGCACGCCAAGTTGGCAAAACCTGGCTGATGAAAGAGTTCGGCAGACTAGCATATGCGGATACTGTTTATATTAACTTTGACTCTAATTCCAGAATGGCGGAGCTTTTTGCGTCTGATTTGGATATAAACCGCTTGATAATGGGATTTGAACTATATGAAGGTCGAAAAATAGACCCCAACAATACTTTGTTGATTTTTGATGAGGTGCAGGAAGTTCCGAGAGCCTTGGCGTCGTTAAAATACTTCTATGAAAATGCCCCTCAGTATCACATTGTCTGTGCCGGTTCTCTACTCGGCATCGCATTACATGAGGGAACTTCCTTCCCTGTTGGTAAGGTGGATTTTTTAAAGCTCTATCCCCTTTCTTTTAGAGAATTTATGATGGCAACTGATAAGGAGGATTTTGCGGAGCTTCTTAATAAACGGGATTTCCAGATGATCGCAAGCTTTAGACAAACATATATAGACCTCTTAAAGCAATATTACTTTGTAGGCGGTATGCCTGAAGCGGTGCAGAGCTTTGTAGAGAATAAAGATTTCAATGAGGTACGTGACATTCAAAAGCGGATCTTAGCTGCTTATGAGCAGGATTTTTCAAAACATGCTCCCAATGCCATTGTTCCGAAAATTCGTATGTTGTGGAATAGCATCCCATCTCAGCTTGCAAAAGAAAATAAGAAGTTTATTTATGGACTTCTTCGTGAAGGTGCTCGTGCAAAAGAGTATGAAACAGCTATTATGTGGCTGTCTGATTGCGGACTTGTTCACAAGGTCAGTCGAGTCAATACAGCTGGTGTTCCTTTGAAGGCTTATGAGGACTTAAAAGCTTTCAAGCTGTTTGTAGTCGATATAGGGTTGCTTGGCTGTATGGCTGGTCTTAATCAACGTACATTGCTTGACGGAAATGATTTTTTCGTAGAGTTTAAGGGAGCATTAACAGAACAGTATGTTTGCCAACAGCTTAAAACCATCGAGGATTTTGGGGTTTACTATTACACCAATGATAGAGGATCCTGTGAGGTTGATTTTGTTGTGGATACGGGTGATTTAATTATTCCTGTTGAGGTAAAAGCGGAAGTCAATCTCAAAGCTAAGAGTTTGAAGACCTATCAAGAGAAGTTTTCACCCAGAGTATCGGTTCGCACTTCGATGACCGACTACAAAAAGGAATCTTGGCTCATAAATCTTCCATTGTATGCAATCGAACAGCTTTCTAGGATATTATTGGACAATAATAAGTAAGAGATTATCGAGGTTAAGGGAATTTAATTCTTAAATAAACAGTATATAAAATCCTTAAAAATTCTAATTTATTTTTTATCTAACTGGCTAAAATCAGGTAAATCTGTCCTATTAAAACGAAATTCAATGGATTACTTGCACATCATTTGTGTGAAATTATTCCTTTGGATTTTTTTATCTAAGCAAGACTGAACTATAACCTTATTTATTATGATAAATTTATTTTTTGTTTAAAATCATTGACAAAAAGTGTATTTTTTGTTAATGATATGATATAAAGTGGATTAATATTTTGAAATGAAATTTGACTATTTTATAGATTAGGTGAAAAAGATAGGTGGTTTGTTAATGAAATTTGATGAAAGCTAAGCCGAACCTCATTTAATAAATAAGCGTTTTTGCGGCGATTCAGATTTCTTGTTTTTGGTTGAAAAGGAAATTGATAAGAGTTTTATGGAATTAAAGAACATATATGATAATGATAAAAATGAATATTTTAATCTATTAAAGAAAAATGAAAAGATAAATGTTTTGTTTTTTTTTGACTATCGTTTATTTTTTTCCAGATATCTAAATATAGCAAAAGGGAGATAATTATGATTCAAATAGAAAAATTATCAAAAAAAATTAAAGGAAAAACCATTCTAAAAATTGATAACTTAATTATCGATAAACAATTTACCATTATCACAGGTAATTCAGGAGCTGGAAAATCAACTCTTTTGCGTGTTATTTCTACAATTGATTGTGATTATGATGGTAATGTTTTTATTGATGGAGTTAATTTAAAAAACAAAGAGATAAACATTCCAATATTAAGAAACAAAAAAATGGGATTTATGTTTCAAGATTATTTATTGGATGAAAGACTAACTGTTTTTGAGAATATTGAAATACCTTTATTAATTGCTGGATGTAGTAAAGAGGAAAGAAAAAAGCGAATTGCTGATGTTTTGGTTAAGGTTCATCTTGATGAAATAAGTAATCAAAAAGCTAAAACCTTAAGTGGAGGCGAGAAGCAAAGAGTAGCTTATGCCCGGGCAATAATCAATAATCCTGAAATAATATTTGCGGACGAACCAACTTCTTCATTAGATGAAGGCAATGCTAAAGATATAATGGAAATGCTAAAGAAATTATCTAAAGAGGGCACAATGGTTGTCATGGTATCACATGATGATGATTTATTTTGCTATGGTGATCAAATCATTACTCTTAAGAATGGGATGATTAGAGATGAATAGTATAAATCTAACTGCGAAGCCATATTTGATTTACAAAAGAAGAGTAATTCTTGTCACAATGGCTGTTATTTTATTGATTACTTCAGTTTTTTCAATGCTTAGTCTTAAGAATGGTTGTGACGATTGTTTGAGGGAAAAATTAAATGAGATAGAAGGGTCTATTCAATTAAAAATTAGGTATCCATTTCAAGAACTTGAGAAAATTAAGAGTCTTTATTGCTTGAAATCGGATGTCTCTTTGGCTAGAATTGATGGATTTGATGAGCCTGTTTACATATCACAGTTTTATTCAAACATTCCTTCTGAACAAATAAATAATTATACTTCTATTGGCGACTTCTATTTTTGCGGTGAAGATTACTATTATGGTGATACATTAAAATGTAAAATTAGTTTAGCAATTGCAAATCAGTTTTCGCTTCATGTTGGAGAATATATCAAATTAAGTGATGATAATCAAATATTATATATCTCGGATATTATCAATATTGGATCATCACAAAGAATTTCTATTCCGATAAATCTTTACGAAAAAAGAGGAAGAATTAATCTATATCAGGGTGAATTTTTATTTGATGATTATGTCTTACTTAATAGTAATGGGTTAAAGAGTGATAACCTAAATATGTTTGTTTACTATGATACGGTAAAAATAATTAAGTCATTATTTTCAACATTGTCTAATGTATTTTTGGTTGTTTTGTTCTTATGTTATTTTGCTTACATAATGACTTTTATTATAAGTAATAGGAAATATTTTTTGATTGAAAACTATTTAGGCATTTCTAAAAAGCGATTATTTTTTGAATATTTCATTATAAATTTGGTTCATACTGCTCTAATTGTTGTCGTTTCCTTGGGATTGATTATGATATCAAGTTCAAAAATTGTTGATAATTTAGGAAAAGCCTTTTCAGTAGAATCTTTGCAATTTGTTTTTGATGGACATTTCTTTATAGTAATTTCATTATCCTTATTTTTGTTATCATCATTGGTAATTTTCTTTTTCTTTATTACTTTGGCAAAAAGGGGGATAAATTATGTGGAAGATTAAACATCTAATTAGAAATGTATTTTGTAATACATCATCATATTTATTATTGCTAATATCAATAACCGTTTTTTCTTCTTTATTCTTTTTTTATACCTCAACAAAAGCGGTTAAAGAGATAAAGGAAGAAAAACCAGAAATGTATCTAGCAAGCAATTATGTTTATTCTAAAGGATATTCTGATTTAGATTATCCATATATTAAGGAAAGAATTGATGCAAAGCTTATTAGACATGTTCCCTTAAATCAAACATTTTATTTCAATGATTTGATTAGTGATAAAATCTCATCTGTTGTAATATATGTATCAAAAGATACCTCAAAATCAATAAATAGTGAATCTGATAATAAAAGGGTTACATTTTTAATAGGCTCTGAACCTAAGTCTTCAAATGAAGTTGTTGTAGGCGAAGAATTATTATCATGTTATAATCTTAATTATAAAAATGCAATTGGCAGTAAAATATCTTATAAATATACAAATAATAGTGGAAGTATCATTGAATTCAAGGGTTTAACAATTTGTGGAATAATTAGTTCAGATATAAACAAATTATCTGGAATGAGTAATAAAAAATCAAATTTATTTTGGTTATATGATGATTTAAATATTTTTGTGGATAGAAAACCAATCGAAGATACAATTTTTGATAGTGATGTTTTGATAGATGAAAGAACATACTATTTTATGAAGGATTTTGCACATTTAGATGTGATGGTAGAAAATGGAAAGAGTAGAGGCTATGAAATGGTTTCTTCCGACCTTGATATTTTAACAGTACTAGGGCTTATTTCTAGTAATGCTGTCGATAAAGCAATTACAATTGTTTGGGTTATCTTTGGGCCAATATTTATTTTTGTGGCCGGTGTAATGATTGTCTTTATATTAGAGCGCTTTTTAAATGAAAGATTGAGAGAAATAAAGATAATGAAATATTTAGGATTGGGCAAATTTTCTTTTGCAGTAATATTTGTTATAGAATTATTTGTTTTGTTTTCGATTTCGGTCTTGGCTTCATATTTTATTGCTAATGCGCTATATTCTGCATTTTCTCATATGTTAAGCGAAAAATACATGTGTGAACTTAGATATGATATTAATAAGGGTATTTGGCTTCTATTGATATTTTCGCTAATAGCTTTCTTAGTTGAAGTAGTTTTATTATATAGAAAGAAGAGGAATATTTAATGAAAAAAATGATTTCTTATTTAAAGTTTAGTTTAATTTCGTCACGGTTATTATGAACTAGCTGAAAAAAGTGCTGTTTCCGAAGAACAACTTCTTGTAAATCTCCTTCTATGTCGAGAACAAAACTGGATGCCTCAATTTTTTTACAAAAGTACTTGCATGAATAAATGAATTGCTTTATAATGCTTAGTAAAATAGTAGGAATTAGAAAAGAGGAAAAGAAAATGTTATTTAAATCAATTTTCGAATTAGTTGGTAATACACCATTAGTTCAAATTAACAAATTAAATGATACATCAGCAAATATTTATGCTAAGGTTGAATATTTTAATCCAACCGGTTCAGTTAAGGATCGTATTGCCAAAGCAATGATATTAGATGCGGAGGAAAAAGGATTATTGAATAAGGATTCAATTATTGTTGAGCCGACTAGCGGCAATACCGGAATTGGATTATCCGCGATGGCAACGGCTCGTGGCTACAAAGCCATCATTGTTATGCCGGATACGATGTCGGTTGAAAGAAGAAATTTAATGAAGGCTTATGGCGCAACTGTTGTTTTATCTGAAGGTGCAAAGGGAATGAAGGGCGCAATTGAAAAGGCTAATGAAATCAAGGCCGCAAATCCTAATGTTTTTATTCCAGGTCAATTTGATAATCCAAGTAATCCAGAAGCTCATTATCTTACAACAGGTCCTGAAATATATCGTGATTTAGATGGTAAGGTTGACGTTTTAGTTGGTGGTATTGGAACAGGTGGAACGATAACTGGTGCTGGTAAATATTTAAAAGAACAAAATCCGAACATTAAGGTAATTGGCGTTGAACCGTCTTCATCTCCAGTCTTATCAAAAGGATATTCCGGACCTCATAAAATTCAAGGAATTGGGGCTGGCTTTGTGCCAAATACCTTAGATCGTGATATTTTAGACGAAGTGATTACGATTGAAAACGACGACGCTTTTGCGACGGGTCGTCTTTTATCAAAAGAGGAAGGTATTTTAGTTGGTATTTCAGCCGGAGCTGCGATGAAGGCGGCGTTGATGGTTGCGAATAGAGAAGAAAACAAAGGAAAAAATATTGTCGTAATTTTGCCAGACGGTGGAGATCGATATATGTCAACTCCTTTATTTACGGAGTAAAGCTATGATTTCGACAAAAGGTAGATATGCCCTTCGGGCAATGATTGATATTGCCTGTAATGAAAAAAATGGATTTGTTTCATTAAAAGATATATCAAAAAGGCAAGAGATTCCAATAAATGTAAAACAGTTTCCCTTTGGAGAGAATATTATCAGGTGACAAAACAATTTTTTTCAAGTAAACATTACCAGATTTAATGTATTTTTCCAAAGAAGAAATGTAATAATTAATGATTGTAGCTGATTAAAGATTGTTTACTTGGTCTAGATTAGTTTTTTAATTGTCATAGGTGATTACTCTTTGGTGAAAATATCTTTTGTATTATGGTCAATCCATTGACAAATGGTCGGCATGCCGATATAATGAAATTAAGGAGTGATTTTTATGAACCTACAAGAATATTTAGATTCTAGAAAAATTACCAAATATCATTTGTCCCAAATCAGTGGTGTTCCCAAAACGACTATAATAGATATTTGTTCCGGAAAAAGCTCTTTACAAAAATGCTCTGCCCATACGGTCCAACAAATTGCAAAAGCTCTTGATTGCACGATGGAATTTATTATGACATTAGATTCACCGAAAACGGAGTACGATAATGAAACTGGACTTCCCAAAAGTAAAGAGTTTCTTGAATGTGATCTTCCACCTTATCTACAAGCTTCATTAGAAAATATGATTGCTTCTTGGAAGATTATAGATAGTGGCGAAACGGATCTTCATTGGGACTTAGCCTGGTGTGAGTTGAATGCGGATATTAATTCTGCAGAAGTCGAACAAGAAATATCGAGTGAACAAGCTTGGTACTTGCGTGAAAAATATTTAAGGCTGGAAAAAGATGATTAATCTGTGATTATTTTTGCTATTCTTTTTGTGAATTTTTAATCAATAGGCTGATGATTTCATCGGCTTTTTTTATATTTTGCTGATGGTATTTTTATTTATAATATTCATAATATATAGAAAAAAGAAGAATATTTAATAATCGTTTCCGGAAAATCACGAAAACTGAAATCGTATATATATTTACTTTTTATTAAAAATGATATAAAATACTAACGGTATAAACAATTAAAGGAGAGATATATAATGAAGCTATCACCACTTCAAAAAGCAAGATACCAATACAATCCTAAATTACCTGGAATGTTGAGAAATGGTATTGCTAGTATTTGTGTTAAGGAAGGAAATGAAACAGAGAGCGTTGCTGATCAAGAAAAAATCAAAGCTTTATTCCCTAATACATATGGTAAAAAAGAAATTACATTTGAAAAAGGCATAAACACTTCAGTTGCAAAAAAACAAGTAGTAGGTGTTATTTTGTCAGGTGGTCAAGCCCCAGGAGGACACAATGTTGTTTGTGGACTTTACGATGCTTTAAAAGCCACTAATAAAGATAATGTTTTATTTGGATTTAAAAATGGTCCTGCTGGATTATTAGAAGACAATTATTTAGTATTTGATGATGAATACATCGATCAATATCGTAATACTGGTGGATTTGATATTATCGGTTCTGGTCGTACAAAGCTTGAAACAAAGGAGCAATTTGCGGTTGCGGCTGAGGTTTGTAAAAAACATGGAATTACAGCTATCGTCATCATTGGTGGCGATGATTCCAACACTAATGCCGCTGTTTTAGCTGAATATTTTGCAGCTAACAACACAGGCGTTCAAGTTATTGGTTGTCCAAAAACAATTGATGGTGACTTAAAGAACGATGACATTGAATGCTCATTTGGTTTTGATACAGCTACTAAAACATATAGTGAAGTTATTGGAAATATTGAAAGAGATGCTAACTCAGCTAAAAAATATTGGCATTTTGTTAAGGTAATGGGACGTTCTGCATCACATGTTGCCTTAGAATGTGCATTACAAACTCAACCAAATATTTGCTTAATTTCCGAAGAGGTAGAGGCAAAGAAAATGTCTTTATCACAAATCGCTGATTATATTGCGGATTCAGTCGAAAAAAGAGCAGCTAATGGAATGAATTTCGGTGTTGCGATTATTCCTGAGGGTGTTGTTGAATTTGTTCCTGAGTTCAAGGTATTAATTCAAGAAATCAATGAATTATTAGCTGGAGCTAAAGCCGAAGCCTTCAATGCTTTACCAACATGGGCTGAAAAATATGCCTTTATTGAAAAAGGATTAACTAAAGAATCAATGGCTGTTTTTGCGATTTTACCACAAACAATCCAACAACAATTATTCTTAGAAAGAGATCCTCACGGAAATGTTCAAGTTTCTTTAATTGAATCAGAAAAGCTATTCTCAGCTTTAGTTAAGGATAAATTAGATCAAAGAAAGAAAAACGGAACATATAATGGTAAATTTAATGCCCTACATCATTTCTTTGGTTACGAAGGAAGATGTGCGTTCCCATCAAATTTTGATGCTGACTATTGCTATTCATTAGGATACAATGCCTTTATGTTAATTCAATACGGATATAATGGATATTTATCAAAGGTTTCTAATTTATCTAAGCCAGCTGAGGAATGGGTTGCCGGCGGAATGCCAATCACAAAGATGATGAATATGGAGCGTCGTCATGGTGAGGATAAACCAGTTATTCGTAAGGCTTTAGTTGATTTAAATGGTAAGCCATTCAAATTCTTTGAGGCTAATCGTGATACTTGGGCTGTCGAAACAGCATATACATATCCAGGCGCAATCCAATATTATGGACCATCTGAGGTTTGTGATTTAACTACTAGAACCTTAGCATTAGAAAAAGAATAAGCTAATCTAATGTTTAAAAAAGGCTTCAATGAAGCCTTTTTTTTACAATTAATTAACAAATATTAAATGCGTTTTTTTTATTGCTTTGGATATTTGTATTATGGATGTAGTTATGGAGTATTTATTAATGATTGTTGGCTTATTATTAGGTGGCATTTTTATTCCTCGACAATTTAAACAACAGATTTAAAGGTTGTTTCTGATGATTTAAATTCTGGAACCTTTAATGCTCTTAAGCATTGTGGAATTAAAATCGGAATTATCTGTTTTACTTTAGTTTTTTTGAAGGGCTTTGTTCCGGTATTTTTCGCATCTCTTTTTTTAAAGCCTGATAATATTTGTTTTTCTTTGATGAGAATATCAAATAACCATTTATTAGAAAAGAAAGGATTAGAATATCGAACCTCTAATCTTTTTTTGTTTGTTGAAAAGAGAAAAAAAATAAGATATAATTGAGACAAGAGATGGGAGGGACAAATATGCGAAATGAAGTCAAAAAAAATATAGTATATATTGGCTGCTTTGTTGTTTTTTTGATAGCTGGTTTTTTTCAAGGTATTGATACTTATTTGCCCTATCCATATGATAGCTTTTTAAAAGTATCATCAAACCTTTTGTTTTTTTCGCTTTTAATTATTTGGACTCTTTCAATTAAAAATAGAATCATTCAAAAATCAACGAGAATGTCTCTTTTATTCATTGCCTGCTGTTTATTTTTTTGGATGATTCTTCGCTTTTATAAATATTACCTTTATTTAGGGGGACCTTTAATAGAGCGAATAATATGGTACCTATACTATTTCCCTCAGCTTTTCGTTCCTCCAACGATGATTCTAGTTTCTTTGGGAATTGAAAGGAAAAATAATCAACCCTTAAAAAAATATTGGTATTTGCTTTACCTTCCTGCCTTTGTTTTGTTTTCCTTTATCATCACCAATGAATTCCATCAATTAGCTTTTTCGATCTATCCAAAGACAGAATATACTTATTCATATAAGCATGAAATCATTTATTATTTAGCAATTGTTTGGATTTGCCTTACTATACTTTTAAGTATCATTGTTTTTACTGTTAAATCTTCCTTATCAACCGCAAGAAAAAAGGCTTGGATTCCAGTTTTTACAATCGTTTTTGCCTTTGTGTTCATCTTTATTAATTTTCAAATCGGCCATTTTTTTTATAATGATCCAGAATTGATATCTTTCTTCTGTATTTTAATTATTGAAAGCTGTATCTACATTGGCTTGATTCCATCAAATGATAATTATGCTAATTATTTTAGGATTTCTAAAGCCTCAGCTATGATTGCGGATAATGATAATGAGATTGTCTATTTATCAAATAATTCGATTGATATTTCGAAAGAACAAATGGCCTCCGCAATTATCGATCCTCTTTATCTTGATGAAAATACGATATTATCCTCAAATAGAATTAATGGTGGTAATGTTTTTTATGTTGAGGATATCACAGAAATTAATGAATTAAATTCAGAAATGAAACGAATTAATGAAAAGCTTGAGATGGAGAATTCATTAATCAAGGATGCTAATAAATTAAAAGAAAAAGAATTGCGAATTAATGAGCAAAATAAAATATATGATTCGGTTTCGGAATCAATCCATAACGAATTAAATATCGTTAATGATATTCTTAAGCAAACCTCGGCCCATAATGATGATTTTGAAATGAGAATACGTTTGTCTTGCCTTTATATAGCATACATTAAAAGACTCAGTAATTTGATTGTTTCTAATTATGATAATGATTTGGTTAATTCAAAGGAATTAGAATATGCTTTAAAGGAGTCAGTTGATTATTTATCATTATGTGGCGTTGATTGTTCATTGTTAGCCTTTTGTGAGGATTTGGTTCCTATCCGAGTTATTAAAATGCTATATTTGTTTTTCCAAACCTGTATTATTAAAGCTCTCCCTTCCTTATGCGCTATTATTGTAAGCTTGACAATTAATAAAAAAATCGTTTTTCGAATAACATGTGATAATGCTAAAGCTTCTATAGATTCCTCGTTTTGTCAAGATGAGTTAGATAAGCTTGGTGGAAGTATTACGATTGAACAGCAGGATGATACGACATATTCAACCTTGTCTTTTGATTTGGGTGGTGATAAATGATGAAGTTTTACGAGACGCCAATTGTTCTTCAGGAATACATATTAATTTTTTATACTATCTCCGCTTTATTAATGGTTATTAACTTAATCAATCAGGTTATATTAAAGTGGAATCTAAAAACGATTGCTTTGTTTGTTGTTTTAATCGTAAATGATGCTTTTTTGACAATGCTTTTGATTGATGGAATGTATTATTATAATTATGGTTATGATGTAGATTTGATCTTGATGAAGGTCATTAGCACTCCATTATGGCTTATTATCATTCTTTTAGTGCTTTATTTAGCCTGCGGAATTGCTTGTAGCTATTTTCTTCATCGCTTTCGCAAACGTAAACTATCGCCGATGTCGATTAAAGAAAGTATTGATCATTTGCCGGTTGGTATTTGTATTTATTCTAATGAGGGTAAACCTCGATTAATCAATAGCATAATTAATGAGCTATGCTTACAAACTACCGGTAGGGCGTTATTAAATGCGAATACCTTCTGGAGTCTTTTAGAGGAAGGTAAGGTTTTAGAAGGCTGTCTTGTTATAAAGGATGGAATTAATCCGATTATTCGTTTTACAAATGATAAAACATATTCCTTTTCAAGGTATGAGCACAATATTGATGGAATGATGTTCTATGAAATTGTGGCGGTTGATGTTACAATGGAATCAGAATTAAATTCGAAATTGAAAGAGAAGAATTATGAGCTTTCACAAATCAATACAAGCTTAAAAAAATATGGTGAAAATATATTGGAATACACTCACGAAAAAGAAAAACTAGCGACGAAAATTCGTATTCATGATGATATGGGAAAGCTTCTGTTATTTACGAAAAAGCAGCTATCTGAGCCTTTAAATGAAAATCAAAAAAATGATTTATTGAACACTTGGAAGGATACGCTTTTGGAATTTGGAAAAATAAAGGACGATACGGAAAAAACCTTTGATGAATTAAAAATAGCTGCCCAATCCTTGGGAGTTGAAATCATTTTTAGTGGAATAAACCCTGATTATGATTTGGTTAGAAGAATTGTTATTAGCGCGGGAATTGAATGTATGACTAATACGGTCGCCCACGGTGAAGGCAATAAATTATTCATTGATATACAAAAGGATGATAATTGGATTATTAGGTTGTGGAATAACGGAAAGAATCCAGATGGAGATATTAAGGAAGGAACAGGGCTTTCCTCTTTACGAAATATTGTGGAAAGCGAAGGAGGAATTATGAATTTTCTGTATGAACCTCAGTTTACGTTAAAAATAATCCTTACAGGGGGGAAATTATGAAGGATGGAAAATACTTAGTAATGGTTGTGGAAGACCAGGAAATGCCACGTCAATTATTTGAACAATTCATTAAACAATCGGATTGCTTTTTGTTGGCAATTTCAATTGCCAATGCTGAATATGCGGAAATATATTGTATGAATAATGCAATTGATTTGATTTTAATGGATGTTTTTACAAAGGAAGGACAAAATGGTCTTCAAGCTGCCGAAAAAATCAAACGAAAATATCCACATATTAAAATAATCATCGTTACATCAATGCCTGAATGCTCCTACATCGATCGAGCAAAGGCCATTGGGGTCGAGGGATTCTGGTATAAGGATACCAGCAAGGATACAATTCTTTCCTTGATGAATCGCGTAATAAAGGGTGAGAATGTCTATCCCGAAATGTCACAACCCGTTATGATTGGTTTAGTAAATAGCACCGAATTCACGAAAAGAGAAATTGAAATTTTACGAGAAATGACGGGAGGCTATAGTAATCAGGAGATTGGGGAAAAGCTTGGTATATCGGTTAATGTTGTCAGAAATCACATTTCCAATATGCTTGAGAAAACTGGTTTTCGCTCACGAACACAGCTAGCGGTAAAAGCAAGGTCCACGGGTTTGGTTATTTTAGATAAGTCCGAGGATGATATCGATTAGGTTATACACTTGATATGGAGAGTCACATTTTTGTGACTTTTTTTGTTAAGGGTTACAAATGTAACTACTCATCCTCATAAATTGATGATAGAATATGGCGATATCATAGATATAGAAATAATTAAGGAGGTATGTAGATATGAATAGATTTACGAAAAGCATAGGAAAAATCTTTTTCTTACTATGCTTATTATTAACCGTATCTTTAGCGGTAAATAGTAATCCTGGCAAAGTGTATGCTGCTGATGCCGAAGGTATTAGCGTTACTCGTGACAATACGGATGGAACTAAGACGGGATCAGGATGGACCTGGACAAAAACAGGTAGTAATCAGTCAGGAAAATTATCTTTAAACGGCTATAACGGTGGAAGAATTGCAATTGGAGGTCCGGTTGGAGATACTGAAATTGAACTTATAGGAGACAACACGGTTACTGTTACCGAGCCATATATTGATGGTGGTAATATCTGCTATGGGATTATCGTTTGTAATGCTCAAAACCTCACATTTAGTGGAAGTGGAACCCTCACTATAAATGTTATGGCAACTTCAATGGTGAAGGTTTGTGGCGTTTATATTTATAAGGATAACGCTGTATCTTTAGGAAATCTTGTTTTTAGCGAAGGTACAGTAAGCATTAATGTTACGTGCTTGAATTTGTCAGATGGAGGCGGAGCATACGGCATCAATTCATATGAAATGACAACCGGTGGATCCGTTACTGTTTCTGAAAATGCAACCCTTAAGATTGACTTGAAGTCTGATTATTATGGCAATGCATATGGAGTTTATTCATACGGAGATATCATATTAAATGGAACAGTTAGTTCGAAAATGGAGTATACAGGATCTAGTAATCCGAATAATTATTGGAGAGATTTTTCTTCTAATAGTTCACAAAATGTGATTGGTCTAAATGCAATTATTGATTCGTATAATCCTGGTACAAGTGGAACATTATTAGGTTATTTTGCACTTGAAGCTAATAGCAATACAAAGATTGAAACTTGGACTTTAGTAGGATCAGAAGAAAAGTATTTTGAAAATGATAATTGCTTTGTCCATATTTCTGAAGTGAATGTTTACAGTGGATATGCAAGGTATTCATATCGTAAAATAGAGACTCCACTTACCTTTGAGGATAAGGATGAATATGATATTCCAGAGATTGTATATGGTAATGAGGCATATTCAGCTCCTTTTGTCGCAACTGGTGGTAGTGGAGAATATACCTATACAATATATAGTGTTGCAAATGGTAATCAAACAGGTCTTAGAATTGTTGATAACAAATTATGCTCATCTGGTAGAGGAGTAAGTGAAGCTACAACCTGTACGATTCAGGTAATGGATAAGGGTGGATACACAAAATACATCATTGTCAATATTGGTGCGGTTGTTGCGCCAACCTATAGTGCTACTGTTGATGATATCGATTTTGGTACCGTTAAACCTGGATATGAATCAGTTACTGCCGTTCCTATTAATATTCATAATACAGGTACTGGAAATATAAAAATTATTTCTAATAGTTCAGTATATCTCAGTAGTCAAAGTTATTTTATTTTAACATATGATAGTGTGCCATCATTAATTAATGGTGGTGAAACAAACACAAGCTGGAGTATCAAACCTAAGGATGGCTTATCAGTTGGTACATACACCGTGACGATAACATTTAGAGGTACACCAGAATTACCAGGATTTTCAGGTGAAATCCAAGTTTCCGCAAAAGTTACTTTTGTTGTAAGTGACCATAATTTTGATACATCAAAATGGGAACATGATGATGAAAAGCACTGGAATCCATGTAAGGATGCTTTATGTACTGCTCATGGTAATGAAGCTTTACACGATAAAGATGGTGAATTAACAGGTTATTATCCTGCAACTGAAGAAACAAATGGATATACTGGTGATAGGCATTGCTCAGTGTGCGGAGCTATATCTGAATATGGAGAAGTTATTTTTGCTAACAAGATTAATAGTGTTGAATTAGGATTTTCATCAGGAACTGATGAAATGATTGTTAGAGGAAGTAGTTATAATTTTAAGGCAAAAGTTATTGGCACAGGTTCTTTTGATAACACGATTAAGTGGATTGTAGAAGGCGGTTCGACAGGTACAACTATATCGTCTGATGGTGTATTAACAGTAGCAGCAAACGAGGTTAATTCAACCATTACGATAAAAGCAGTTGCCAATGGCGATAATGAAGTCTTTGCCACAAAAGTCCTTGATGTTTATTCAGAAGTAACTATTGTTAATGGAACTGAAACAACAGATTATTATTTAGTAGGTCAAACTATTGATCTTGCGGCTATAGAGGCAAGCGAAGGATATCATTTTAAAAACTGGACTAAAGATGGCTATGGATCCTTTACTAACGATAAAGCTAAAAATGCTCAGTTTATTGTCGCAAATTCCAATGTAACTATTACATCAAATTATGAATTACATTATACAAATGATACAGTATGGACACATAATGCAACAAGTCATTACCATTTCTGTATATGTGGAGAAAAAATTGATATTGAAGATCATGTTTATGATAATGATGTAGATACAACTTGTAATGTTTGCGGATATGAAAGACCAGCCCATACTCATACAGCTGATAGTGAATGGCATTATGATAATGATAATCATTGGCATATTTGTACAATTAATGGTTGTACCGAAAAGCTTAATGTTGAGGAGCATTCCTTTGGCAATTGGACGGTTACAGTAGAGCCACAGGTTGGTGTTGCTGGTGAAAAGAAACGTGAATGTACAATTTGTGGATATAGTGAAACCGCTCCTGTTGATGCCCTTATCGAACAAATCACTGTAACAGTTAATGGAGGAAAAGTTAATGGTGGCGCAAGTGTAACAGTTGACAAGAATGGTTCCGTTACAGTTGTTGCGGATTCAGCTCCAGAAGGAAAAGAATTTAAAGGCTGGAGTAAGGATGGTGGAGAAACAATCCTAAGTGAGGATTCAAGCTATACCTTCAACGCAACCGAAAATGTTACACTTACAGCGATTTATAAGGATATAAAATCAAAAGGACTTTCTGGTGGTGCCATTGCTGGAATTGTAATTGGCAGTGTTGTTGTTATCGGAATCGGAGGATTTTCTATTTTTTGGTTTGGTATTAAGAAAAAGAAGTTCACAGACCTTCTAGCAGTTTTTAAAAAGTAAAATCGATTTGAAAAAGGATCTATGAGGTATATATCTCGTAGGTCCTTTTTGGAGGGTTGATAAAGCATGGTAAAGGATATATCTTAATTTAAACTCACAAAAGAAACGGCAAAAGAATATTTTTTTCTAAATGATTGTAAGATGTCTTCAATTGATCGTAATGGATTATCTAATTCGACTAAGTTTCGAAATTATTGTTTTTCTAATTCGACGTTGTCTGAATGGACAAATGAGTGGATGAAACCAAAAATTGTGGAAGGGATAATCAATAAAGATTATGAACTTTTATATTCTTTTATCGAAGATTATAGCGATAGAATTGATGTTGATAATTCATTGCTGTTAATTGAATTATATAAAAGTGTACAACAAGATTTTAAATTCTTGGAAAGAAAAGAATTAGATGTTTTATATCACTGTGAAGAACCTGTATTTTTGGATAGGAAATTTGAGTATGGATTGATTTATTTGGCTCATAAAAATAAATTGCCTAATGAGCAAAATATCCTTTTTGAGCGTTTTTTAGTAGTAAATTCGTCAATAAATTTTTATGATGATTTTTTTATATCTAAAATGAAAAGAGAATTAATGAACTAATTGTAATAAAGAGTCCCCAACAAGGAGGATTCTTTTTTTATGGTGTTAAATAATTTGAAATTATTATCGACATCTTATTCAATAGAAAGAAGTTTAATCAAAATGTTTTATGGAATTAAAAAGGGTAGAACCTTTTTTATGCATACAATCCCTTCGTATTTGGTAATCAGTTGTTTATGTCAATTCCATTATACAAAGGAAGCTTTTTGCTGAAAGATTTACTCCGATTATTTTATTATTTATATATTTTTTGATATAAACTTTAATAAAATGAAGGAAGGGGTTACAAATGTAACTCCTCTCTTTTTTTTATTGATGATAAAATAAGGTGAAATCTAAAGAAAGGAGAAAATTGTAATGAAAAGAGTGATATTATCAATAAGCAATTCCTTAGTTAATGATGCTGTTAAAAATGCATTAAAGCAAGTGGGATATTTAGTTCAATCAGTTCCTTCATATAAAACAGATGACGTTGTCAATTCCTGTGATGCTTTTTTTGCTAACCTTTTATTGATGGATGTTAATCGCGTTGGTTCAGATATCAATGTTCGTCTTGAAACCATTGATAAGGTAAAAAAACAAAATCCGAAAATTAAAATTGCTTTGTTGTGTGATAATGTTTCAGATCCAGAAATAGCTTATAAGATTAAACAAGCAAAAGAAGAAAAAATCATTGATTCATTTTTTTATGAATCGGTTAGTATGGATTATATGATTGATATCCTCGATTCATTGTAAGAAAGTTATTTTATAAAAAATGTTAAATTAGTTTTTGCTTTGACTTTAGTTATGATGATTTGTTCGATTATCCTTGTTGGTTGTGGTGAAAAGCAAGCCATTGCAAAAAAAAAATAGCTGCCGATGCTACTGCTCATGACCATTCCTATAATCTTTGGGAAGCTGATGAGGAAAATCATTATCAAGTATGTAGTGAAGGAAATTGTGAAGAAGAAGTTAATAGGGGACCACATAATTTTGATAATGGTACGGTTTTAGCCGTTGCGGATAGCGGAAAAAATGGCTTGAAGGTCTATACCTGTACTACCTGTGGATATAAATCATATGTTTATTTTCCAATTGAAAAGACAGAGACTATTCAAAAAACCGCAACAATTACTTTTGAAGCGAATGGAGGTACTCCTGTAGCTCCAATAACTGCTAATGTTAGTTCGAAAATTGAAGAGTCTACTACAACTCTTCTACCCCTTGGATCAGCATCAAGCGGAATATTTAAGTCTTACCAAAAATAAAAGGAAAGGAAGAAGATTATGCAAAAGAAATCAATTTTAAGCTTAGCCATTATGGCAATGTTAATCGTTGGATTAACCTTAACTGGTTGTGGCAAATCGCACAAATATAACGAAAATTGGTCTTCTGATGCCGAAAATCATTGGCATGCTTGCGAAGATAAAAATTGCGATAAAAAGAAGGATGTTGCAACCCATACATTTGATGAAGGAGTAGTTACAGTTGAACCAGGTATTGGTACAAAGGGTGTAAAAACTTATACCTGTAGCGTATGTAATTACCAAAAAACGGAAGAGATTCCAGCAATTGACCACACTCATGTGGCTGGAAGTACTTGGGAGAAAGATGCTACAAATCACTGGACTTTATGTACCTGTGGTGAAAAAATGGATGTGGCTGCCCATACATTTGATGAAGGAGTAGTTACAGTTGAACCAGGTATTGGTACAAAGGGTGTAAAAACTTATACCTGTAGCGTATGTAATTACCAAAAAACGGAAGAGATTCCAGCAATTGACCACACTCATGTGGCTGGAAGTACTTGGGAGAAAGATGCTACAAATCACTGGAATTTATGTGAATGCGGTGAAAAAATGAATGTCGCAGTTCATATTTCTAGTGATTGGATTGTTGATAATGAACCAGATTATGGTGTTAAAGGTAACAGTCATAAGGAATGTACTGTTTGTGGATTTGTTCTTGAAGAAAAAGAGACTGATGCCCCTCCAGCTAAGGATGTAACCATTACTTATGATGTTGAATTAGATAAGACATATGATGGTACTCCGGTAGCCTTTAATATCGCTGATGTAGTTGTTTCTAATGGCGCAACTCCAGTAGCTGAATGGTATAAGGTTGATGGTGAAAGCAACGCTACGAAGATTGAAAATGTACCTGTTGATGCTGGAACTTATAAGTTATTACTAAAGACTTTAGGAACTGCTGAATGGAAGGAAGCAACCCTTTCAGTTGATGTTCTTATTTTCACAAAATTTGGTGAAATTGAAGTTACAAAGGTTTTAGATAAAGTTTATGATGGCGAAGCTGTTTCTTTAAGTGATTCGGATATTACTGGAAATAGTGATGATCTAAGCTACACTATCACTTGGTATAATTATACAACTGATCATCCTGATTATGTGCTTGCTGAAGCACCAAAGGATGCTGGAAATTATACAGTGAAGGTTGAAATGGCTGAAACAAATAATGTTAGTAAAGCTTCATTTGTTGTTAACTTTGATATTTCAAGACGTACATTGTATTATGGTCAAACATATGCATACGGAAATCCAAATTATTTAAACCCAAATCTTACTTGGGAAATCGGTGATACTTATTCTAATAATGGCTTTAAATCTACAAATAAAGTAGAAGGTGATTATGTTGCAATCAATTTCTGCTTTGATAATATTTATGTTGGTTCAAATTTAAGTGTATTTAAAATTGACGAAGCAGCTTGTATTGCTCATAATAGTAAAGCTCATTTAAATTATGTCTTAGATACAGAGGTTAAACCAGTGATTGTTCCGAAGAAATTAACTAATCTTAATTTAGTAACGGAATATAACGGCGAAAAAGGAAGACCTAATTTTGTATTAACAGCTGCCGATGGAATATTTGAGGATGATGATGTAAGAGTAGTAATCTCTGGTAATGCTCTAAGCTGGGATGCTTTGACCGAATTAACATTATCCTTAGCTGACAACATTGTTGGTGATGAAACTATTTCCTTTGTTGAGGAAGGTGAGTACGCAAACTATGTCTTGACTCTTACTGGTGACTATGTTGGAACACTTACAATTAATCAAAAGGTTTTAACTAATCTTGATTTACAAACATATTATGATGAAACAGCCGGAAGAACAAATTTTGTTTTAACTGAAGCTGATGGAATTGTGGCTGGTGAGTCCGTTTTTGTAAATATTTCAGGAGATAATTCCAGTGATTGGGGAGAAGGAGATTCATATGTCTTGCGTTTAAAGGGAACTGTTCAAGGTGAAGAAACTATTACTTTAGTTGAAAATGAAAATTCATCAAACTATATTTTAGTAGAAAAAGATGGTAGCGTTGGAACAATTACAATTAATCATTCTGTTATTCTAAAGAATATTACCTTCAAGGCTTCTCAAGGAATATTTTCTAATCGATTTGGATTTAAAACTTGGATATTTTCGCTAACTAATGAGACAGGACTTGAAGCTGGTGATACTGTAAATATTAGTGTTAAAGTATTTGATAATAGCGGTAAAATTAGCTTAACAAAAGAGAATACTTCATTTAATAATAAGAAATATTTTATTGGTAGTGGTTGCTATCTTGATTTAGATAACTAAAAATGGGGATTAATTATATAGTTTTAGTTAGTACTTCAATGCTAAATAGTTAATAAGATTGTTAATAAGTGATGGTGGATTTCTGCCATCACTTTACTTCTGTATAAAAAAAGTTTTCCCAATATGAAAATGGGAAAGCTTTTTTTATATAGCTATGTTCTTTTTTATAAAAATAATGTATAATTAGGAAGAGAAATTTAGGTGAGAAAATGATTAGAGAAGCGAATAAAAATGATATACCAGAAATAATTAATTTATTAAAGCAGGTTAATTTAATTCACCATCAAGGCCGACCAGATATTTTTAACATTGGAACGAAATATACTAAAGAAGAATTAGAAGAAATTATCAATGATAATAAAAGGCCGATTTATGTTTATGACGATAATCAAATATTAGGCTATGCCTTTTGTATAATTAAAGAAACCAAAGATGATAATATCTTAGCTAGTAGAACGGAATTATATATAGATGATTTATGTGTTTTAGAAGGGAATAGAGGCAATCATATCGGTTCCTCTTTATTTTCCTATGTCAAAGAAAGAGCAATTGATTTAAAATGTGATGCGATTACCTTAAATGTTTGGAGTTTTAATGAAGGGGCAATGGCCTTTTATAAAAAAATGGGGATGAAGCCCTTAAAAACAGTTATGGAATATCCGATAAAGAAGTGATTTTATGTATAAGGATGAACAAAGATTAATAAATGGTAATATTTGGAAGGGAATGCTTTTGTTTAGTTTTCCTTTAATCCTTTCTAATTTAGCGCAGGTATTATTTAATATGTCTGACATTGCCGTGGTCGGAAAATTTTCGACCGATACCGCTTTGGGTGAGGTCGGCTCAACCGCTACTCTTGTAACATTATTTATTGGCTTTTTGATTGGTATGGCCAATGGTGTCAATGTGGTTGTGGCGAAAAACATTGGAAAAAATGATAAAGAATCTATTCATCATTCCATTCATACATCTTTCTTGTTATGCTTGTTTATGGGAATAATTATTTTATTGCTAGGGGTTATCTTTTCGCATTCCCTTTTAGTTTTACTTAATACAAAGCCTGAATTCATTAATGGTGCGACACTGTATCTTCAAATATTCTTTTTAGGAATGCCAGGATTAGCTTTATATAATTTTGGAAATGCGACCTATAGTGCCTATGGTGAAACGAAAAAGCCCTTGTTTTTTTTGCTTGGGGCTGGAGTTATAAATATTTGCTTGAATCTATTTTTCGTTTTAGGCCTAAAAATGTCCGTTGATGGAGTTGCGATTGCCTCGGTTGTCTCGCAATATTTATCCGCTTTATTAGTCATTATTTCCTTGATGAGAGAAAAGGGAATAATTCATTTATCTCTTAAGGATATTCGTATTTATCAAGGACAAACTAAGGAAATTTTAGCTTTAGGTATTCCTTCAGGTATTCAAAGTGCAATTTTTGCGATTGCTAATTTATTTATTCAATCGGGAGTAAATAGCTTAGATTCGGTCATGGTCGAGGGTTGTGCCGCTAGTCAAAATGCTGATGCCTTGATATATGATGCGATGGCCGCCTTCTATATGGCTGGTTCATCCTATATAAGTCAAAACTATGGGGCTAGAAAGAAAAAAAGAATTCTCAAGTCGTATTTTATCTCGATTGTATATTCCTTTGGAATCGGTGCTATCTTAAGTCTTTTATTGGTGGTATTTGGACGTAATTTTTTGTCTTTGTTTACGAATAAACAAGAAGTAATTGAAGCGGGAATGGTAAGAGTATATATTATGGGATGCTCCTATGCCGTTTCATCATTTATGGATGCCTCGATTGCGGCCTCCCGCGGACTTGGACATAGCTTGATTCCGACAATCATTGTTATTTTGGGCTCTTGTGTTTTCCGGGTTATTTGGGTTTATACAGTTTTTGCTTATTATAAAACAGCGGAGTCCTTGTTTTTGCTTTATATTTTTTCGTGGGTGATTACCTCAATTGTTGAAATAGCTTATTTTATTTATCTTTATCGATACAAGATAAAGTCACTGGAGGAGAAGTAATGATTAAAACAGTTTTAATAGATGTGGATGATACTATCTTGGATTTTAAGGAATGCAGTATTGGGGCAATAAAGCAATCAATGCTTGATTTTAATTTTCTCTATAAGGATGAATATTATGATGTTTTTCATCGAGAAAATGACAAGCTTTGGCAGATGATTGAAAACAAAACCCTAACAATCGATGAGCTTCATCAAATAAGGTGGAAGATTATTTTTGCTAGTATTGGCCTTGAAGGTGATTATATTGCCTTTGAGGAGCATTTTGTGAAATATTTAAAGGAAAGCTCGATTCCTGTTTTGGGGGCAAATTCCTTGCTTAAATATTTGCATGAAAAGTATCAAATATATGTTGTATCTAACGCCACCAATCGCCAACAGCACAAAAGATTAGAAAAAGCTAATATGACGCCATTTATCGATAAAATATTTACTTCAATTGATATTGGCTATTCGAAGCCAAGTAAGGAATTTTTTCAAATATGTCTTGAGGGTTTAAATAAAGATGAGGTTATTATTATCGGTGATTCCTTAACCGCTGATATAAAAGGCGGAATTAATGCGGGAATTAAAACGCTTTGGTTTAATAAATATCAAGAAAAGATTCCAAATATTCATATAGATTACATTGTTAATTCCTTAGAGGAAATAAAAAAGATATTGTAGGTGAAAAAAATGATATATGAAAAGATAAAGGAATACAAGCCATATAATGAGCTTGAGGAAGCTGATAAAGCATTGATTCTTGATTTTATAAACAAGAATCCGGATTATTTATTGCGAACTAATTTGGTTGCTCATTTGACCACAAGCTGTATTGTATTAAATCAAAAACATGACAGAATTTTAATGTGCTATCATAATATTTTTGATTCATGGTCGTGGCTAGGCGGACATAATGATGGTGAAGAGGATTGCTTATTGGTTGCGCTTAAGGAAGCGAAGGAGGAAACCGGAATTAATGATTTTTTTGTTTTGAGTAAAGATATATTTTCTCTTGAATGTTTAACTGTCGATGGACACTATAAAAGAGGTAAATATGTTCCTTCGCATTTGCATTTGAATGTAACATATTTACTTGAAGCCGATGATAAAAAGCCTTTAAAGGTTAAAGCGGATGAAAATAAAGGTCTAAGATGGATGAACTTTGAAGAGTTTATTGAGCTTCCTAATGAAAAATGGATGGTAGATAATGTTTATCAAAAATTGTTAAAAAAGATTAAGGAGACGATATTATGATTAAAAAGATAATAATTATTATCACAACTATTGTTTTGACATTGTTGTTGGTAGTTGGTGGCTATGCTTTATATATTACTCTTCAATATTCAAGAATTGAAGATAATTTATCGCTTGAAATAAAAAATAATCAAAGTGAATTAGAAAAGAAGGAAAGCTATCAAATATTAACCTATAATATCGGCTTTGGAGCTTATAATCGAGATTTTTCATTCTTTATGGATTCGGGAGAAATGCTTGATGGAAGAAAAACATTTGGTAAATATTCAAGAGCACGCAGTAAAGATATTGTTTTAGAAAACACTAATGGAGCCATTTCCTTAATTCAAGAAATAAATCCTGATTTTATGTTTATTCAAGAAATTGATACTAAGTCTCATCGAAGTCGAAATGTCAATCAGGTCGATTTATTTACAAATACCTTTAATGATTACGCAAATTCCTATGCGATTAATAGCCATTCAGCTTATTTGTTTTATCCGCTTAATAATCCGATTGGAACGATGAATTCGGGTATTTTAACGATGTCAAAATACAAAATTGATTCTTCAACGCGTTATCAATTTCCTTTAGATAATAGCTGGCCAACGAAATTTTTTGATCTTGATCGTTGTTTTCAAATATCAAGAATTAGCTTTAATGGGAAAGAATTAGTATTGATAAATATTCACATGTCAGCTTATGATGAGGGTGGAAAAATTCGAGCTTTACAAATGAATTTATTGAATCAAGTGTTAAAGGAAGAATATGAAAAGGGCAATTATGTCATTGCCGGTGGCGATTTTAATCATGACATTGCCGATTCTAAAAATCTTTTTGCGACTGAACAAAAGATTCCAAATTGGGTTGGAACATTTCCGAGGGAAGATTTACCTAAAGGATATAGTGTAGCCTCTTCAAATTCTTATCCAACCTGCCGTTCGACCGATATGCCATACACGGAAGGAGTTAATTATTCAATTGTTGTGGATGGCTTTATTATCTCAGATAATATCAAAATAAATGCCGTCACCAATATCGCTTATGGTAGTGAGTATGAATCATTCAAATATAGTGATCATAATCCTGTCTTGTTGGATTTTAGTTTTCTTGGATAAATTTAACTACTCTGATATACTTATATCCTCCAATAAGAATTGAATATCTTTTATTTGTGGGGTATAATAGTTATGAAATTTAATTTATGAATGTCAGACTTTTTTATTTAATGTTATAGAAACATTAGTTGCAAATGATGATGTATATCGAACATTACAAGTCTATCAAGCTGGTTTATTAACCAAGGAACAGGCGCTTGAAGCATTGAGAGTTAAGAAGTTATTTAATCAATATGTATTTGCGACAAAAGAAGCTCTTGAACTATTGAAATTTATTGAGGCAAAAGAGGTGTGGCTATATGGATGAAAAATTTTGTTCAATCTTAAGTATCGCCTTGATTCCGCAAATCATATCTTTAATAGTTAACAAAGAAGGACTAGAAGAAATGGTAGCCTTGAATGAATTTTATCATTCAACTGTATATGATTTGTTGTCTTCAGAAGAAACAAAGATGTGGCATTATAGTCCTCTAACTTTATACATGATGTGGAAATGTGAAAAAGAAACAGGAAAAATAGAGTATCCGGAGGAATAGGACATGAGTAAAGAATTACCATTTATTGTTCTTTGTATCGAAGAATATAAAAAATATAAAGGAATCACTGGGAAAGAAGCGATTAACCTATTCAATCAGTATTCTGTTTGTGAATATATTAAATCCTTTTATGAGGTATTGTGCACGACAGGAACAAAATATATTGTTAATGATATTGATTTGTATATTAAGTCCCGTCAAAAGGCATAATCAAGTATTTAATTACAAAGGAAAGCGGTATAGCTTAAAGATTATCTAAGCTGTTGTTATATTATAAGGAATTTTTTTAATATCATTATGAAAATTATTTTTTAATTAATATGGAGAAAAAAGTCAAAGGCTGTATAAGCCTTTTTCTTCAATATGCACTTTCAAGACAAATTTGAAGGTGATTTTTTTATAAAAAAAACCTTATATTTTGTAGATAATCGAGCGACCACAAAATATAGGGTTTGTCATAAAAAAGCTATTGGTAATTGATTACAACAGTTGGTTGGATGGCTAAACTCTAAATAACCTATCTCCTTGTTGTTGTGTACGACATTATAAAAGCTATCCTTACGAACAAAAGAAACATTCTCAACATTTAGGCTTCCGGAAAAATTTGCATCTAAATACTTTTTTTCATAATTGCATCCACTTAAAAAAAACAAAGACATAAAAAATAATAACAACGACAAACTAATTTTTTTCATAAATAACACATCTTTGTTTTAACATAAAAGCAAACGTAAATCTATTCATTATGTAGATACAATGTATACTAGATTAGATAAAGCCCAAGGAGAGCAGACATTAATACTGGTGGTGTAATCAAAATGCCATATTTGACAAAGTCCATAAATGAATATTTGATATTTTGATTTTTTAGGATGTTCATCCACATAATTCCAGCTAAGGCGCCAATCGGAGTTAAATAGGCTCCAAGATTTGAAGAGATGATTGTCGCATAGATGGCAGGATTTAGATTTGAAGAAACAAGCTCAAGTAATGATGAATAGGCAAGAGACATCGGAATGTTGTTGATGATATTGTCGCAAAGGGCTGAGGATAGGCCATAGACGAGGATGGTGTTTAGCTTATTAGTGGCTAAAGATGAAAGAAAGCGATGGATATAGGTGAATACATTGTGATATTTTAAGGCTAACACTAAAGTAAACATTGAGAGAACAAAGATAACTAAATTGTAAGGAAGTCGCAGATAAACTCTTTTAATGACCGTATTTGATTTCGTAATAACCGAATAGAAGATGAGAATGGTGGTTAGACTTAATAAGGCAAAGAGGGCAATAATCCACATATCTAGGTTAATGTAGCTTGATATGGCAAGAAGGATGGTTGCGATAAAAAGATGAATGATTGTTATAATTGTGATGGGTTTACTATGAAGCTCAATTTGTTTGATTTTAACATCCTCAAATTTTTGCCTTAATTGCTTATGAAATAATAGAAGAAGGATAACTAAGGATGTTAATCCGGCCATAATAGTAGGAATGAGCATTGTTTGGAAATAAGCAAAAAAGCTAATGTTACTTTTGGTAGCTAAATAGATATTGGTGGGATTTCCGATGATAAAAAGCATACTATAGGTATTGGCAGTCACAAATTCCATTACAAGATACGGAATAGGATTGATTTTGGCTTCCTTTGCGAAATAACAAATGAAAAGAGTAAAGGTTAAAATAGCAATGTCATTGCTGGTAAAAATAGTTAAAATAGCGATTAGAATATATAGAATAAAAAATAATTTATATTGCGATCCTTTGACAAGGTTGATGGATTTAATAGCGATATAGTTGAAGAAGCCCATTTCATCTAGAGTAATCGAGAGCATTGCCATCGATATTAAAATGATAAGAATTTTGATTGGGTTAATAGGTGAATTGGCAAAGATATTATCAAGAACATAGGAAAAAGGAATAATCCCGGGAATGATAATAAACAAAGCTCCAACAAGGGACACAATTAAAAATGTTTCGATATGGAATTTACCGATTTTTATGTTTGGTTTTTTTAAAATAGCAATTATTAATAATAGACATGTCAAGATAAAGACAATCAATGAATATAACATATTCTCACCCTCAAACTTTTTTTATTATATATCATTTTAAAAAAAATTCAATAATTTTCCGCAAATATGAAACCGCATAATGTCAATAATATGATTGAGGTGTTTTTAGTGGAAAAAATAAAAGTCTTTTTGGCATTATTATTAGGTGTTGTGTCAATGTTTATTTTAGGAGCCTGTGGCCCGATGCAAACAACAACGACGTTTGTTAATCCAACAACGGAAAATCCTATTATTACGACAACTACAGAGAATACAACAACTCAAAATACGACTCATAATGACAAAACAGATAATAATACAACATCTTAATTGATAGGGATGAGTTAACATCCCTTTATTTTTTTGAAAAAACCAAATAGTAGTTGCATTTTTAGCAATTGTGATATATACTAAAGATAGAGATAACGTTTACATTTTAATATTGGCAAACTTAGTGAAAACTAAGGACGCAAAGCCATAGGATCTAAATCGTAAAGATATGATAGCCGGTTGCAAATTTTTTTCATTAAAAATTTTTAATTGCAAATCCGGGTAACTGGATTTTTTATTTTTCTAAAGGGAGGTTGTACTATGGTTAAGAAATTACGAGATCGAAACAATGAATATTTGAATATGCGAATCAAAATGTTTAATACCGTCGGAACCGGAACCCTAATGATTTCGGTCATTGCCATTATTATTGCGATAGCTTCAGGCTTTGATCTATATACCTGGGTGACTTCAACTATTTGCTCAGTTCTCATCTTAGCTTTAATGCTTGCGGTTACGATGACGAAGAAATATGAGATTGGTACGACCTTTTTATCCTTGACGATTAATTTAATTTTATTTCCAAGCTTATTTTTCACAAGTGGTGGAATAAGCGGAGCCGTACCGATGTTTTTTTTGATTGGTATTTTGTTTTCAATGATTGTATTAGATGGAATAGTAGTTGTCTTAATTACCTTCATTGAGGTTTTGTTTTATATCTATTTGTTTTACTTATCTATCCACTATCCTAATATTATTCCGGTAATCGATTCTTCAATTGTTAGACTTGTCAATTTAGCCGCGGGATTGATTATTTCCAGTATCATTGCTGGTTATATTTTCCGAATCTTAATTAAACAGAACAATAAAGAAAGGCTTCGTATTGATAATTTATTAAAAAAGGATCCGTTAACTAAGGTTTATAACAGACGTTATCTAATGGATGCGTTGACCTATTATATTGAAAACAAAGATTCATATCCTTTGTCAATTGCGATGTTTGATATTGATAATTTTAAGTCTGTAAATGATCAATACGGTCATGTTGAGGGCGATAACGTGTTGATTAATTTTGGTCACATTTTATTAGGATTTAGCGATGATTTAATATTCCCAAGCCGCTATGGTGGTGAAGAATTTGTTGTGGTTATGCCTAATACAAGCTTAGATAATTCATTAACTTTAGCTAATAAAATTAGAGATGTTGTTGAAGAAAGATGTGGAATTTCTCGCCAGGTTACCTGTAGTGGTGGCGTTGCCACCTATAAGGATGGGCAAACGGTTGAGCAATTCATTAATGAAGCCGATGTTAAGCTTTATTACGCAAAAACCCATGGCAAAAATCAAATTGCCAAATAATTAATTTATTTTCCCATAATTATGTGATATCATAGTTATGCAAGGAGTGGTATTATGTGGCAAGCAATGGTCCCTTTCATTGGCGCAATCGCCTTGGTTTTGGCTGTATCGATGATTGGTATTCAAATGGCAGCTTTCTTTGGCGTTGAAATTGGTGAATATTTATGGAATGGAGAAAATAAGGTTTTAGATAAAAAGCAAAAGAAGTATGCAATGATTCTTTCGGTTTCTTTGTTAATATTGATACCAGTAATTATTTTTATTGCTTATTTACCTAAAAATGGATTTCCTTTTTCGGCCATCGCATGGGTGGCTTTAGTACCATTAGGATATTACACCGTTATATTTACGATGGTGTCTAAGAAGGCTAAATTATTAAATTGCATTTGGGGATTTTTATTTACAATGTCCTTGATGTACATCGCGTTATTTTATTAATTGTGTTAAAAATAACATTTTTATAAGATATTATTTTGATAAAATTCTTTTATAATAGAGGCAACAACCAATCTTTTGGTTGCCTCAACTAGATTTTAGTTGATTTTCCTCTCCCTTCCTGTAATGAGCCATTAGCTTGGCTCATTATTTTTTTTGTTTTTTTAGCACTCTATGTTGACAAGTGCCAGAAAAGTGATATAATATAGTTAGCACTTAGGGATAAAGAGTGCTAAAGGAGGAATTGCTATGAATAATATGCAAATGCAAGATTATGAAAATGATCAAAATGTACTTGAAAAATTTGGTCGAAATGTTGTTCAATTAGTTAAGGATGGAAAAATTGACCCGGTAATTGGTCGTGACGAGGAAATTCGTAATATTATAAAGATTTTGTCGCGAAAGACAAAGAATAACCCGGTTTTAATAGGTGAACCCGGTGTTGGTAAAACAGCAATTGTGGAAGGCTTAGCGGCTCGTATTGTTCGCGATGATGTTCCAGTTAGCTTAAAAAATAAGACGATTTATGAGCTAGATATGGGAGCCTTGGTTGCCGGAGCGAAATTCCGTGGTGAATTTGAGGAACGTTTGAAGGCGGTTTTAAATAAGATAAAGGAATCAAATGGTGAAATAATTTTATTTATTGATGAAATCCACCTTATTGTTGGTGCTGGTAAAACTGAAGGTGCCTTGGATGCCTCAAATATGCTAAAGCCGATGCTTGCCCGTGGTGAATTGCACTGCATTGGTGCGACGACTTTAAATGAATATCGTCAATACATTGAAAAGGATGCGGCTTTGGAAAGACGATTCCAAAAGGTTTTAGTTACGGAACCATCAGTTAGTGATACTATCAGTATTCTTCGTGGCTTAAAGGAAAAATTTGAAACCTATCATGGTGTAAAAATTACGGATAATGCGATTGTTAATGCTGCCGTTTTATCTAATCGTTATATTACTGATCGTTTTTTACCGGATAAAGCTATCGACTTAATCGATGAGGCCTGTGCTTCTATTCGTATTCAAATTGATTCAATGCCACAGGAATTAGACGAAGTAACGCGTCAAAAGATGCAGCTAGAGATTGAAAGAACTGTATTAATCAATGAGAAGGATGCCTTGTCAAAGGAAAGATTAAATAAAGTCTTAGATGAATTAAAGGTTTTATCAGAAAAGGAAGCCTCCTTGAAGAAGCAATGGGAGGAAGAAAAGGCTGTTATTGCGAAATCTAAACAAATCAAAAAGGATCTTGAAAAAGCCAAATATGATTTGGATAATGCCCTTCAAAGTGGTAATTATCAAAAAGCCGGTGAGATTCAATATTCGATTATCCCATCCTTAGAAAAGCAGCTTGAAGAAAATGAAAAAAATGATAATAAGCTCTTAAGTGAAGTCGTTACTGATGAGGAGGTTGCGAGCGTTATTTCTAAATGGACTAATATTCCCGTAAGTAAATTAGTAAAAGGCGATCGTGAGAAGCTTTTATCTTTAAAGGATACGTTAAAGAAACGAGTTATTGGCCAAGACCAAGCCTTAGAGCTTGTTAGTGATGCGATTATCCGTCAACGAGCTGGAATCAAGGATATTAATCGTCCGATTGGTTCCTTCCTCTTCCTAGGTCCTACTGGTGTTGGTAAAACGGAGGTCGCAAGAAGTCTTGCGGAAGCTTTGTTTGATTCCGAAAAGCATATCATTCGTATTGATATGAGTGAATATATGGAAAGATATTCGGTATCACGTTTGATTGGTGCTGCCCCTGGATATGTCGGCTATGAGGAAGGTGGACAATTAACGGAAGCTGTTAGACGTAATCCTTATTCAATTGTTTTATTTGATGAAATTGAAAAGGCCCATCCTGATGTCTTCAATCTTTTACTTCAGGTTCTAGATGATGGTCGTATTACCGATTCGCAAGGAAGAACTGTTGATTTTAAAAACACTGTTATCATCATGACTTCAAATTTAGGTAGTGAATATTTATTGAATCGTGATAGTGAAACGATGAATAATATCAATAAATTACTCCATCAAACTTTCAAACCTGAATTCTTAAATCGTATTGATGAAATCATTGTTTTCAATCCTCTTGATA
Organism: uncultured Anaeroplasmatales bacterium; assembly: GCA_964634685.1. Lineage (GTDB taxonomy): Bacteria > Bacillota_I > Bacilli_A > Acholeplasmatales > JAEDCM01 > CAZWLD01. The sequence goes on from CAZWLD010000004.1 coordinate 79,277, forward strand.
AGGAAGTTTCTGGAAAGATTGTTGATAAGATGTTAAATGATTTAAAGAAGCGTTTGGAAGAAAAGGATATTGCGGTTGATTTTGATAAGTCGGTTCATGATTATATCTTAAGTGAATCATTTAGCTTTGAATTTGGCGCAAGACCAATTAAGCGTTTCATCCAAAAAAATGTTGAAACAATAATCGCTCGCAAGATTATTGCTTCGGAAATAGAACCACATAATCATATTACCGTCAAGTACGATGGTCAAGAAATAAAAATTGAGAAAAGATAAGCTTTTCTCTTTTTTTTAATTTGTAAATATATTATAATAGTAGTATAGAGAGTGTGGTGGTTTTATGTTTCTCGCAAATGCTAGCTTTCTTGGTGGAATAGACAACTTATATGTGGCGTTAGTATCAACATGGTTATGTATTAATATCGTATACTTATCTCTTGATAACGCAAAGAAGCATAAAAATAAATATTTGAATGATGTTATTGCTCTTTCGATTGTTTTTGCGGCGACCGCTGGTTTTATTTTGTTATACAGCATCGAAAGAATTAAACCTCAGAGTAGTATTTTTAGTGGTTTATTTTTTCCAATAGTTATAGGTTTTTTATCGGTGTTAATGATTTGCTTATTTGTTTATTTTAAAAATCGAAAGCTCCACTTTTTGGCATTATTTTTAATTGTAGCTGGGGTAATTGGTACATATGTTCCATTACTTTATTTTGAAATTGATTTTTATTATCCTTCAATCGGAGTTACGCTTTTTTATGTTTTAATAGCTATCATTGTTATGATAAAAATACTTGTTCAAAAGAAGGACTATGGAATTGGCTTGATGTATTCAATTGGATCCGCAATTGTCTTGTGCTCGATTTCATTTTTAGGAAAAGGAAGAAATCCGGAAATTGTCGCCCTAGCTAAGCTTTTCTTATCGTTATTTGTTAGCTTGTCTTTCTTTATCTTTTATTGCCAAACCAACTCGAAGGCAATATCTGAAAAGGATGAAATTGTTAAAATCAAGGCTGATTTATTAGAGGAAGCTGAGAAAAAGATTGCGACCCTTGGATTAGTTAATCAGGACACAAAGATTAAAAATATTCATCGCTTTGAATATGATATAACAAACAATGCTTATAAGATTACGCATTTATTAATGCTAAACTTAGATAATTATCGGGTTATGTATAATTATAAGGGCTATAAGCAATCGATTGAAATCATCTTACAGGTTGTGGCAGAATTGAATAATGTCATTGACAAGAAAGGTGAGCTTTACCATATTTCCAATGATAAATTCATTATTTCCCTAAATTGCAATAATGAAGAATGTGGTGTTATGGTAAGACGAGTATTGGATATTTTCCAACGTCATGAATTTTTTACTATCAATTTAAAGCCTTATATTGGTTTTACAAATGTTATAAATCGAACTCTTAATTATGAGAATATTTTAAAGGAGCTTGAGCTAGCTAGTGAGGCTGCGCATGAAAGTAGCGAATTTTATGCGGCGTACAATTATGAAATGTATAATAAAATCCAACGCCGTATTGGAATGGAGCTTTATTTGAAAAAGGCTTGTGATGAAAAGCTATGGGAATTGTATCTACAGCCTAAGGTTTATACCGAAATAAATGTTGTTTGTGGAGCTGAGGGCTTGATTAGATGGAAGGGCCAAGAGGGAAAGGTTTCTCCAGCCCAATTTATTCCTTTAGCCGAGGAAATGGGATTGATTGTTGATATCGGAAAAACAATTCTTGAAAAGGGCTTTGAATATGCTAAAATCATCGCTTCAATTGATCCTGAATTTGTATTATCAGTTAATTTATCGGCTTATCAATTAATGCGTAAGGATTTTGTTCAATATGTTTTAGAAACCGTCAAGAAGAAACAAACAAATCCGAAAAATATCGCCTTTGAGATAACTGAATCATCATTTATTGATAATATGGATCGGGTAAAGAGCGCTATTTTAGAATTACGAGGCGTTGGCTTTAGGTTCTCCTTAGATGATTTTGGTACTGGATATTCATCGATTAGCTATTTATCATCATTTGAATTAGATGAGGTTAAATTCGATAAAGATTTTACGTCGACTTTAGGCAAGCCGGACGATAAAAATATTTATATTTTAAAAACGGTTGCGGATTTAGGTAGGTCTTTAGATTATCATATTGTCACCGAGGGAATTGAAACAGAGGAACAGCTAGAAATTGTTAAGAATGTTGGCTGTGAAGTTTATCAAGGATATTTTTTCAGTAAGCCTGTTCCTTTTGAGGAATTCGTTCCTATCCTAAGAAAAAATCATTTAGAAAATGCTGATAAATTAAGTAAATATCGTGCAGAGATGAAACAAAAAGCTTTAGATAAAAAAGGTGCTTTGCAATAGTCGAAATAGAAGCTTAACAAAATAAAGTGGATGAATCCACTTTTTTTGTTATGAATCTTCTTTTATTAGTTATGCTAAAAGTTAATTAATGCTTTAATTGTAGATTAAGCTTATGTAAAATGTTATAATTATTTCATAAAAGTAAGGATATAAATTTAATCCGTAAATAGACTATTTAATTAAAAAGAGGTATCTTTTATGAAAAAGAAATTGAAAAAAATTACCACAATATCGGCAATTATTACCTCTATTAATTTTATATATAAAGGTTTATTATCCTATATAACATTATCAATGGTATTACTGATTGCGGCGACATCGACATTTTTAATATTTGTCGTTAAATTACTTTTTGTAAAGAATTTAACAAAGAGTAGAGCCAATAAAAAGA